>NZ_MQWB01000001.1:2567126-2642223 GCF_002257665.1 Rubricoccus marinus | reverse complement strand
GGGCGGAAGGGGCGGGGCATCAAGTCGAAAACGAGCGGAGCGACGGGAAAAAATGGCGCCGGGCGAAGCGCCCTGCCTAGGTTAGCCCGCTCGCACACATGCCGCTCGCGTGGAGCCCCACTGGCCCCGCAACTTTTTCCTCGGCTGCGTTCCTGAGCAGATCTCCCGGCCTCGCCGGGACTGGCCCTCCCGTTGCTGTACGCAACGTGGTCTCCCCCTTCAGACGAGTGCCCGCTCATCGGGCCTCTGGCGCCGCACGCGCGGGCCCGCTCGCCCGTTGCTGGCGCGCGCCTGGAAGGGCTTTCGGGAGACGGATACGCACGCACGGAAACCGGGGCCTCCGCCAGAGGCCTCCGCGCACCGGCCACACCTCACCCCCCTCGGGACATGACCCCCGCTTACACCCCTCGCCGCCCCGCGCCTGCCTCCCGGCAAAGCGCCGAGCGCGTCCCCGTCCTCATCTTCGATGAGCCCTCCGAGCTCGCCCGGCAAGCCGCCCGGCAGGTCCGCACGCTGATCGAAGCCCGCAGCGCCGCGGGAGACCCGGCCGTTCTCGGCCTGCCCACAGGCTCCACGCCCATCGGCGTGTACCAGGAGCTGATCCGGATGCACCGCGAGGAGGGACTGGACTTCTCGAACGTGGTCACGTTCAACATCGACGAGTACGTGCCCATGCAGCCGGACTCGCTGCAGAGCTATCACCGCTTCATGCGGGAGAACTTTTTCGATCACGTCAACATCCCGGAGGGCAACGTCCACATCCCGCGTGGCGACCTCCCGCCAGAGGCGATGGAGCAGCACGCCGCGGAGTACGAGCGCGCCATCCAGCGGGCGGGCGGCCTGGACCTGCTGCTGCTCGGCATCGGGCGCAGCGGACACATCGGCTTTAACGAGCCGGGTTCGACGCCAGAGGACCGCACGCGGCTCATCGTCCTGGATGAGATCACGCGCAAAGACGCCGCCTCGGACTTCTTCGAGGAGAAGTACGTCCCGCGAGAGGCCATCACGATGGGCGTCGGCACCATCTTGGACGCCCGCGAGATCATCCTCATGGCGACGGGTGAGCACAAGGCGCCTATCGTGCGGCAGGCCGTAGAGGAGGCGCCCAACGCGCAGGTCTCGGCGACGTACCTCCAGATGCACCAGAACGCCACGTTCTACGTGGATCGCGCCGCAGCCTCCGAGCTCACGCGCGAGAAGACCCCCTGGCTCGTCCGCCGCGTGGACTGGGACGACGCTGCGGCCAAGCGCGCCGTGATCTGGCTCTCGCGCCAGACCGAGAAGGCCATCCTCCGGCTGGACGAAGGCGACTTCCACCGCAACCACCTCCACGACCTTGTTCACGCCAGAGGCGGCGTGGATGAGCTGTGCCGCATGGTCTTCGAGGACCTCCGCCGCCGCGTGGTCTACACCAAGGGCCTGCCCCGCAAGAAGAAGGTCCTCGTCTTCAGCCCGCACCCGGATGACGACGTGATCTCCATGGGCGGGATGCTGCACGCTCTTGTCCAGAACAAGAACGAGGTGACGGTCGCCTACATGACCAACGGGTCGGTCGCCGTCTTCGATCAGGACGTACGCCGTCACCTCCGCTTTGTAGACATGACCTCTGGCGTCATGGGCTCGGACTCCGGCGCCATCGCCGACAAGGTCAAGGGCATCATGGCGGATCTGGAGGCCAAGGCGCCCGCCGAGGTCGACACCGCAGCGGTCCAGGAGATCAAGGCCACCATCCGGTACACCGAGGCCATCACGGCCCTCGAAGTGATGGGGCTCGGCGCCGAGAACGCCCGCTTCATGGACATGCCGTTCTACCGCACGGGCCGCGTCAAGAAAGACCCCATCTCCGAAGCCGACGTGGAGATCGTGCTCGACCTGTTCCGCGAACTGGAGCCGACGCACATCTACGTCGCCGGCGACCTCTCCGACCCGCACGGCACACACCGCATGTGCTACGTCGCCATCGAGCAAGCGCTGATCCAGTACAACGCGGAGATCGCGCCAGAGGCCTCGGGACCAGGAGCCGCTGGCGAGACCGCGCCCCGTAAGGGTGACCTGCGCCCGCTCGTGTGGCTCTACCGCGGCGCCTGGCAGGAGTGGGAGATCGACCGCGCCGATGTCTTCCTGCCCATGTCCCGTGCCGACCTCGACCTCAAGATCGAGGCCATCTACAAGCACGAGAGCCAGAAAGACCGCGCGCTCTTTCCCGGCGCCTACGACGAGCGTGAGTTCTGGGAGCGCGCCCGTGACCGCAACACGTCGACGGCAGCCGAACTGGACGCCCTCGGGCTTCCGGAGTGTTACGCCGTGGAGGCGTTCGTGACCGTTCACGAGATGCCTTAGCCGGCAACGAGTGCCTCTGGCGGGAAGTGAACCCGCCAGAGGCCGTTTTTTTGACCGGGTGAGGGGAGGGGCAGTGCGCTCCGCCTCTCGCCTCCCGCGAAGGGGTCTGGGTTTGCACGACGTACGGTTTTCTAAGCGGGCCGCCAAAGGCCTTTTGGTAACGCTCGCTTCACGACACTGGGAGGCCCCTACGCTTCAGCGCACCCAACCTCGCCCTGTTTCACCTTGCACCGTTTGCCGCACGGGCCGCATATTGCGCACCGCTCGCCCCACCACCCCGCGCGCCTTTGGAAGCGTTTCCATAGGATGGCCGCTGGCGAGCGCTGTTCCCTACTCGCTGGCCGCCTCTGGCGGACATCCCATCCCATGATGGTTCGGACCCTATCCCCGGTCGTCCTCTGTTTCTTCGTTACCCTCCTCGCTGCTCCCGCTTTCGCTCAGTCCGGCAAGATTGCCGGCCGAGTGACCGACGGTGGTACGGGTGAGCCCATCCCTGGAGCCAACGTCATCGTTGTCGAGACGGGGCAGGGAGCGGCGGCAGACATCGACGGCTACTACACCGTCCTCAACGTTTCTCCCCAGCCCACGACCATCCGGGTCTCTGCACTCGGGTACACGGAGCAGGTAATCGAGGGGATCGACGTCAACATCGGCCAGACCGCGACGGTCAACGTCACGTTGCGCGAGGAGGACCTCGGCATTGAAACCATCGTCGTCCGGGCCGAGCGCCCCGTTGTGGAGACCGATGTTTCGAACAGCCGCTCCAACATCTCTGCGGCAGAGATCGAATCGCTCCCGGTGAGCAGCGTTGCCTCGGTCGTGGGGCTCCAAGCGGGCGTCCAGGGCCTCTCGGTCCGTGGTTCGGGCTCCGACGAGATCTCGTTCCAGGTGAACGGTCTCACGCTCCGCGACGAGCGCAACAACTCGCCGTATTCCACGGTCCCGCTCTCGTCCGTACAAGAGGTGCAGGTCCAGACGGGTGGCTTCAACGCCGAGTACGGCAACGTCCGCTCTGGCGTCGTCAACGTGATCACGAAAGACGGAAGCCGCGACACCTATGAGGTGGACGTCACGGCCCGTCTCAGCCCAGCGACGCAGAAGAACAGCGGCATCCTCGCGAATGACCCCGACTCGTACTGGATCCGCCCCTTCCTAGACCCGGAGGTCTCGATGATGGGCACCGACCAGTGGTCGCCAGAGGTCCGCCGCCAGTACGCCCCGTTCGGCGGGTGGATCGCTCGCTCCGAGGAACTCCTCCGCAACGACGATCCCACCGACGACCTGTCGCCAGAGGCTCTCCAGCAGGCGTTCCTGTGGCAGCACCGGAAGTCGTTCGAGATCACGGCACCGGATTACGACCTCGATATCGGGTTCGGCGGTCCCGTTCCTCTCCTGAGTAAAAGCTTGGGCGGCCTCCGCTTTTTCGGCTCGTACCGCCGCGATCAGGATCTCTACATGATCCCGCTCCACACGGACCGCTACACGGAGCAAACGGGACACCTCAAGGTGACGAGCAACCTCACCAACGCCATGAAGTTGAGCTTGGAGGGGCGCCTGGGCAACCAGGCGGGTACCGGCGCGAGCCGAACCGGGCAGCCAGGCTTCTTCCGCAGCAACAGCGGCATCGCCGGCAACCTGGACGCGGGCTCTGGCTTTATCGACAGCCGCATCTTCTCCGGTGACTACTGGGGGCCGTCCGAGGTCACGTACAACCAGCTTGGCGGCACGCTGACGCATTCCGTCTCCAACAAGACGTTTTACGAGCTCCGCGTCAACCGCTTCGAGTCGCGCTACGACACCAACCCCGGCCGGCGCCGTGACACGGCAACAGACGTGGTCACATTCGGCGGCGTCGGGTTCGACGAGGCGCCGTTTGGATGGCAGCCGTTCAACGAAGCCGGTTTCTACAGCACCTCTACGGGCGTGGACGGAATGCGGATGGGCGTCGGCATGTCCAACGCGCGTGATTCCAGCCGCGTCGCGGTCTGGAACCTCAAAGGCGACCTTACCAGCCAACTCAACCGCTTCATGGAAGTCAAGACCGGGTTGGAGTACAACCTGACCCGGAGCCAGGCCAACTACGCCAGCATCGACTCCGCGCTCACTGGGGGCAACGAGTGGAGCCAGTGGGACCGGTCGCCCATCCGCGCAGCGGTCTATGGGCAGACCAAGCTGGAGTTTGGTGGCATGATCGCCAACATTGGCCTCCGCGGGGACTACACCGACCCCCGAGGAGAGTGGTACGAGTTTACCTCGTTTGATCCTCGCCTCGCGGTCATTCCAACTCAGAATGGTGACCCCCGGCCCGGTCTGGATACTCTGCTTACCACGGTAGGTGTCGAGTCTCAGTTCAACATCAGCCCCCGACTTGGTGTCTCTTTCCCGGTCACTTCCGTCTCGAAGCTGTTCTTCAACTACGGGCACTTCCGAGCGGTCCCAGATCCCGACGACCTCTTCCTCGTCCGCGTTACGAGCGATGGCGGTCAGCTCTCTCGGATTGGCAACCCGAACGCGCCTCTCCCAAAGACGGTCGCGTACGAGCTGGGGTACGAACAGTCTTTCTTTGATCAGTACCTCGTCCGGCTAGCTGGCTATTACAAGGACGTCTCGCTCCAGCCCTTCTCGGTGAACTATCAGGGGCGAGGTTCTGTGGACTACCTCACGAGCGAGCCCAACTCCTACGAGGACATCCGCGGGTTCGAGATCACCTTGCGCCGCAACCGCGGACGGTGGATTCAGGGGTTCGTCAACTACACATACTCCGTGTTCACGTCTGGATACTTTGGCTTCCCGACGATCTTCGAAAACCCCTCCGATCAGCGGCAGCAGGCCGAGAGCGACGCCGCCCGGCGGAACGCACAGTCTGAAGCTCAACCGCGCCCCTTTGCTCGCGCCAACATCGACCTGCTCGTCCCTGAAGACTTCGGCCCCAACCTCGCAGGGCTCCGGCCTCTGGCGGACTGGCGCGTAAGCTTTATCGGACGCTGGCAGGACGGTGGCAACGCGACGTGGGTAGGCCTGTCCACGGCAGGGACGCCGGACATCCAGCGCAACGTGGGGGTCAAGGACTTCTGGTCACTCGACCTACGCTTCGCTCGCAACTTCAACGTTGCGGGGCGGAGGGTGTCGTTCTTCGCCGACGTGTTCAACATGCTGGACCGTAAAGACCTTTCAGGCCTCGGGTACGTGGACGGAACGGACCGGACGGACTACTACCGCTCTTTGCACTTCCCTGAGTCGAGCGATTACACCAACGTCCCGGGCAACGATCAGGTGGGGGACTTCCGCGACCCCGACGTGGCGTTCCAGCCGATCTGCAGCGTTCCCTCACGTAGTGGGTTTGGAGACTGTCAGTACAACGAAGGCACTCAGGCCGACCAAGTGCCAAACCCCAACGTGATCTACTACGAGCGGGAGACCGGCGCGTACTCCACTTTCGAGAACGGCGAGTGGCGCCCCGTAGATGAGTCGCGTCTGCAAGAAGTGCTTGATACCAAGGCATACATCGATATGCCGAATCAGAGCTTCCTCAACTTCATCTCTCCCCGCGACGTGTTCGTCGGTCTCCGCATCTCGCTTTAGTGAGACCTGCCCAGATGTTTTCCCCGCACCGCATGTTTCTCGCCTCACGCTTCCGGGCTTTCCTACCGCCTCTGGCGGTTGCCGCGCTCCTCTTCGGTCTCGCCGCAGGACCGGCATCGGCCCAGTTCCCGACCAAATGGGTCGCGGGCGGCTCTTTTCACAACTGGTATGCGGCCTCAGGCAATGAGATCGAGGAGGGGCTGATAGCCTCCCAGCAGTACGGGATGAGGTGGCCTGGTATCTACTCCTTCACGGACATGCAGGCCGCGAAGGGCTTCTGGCTCGGCGCTGAAAACGTGGTGGATGAGCTCGGGACAGCGTACCCCGTGCGCGTGGTCCACGTCGGGCCTCGCGTGACCGGCGTCGGTGAAGTCTTCCCGGTCCGCTTCGAACTCGTATCGCGCTACGACCTCCCCACGGTCTTGGTAGACGGCAACCCGAGCTTCCCCTCGGCTGAGATGGTCGTTGACCGGGTGGACCCCACCATGGAAGCAGACATCATGTTGGTCTCTGAGGTCAACACGTTGCTCGGTGTAACGGTCACGCGGCGCGTGATGCAGTTCAGCCAGGAGTATCACGACAACTACCACGTGATCGAGTACACGTTTACGAACACGGGCAACGTGGACAACGACGCCGACATCGAACTGCCGAACCAGACTATCGAGGGACTGCGGCCCTTCTACCAGTACCGCCTCTCCGTCGCGCGTGAAACGCGGTACGTCATTGGCAACGCGACCGGGTGGGGTAAGAACACGATGAACGACGCCAGAGGCGACGGCGTCCGCGCCGATCCTGCCGACGAGCAGTTCCGAGCGCAGTACGCGTGGCACGGCAAGTTTCCGGCCTTCACGGCATACGACAACATCGGCGGTCCCATCTTCCCCGAAGCTCTTCCAGCCGCGAACGTGGCACCGAGCGATACGCTCGGACGGTTGGGCGCATCGCAGTTCGTCGGCGTCGTCACGCTGCATGCCGATGCTTCTGCAACCGACGACAGCGACGACGCAGGGCAACCATCTACGACGACGTGGATCGGGTCGGACGATCCCATCAACTCGAACAATGACCCGTTTAACGTCACGGCCATGCAACGAGAGTACAACCTGATGGCCAGCGGCCACAGGAGCCCTCGGCACGCTTGGGCGGTAGAGCCAACAGGTCCAGAAGGGTGGTTGGCGCCTACAAACGACCCCTCGCTCGGGACTTCTGGCGGATTCTCTTTTGCCAATGGCTACGGGCCCTACACACTGGCCCCTGGCGAGAGCGTACGGATCGTCTTCGCTGAAGGCGCTGCAGGCCTCAGCCGCGAGGCCAACACAGCTCTCGGCCGAGCATGGCTCGCTGCCGACGGAGCCCCTGGTGCACCGCTGACCTACGACGGGGAGACAATGACCAAGAACGAGTGGGTCTTTACAGGGCGCGACTCGCTGTTCCAGACGTTCCGGCGCGCCATCTCCAACTACGAGTCGGACTTCGCAATCCCTAAAGCGCCGGCACCCCCGAGCGCGTTTTCAGTCGCCTCTGGCGGAGACCGGATCAGCCTTACGTGGGAGCCGCCAGCGGATGCCAGCGGACTCACGGGATATGAGATCTACCGTACGGCTTCGGCTTTCGACAGCACATACACGCTGGTTCACACCGCGAGCGCAGCGGAAACAAGCTTCGATGACCTGACGCCCACGCGTGGCATCCAGTACTTCTACTACATCCAATCCGTGGCCGACGGTAGCAGCAACGACGGCACTGGGCAGACGCCGACAGGTGTCCCGCTACGCAGTAGCCGCTACTACACGCAGACGTACGATCCCGGCTTCTTGCAGAGGCAGGCGGGGACCGCGATGGATCAGATTCGCATCGTTCCCAACCCGTTCTACCTCGGCTCCGCCAGAGGCTCCGAGACGAGACCGCAAGACGCCGTTCGGTTCTTCGATGTAGGGGACAAGCTCGCTTTCTACAACATCCCCGGGCAGTGCCGGATAGACATCTACACCGAACTCGGGGAACTCATTGAGTCGATCGAGCACACAGACGGAAGTGGCGATGAGTTCTGGTACCAGACGACACGCTCGCGTCAGGTGATCGCCTCTGGCGTTTACATCGCCGTCATCACCGTCACCGACGACATCATGGACTTGGACACGGGCGAGATGCTTTTCGAAGCCGGCGACCGCTCAATCCAAAAGTTCGTCATCATCCGATAGCGCCCGATGCGACCCCCCCTCATGCCTACTCGTTTCGTGCTTCGGACGCTCCTCCTCGCACTCGCCGTGCTGCCTCTGGCGCAGACGCCAGAGGCGCAGATCGTCACCAACCGCGACAAGCTTGCGCAGACCGCGATGAAGTTTCTCGCGGTAAGTGCGGACCCCCGCTCGGCTGCGCTCGGAAATGCCATGACCTCGCTCGTCGGAGGCTCGGACGCTCTCTTCTACAACCCCGCAGCCCTCGCGTGGCAGGAGGCGGACACGGACGCGATGATCTCGAACACGCAGTGGATCGCGAGTATCGATTACAACCACGCGAGCCTCTCATATAAAGCTGGAAACCTCGGCGTCTTCGGAGGCTCCCTCGCGTTCGCGGACTACGGCGACCTTACGCAGACCGTCTTCGAGGACAGCGACCAGGGATACCGCGAGATCGGAAGCTTCTCGCCCAGTGCGTGGATGGCCGGAATTGGGTACGCCCGCGCCTTTTCGGATCAGTTCTCCGCAGGCGGCCAGGTCAAATACGCACGCCAGGACTTCGGAGCAGCTCCGACTCGCTACGATGAAGGGGGAGAACTACAGTTCACCGACGTCGCACAGGGCGTTCTCGCGTACGACTTCGGCGTGTTCTACAAAACGGGCTTCGAGAGTCTCAACTTTGCGCTCTCGGCCCGCAACTTCTCGCAAGAGGTCACCTTCGAAGACGAAGGGGCGCAACTCCCGCTCACGCTCCACATCGGCGTCTCGATGGACGTGCTGGACCTCACACCGATGGCGACAGGCCCTCACAGCCTTCTGCTCTCCGTAGATGCGGAGAACCCGCGCGACTTCTCGGAGCAACTCAAGGTGGGCGCGGAGTACACCTTTGCCGAGACGCTCTCACTCCGGGCCGGGTACGTCAGTCCCACAGATGAGCAAGGCATCAGCCTCGGGGCTGGCGTCAAGCAGTCCGTCGCTGGCCTCGGCATCGGAGCCGACTATGCTTACACCGACTTTGGCGTGTTCGACGCCGTTCACCGCGTCGCCGTCCACCTCTCGTTCTAGACACATGCGCCTCGCGCCCCTCTCTTTCCTGCTCGCGATCGCGCTTCTCACGGGGTGCGACGGCGGCCCCGGAAGTAGCCTTTACGATCCAGACCGCCCTTCGCTGGCGGACCCCGTCATCTCGAACGTGACCACCGATGACCCCATCGTTCTGGCGGGCATTGACGTCATCACCATTGAGGGCCAGAACTTCTCGACTGTCCCGAGCGAGAACCTCGTGTACTTCGAGAACGGCAACGGGGACTTCGCCAGAGGCGAGGTGATTGAAGCGTCGGCAACCCGCTTGCGGGTGAAGACTCCCAACTTCCCTGGCGCGACGCTCAACCTGCGGATCAGCGTGGTGGGCGCCGAGAACTACAGCTCTCCGATGGTCTTCGGGCTTACCGCAGCGGTGGAGGTTTTCGGCGCCGTCGTGACCTCCGAAGCCGAGGAGGTTGTCGCTCTGACACGTGATAACGACGGCAACCTTATCGCCGCACTCCAGCGCAACGGCGACGCGCAGGGCATCTTCGCATTCGACGAAACCTCTGGCGAGAGGACGCGAGTCGCCGAGGCCGCTCGGCCGTGGGTGGACCTCACTTACAACACCGACGGCACGTTGATCGGGGTGCTGAGCAACCGCGCGATCTACTCCATTCCGGCTACAGGCGTGGGATCTGTGTTTGCGGCAGCGGCAGCGGCAGAGCAACCGCCCGCATTCACCGTCGTCGCAAACGCCTCTGGCGACGCGGTCTGGGCCGCTGGCGCGGAGCCCGCTCCTGGAACGGGAGAACCGGCGCCCCAAACCCGCTTCTACAAGTTCGCTGCGGACCGTTCCTATACGGTTTCTACCCCGCAAGTCGGGGGCGCAGCATTCACCGGCGTAGTGAGAGACATGATCGTGCGCGATGGAGCTCTGTACGTCGCCTCCCAAAGCACATCTACGAGCCGCGTGGTCCGTTTCCCCATCGACGCCTCTGGCGATCTTGGAGCGGGAGAAGTGGTGTACACGCCGCCAACGGGAAGCGTGACGTCCATCGCCTTCGCTGCTGACGGCACGATGTACGTCGGCACAACGAACCGCACGAACCCGATCTACGAGGTCACGGCCGGAGGGGTCGGAAGCCCGCTATACCCTGGGGTCATCACCGGTCCGGTCCGGGCCCTTGCATGGGACGGCAGTACCGGCCTGTATTACTCGACGCCAGTCGTTCCAGGCGCTACGCCAGAAGCCGCACCCACGCCGGCCCAACTCTACAAACTCGAAACGCGACGTCAAGGAGCCCCTTAGGCTTCTTGCTCGCTCCATCGCCAGAGGCAATCCAGCCCCTGGCATTCTCACATACCCATCATAATGAAAAGACTGATACTGCTCTTCGCAGCGCTTCTCGTCGCCCCTGCCGCTTCGGCCCAGTGGGTTTACGATAGCGACTTCCCAGGCGGAGAAAACCCCAACACCCCACACATCCACGGTCTCGGAGTGGCTTCTAACGGAGACGTGTGGACCCAGTCCTACTACCCGTTCACCGGCGATAGCGTCGCGGTCAGCCCGTTCCCAACGGGGGACACCGCTGACTGCAACGCGACCACCGGAAACTGCCGCGTTACGACCCTGCGGGTTTACAAGGCTGACGGAACGCCAGCTTCCTTCTCGCCGATCGCTACCGTAACGCTGCCTGGCGGTGAGGCGGATACCCTCGGTGGAAGCTTGGTCCGCAACAGCGATGGCGCCCTGAACTGGTCGTACGACACGGGACGCGGTCTGCGCGTTGTCAATGACAACGTGTACGCCATCTTCTTTAACACGGTGTACAAGATGGACACCAGCGGTAACGTCCTGGACGTCCTCACGCCGACCATCCTGGATACCCGCGGAACCGCAGGACCGGCCGTCGACAACGCTGGAGACCTATACCTCACGGGCGTTTTCCCTGGTGACCCCGTCGCCAAGTACAGCGGCTCTACGCTGGACTTTATCGAGAACCTCCAGAACCCCTCGCTCGGTTTCAACCGCACGCTGTTCGCGTACCCAGATGGCAACACCGTCATCGTGCCGAACTACAGCGCTAAGGTGGCAACGGTGCTCCAGCGCCCGGACGACCTCACGCCGTACGATTCGCTGACCATCGCGTTTGAGGGCATGGCTGTTGAGTCCATGGCTATTCACCCGACGAGTGGCAAGGTTTGGGCAAGCGCAGGCAGCCCGAACGACCTGCCAACCGGCTACTGGACCGACGCGAACGGTGTTGAGCGCCGCTACCAGCCGCACACGTGGTACGAGTTCGACGCCAACGATGTCCTCACGGACCCGACTCCGGCTCCTTCGGATTCGATCGTCTGGAACAACCCCGGTGACGGCCGCCCCCGCGCGATCGCGTTCAACCCGGAAGGCACCGTCGCGTACGTCGGTGAGTTCAACCTCGCGTCCCCCGCACTGCAGAAGTTCACTTTCGCAGGCACGGCCGTTCAGAGCGGTCCGGAGGTCGACGGCGTGACGCTTCACCAGAACGTCCCGAACCCGTTCAACGGCTCCACGGACATCACGTTTGAGCTCGACAATCCGGCGACGGTCAAGGTCCAGGTCTACGACGTGACGGGCCGTGAGGTCCGCACGCTTGCCCAGGGACCGCGCGCCAGCGGCTCTCACACGGTCACGTTCGATGCAACCGGCCTCGCTGGCGGCGTCTACGTGTTCGCACTGGAAGTTGACGGCCAGCGCGTCAGCCGTCGCATGCTCCACATGCGGTAGATGAACGCTTCTCGCGCCAGCCTCTGGCGTTAGATGCAATCTCCCGGGCGCCGGGCCTTCGGGTTCGGCGCCCGTTTTCTTTTCTAGACAGACGTACAGATCCATGCGAGCCCTTTCCCTTTTCCTCCTCGCCGCGTTGATCGCGGGAGGTACCACCGCAGAGGCTCAGTCTCTGGTCACACCGGTGGGACCCAAGCAGGAGTTCCGCGGCGCGTGGATCGCGACCGTCATCAACCTGGACTGGCCCAATAGCCGAAACGGAAGCACGTTCGGCCAGCAAGCTGAGCTCCGAAGCATGCTGGACCAACTGCAGGCCTCTGGCGTGAACGCCGTCATGTTCCAAGTGAGAGCCGAGAGCGACGCCTTGTACCAGTCGGATCTGGAACCATGGTCCTACTGGTTGACTGGCGAGCAGGGCGTCGCACCCGATCCCTACTACGACCCACTGGAGTTCGTCATCGAAGAGGCGCACGCGCGAGGCATGGAGCTCCACGCATGGCTCAACCCATACCGTGCGGATCGGGGGTCCTCCTATCCCAAGGCCGATAACCACGTGACCAATACCAACCCGGAGTGGTTGCTCGAGTTCGGCGACATCAAGATCTACAATCCGGGATTGCAGGCCGCACGGGACCGGATGGCGACCGTCGTTGCTGACATCGTTCGTCGGTACGACGTAGACGGGATGCACATCGACGATTACTTCTACCCGTACCCGCCGAACAACATCTCGAACCAAGATGCGGACACGTTCCAAGCGGATCCCCGAGGCTTCGTGAGCATTGGGGATTGGCGGCGTGACAACGTGAACCTCATGGTGGCGCAGGTGCAGGACAGCATCAACGCGCTCAAGCCGGAGGTGAAGTGGGGCGTGAGTCCGTTCGGGATTTGGAAGAACGGCGTCCCTTCAGGTATCTCGGGACTAGACGCTTACAACACGATCTACGCTGACGCCGTCTCGTGGATGGACAACGAGACCGTGGACTACCTCGCGCCCCAGACGTACTGGGCATTCGGAGGAGGGCAGGACTTCGGCCGCCTCGCACCATGGTGGGGGGAGCAGCGCAATGACCGCCACGTGTACCCTGGCCTCGGCCTCTACCGCTCTGATAACAACACGTACAGCGGCGCTCGATTCCAGCCCAACGAGATCCCACGTCAGATCCGGCTCACGCGCGAAGATGAGAACCTCCAGGGGCACATCCTCTTCCGGGCGAAAAATGTCTCGCTGTACGCTTCCCAGGGCTTCCGCGATTCCTTGAAGACGGACCTGTACCGCCGTGCCGCACTCACGCCAACGATGGCATGGAAAAGCCTGGATGCCCCCGGCACACCAGGGCCTCTGGCGTCCGAGTGGACGGGCGCGTTGGACGTGACACTGACGTGGAGCGCGCCGACGGACGGCGCCGCCGAGACGCGCCGCTACGCCGTCTACAAGATCCTCTCAGAAGGGGAGCCCAACCTCGCGATGGCGCTGGAAGACCCGGCCAACCTCGTGGCCGTGACGGGGGAGACGACGTTCGTAGACCGGCCCAACGCGGATGCGCTGAACTGGTACTACGTCGTTCGCGCTGTGAGCTCTAACTCCATTGAGGGGGCACCGAGCAACATCGTGATGATCGAAGGGCGCGACACGGCAAGCGAAGCCGGACCAGCGCCTCTGGCGTCATTACTGCCGCCGCGTCCGAACCCGTTCTCGCGCGAGACCGAGGTGGCGTTTACGCTCCGGGAGCCTGGCCGCGTCACGCTCCGCGTGATGGACGTGCTCGGCCGCGAGGTCAGCGTTCTCGTAGACGATGAGCCCCGCGCCGCGGGTGCTCAGTCCGTAACGTGGGACGCTCGCTCGAACGGAGCGGCCGTCGCCAGCGGCACGTACGTGATCGTGCTGGACGCCGATGGCGACCGCCAGACGCGCGCGGTCACGGTGGTTCGCTAGCCTCTGGCGAAAGCCAGACGTACCGGACGCCCCCGCCGAGACCTTCGGCGGGGGCGTTTGCGTGTGGGCCACAGCCTCGGGCGCGACGGGGAGTCCAGCGTGGAAAGCTGAGCGTGGGAGGAACTCGGGAGACTCGGCCTCCCCGCGTGGGATCCGCCGACGGTGTAGTCCACCGCCAGAGGCGAGTCCGTGCCTCTAGCGCCGTGCTCTTCTTGTCTTGGAACATGCGGGATGGGGCAAGGCGCCCGCCCGAGTGCCCCGTCACGATGCAATACGCCCCCGCCGAACCACTCGGCGGGGGCGTGGCAGTCGCTAAAGGTCTCTCGCGACCACTGGTCTCGGCGTTACCGGACGACCGTGAGGCGCGCGGTCTCGGTCTGGCCCGCAGCCTGGATGCGGACGAAGTACACGCCCGACGCGACAGTGCTCGCGTCCCATTCCATCTGGTGCTCGCCGGCGCCCCACGTCTCGCCAGAGGCGAGCGTCGCGACTTCAGCGCCGGTCGCGCTGTAGACGACCGCCGTTACGGGCGCAGGGGTGCCGAGCGTGAACCCAACGGTGGCGCGGGTGCGGACCGGGTTGGGGTACGGGTCCCCGAGGGCGAGAACGGCGGCCTCGGGCGCTTCCTCGCCCGCTACGGACGTGAAGGAGACGATTTGGAGATCGTCCACCCAGATCTGGCCGTACGGCGCGCTCGCCGCCGAGGCGTCGTAGGAGAGTTGGATAGAATCGAAGTAGGCGTTCCCGTCAACGGTGCCATCAGGGCTGATCCAGCTTCCCGTCCCGTCGGCGGTGATGTCCCACGTGATGTCACGCCAGCCGATCCAATCAATGGCGCGCCAAGGGCTTACCTCGATGCTGCCCTGATCGCGAACGGCGAAGCGAAACAGCGTGCCGCTGCCGTCTCCGAAAACGGCGGCGCGAAGTGTAGACGATGCCGTGAACGTGTCGGCCTGTGGGGGCGAGACGTTCCGGTACTGGCGGACCAGCCAAGATGGATCGTTGAGGTTCCAGCCGTAGTCGATCCGGAACGAGGAATCGCCTCCGTAGAGACCGCTGGCGAGCTCGTCGGTAGCGACGGAGGAGGTCGAGTCGGTCACAATGCCCGTTGTGGAGCCGCTTTGCTGGGGCTCCCACCAATCGTCGGCCACGTCACCTTCAAAGTTGTCCATGACCGTGGCGAGAGCTGTTTGGGCGCCTGTCGTGAAGGTGAGGCGCTGCAGGTTGGTCTGCTCGTTGAGGAACAGATCGCGCAGGCCGGGGGCTACTTCGAGGCGGTAAGCGGTGCCCGCCGCCAGCGGCGCGTCAGGGAAAAAGCTGATCGCGCTCCTCTCGCCAAGGCGCTTGTACTGCACCGACCCGGAGACGGCTGCGCCGCCAGAGGCCGGCACCAAGCTTACGCGGCCGTCAACGGTCGCAGCCTCGATGGGCTCGGAGTAGGTGAGCGTCAGCAGGGGAAGCCGCTCTACATCGGTGGAGTTGTTGGCAGGGTATACAGCCACGATGCGCGGAGGCGTCGCGTCGGGGAAGCCCGACGTGAAGGTGACGGCAAAGGCGTCTCCGCCGGTCCCGTCGCCGTTTCCGTCCAGAGCGTCGCCAGCAGTGCCTTCGGCGGTGCCCGCGATGGTGAGCGCGAACAACGTCTCCGCCATCAGATCGTCCGTGGGGTCAAACACCATGCGGGTGTCATTGTCCGACCAGCGGAACGCGCCGGCGACCTCGTCGCCGCCAGAGGCGGGCGCGAGCGAGAACGCGGCCTCGGTCGCCGCGCGGTCCATCGGGCGCGAGAAGGCGATCTCGATGTTGTCTGTGATGCGGAAGGCCGGATCGTCGGCCTCTGGAGTGGACGCCTCCACGACAGGCGGGACGTTGGAGGTCAGCTCGGCGTCGAAAAACGAGAACTCGCCTTCCAGCATCGCGATCTGGCCTGTAGCCGTGCGGTAGCCGGGTGCGGTGATGGTCACGGCGTGCGTACCGGCGGGCATGTCCGGCAGGTAGTAGAAGCCGTTGTGCAGCAGGTCCGGATCGGAGCTGTACTGGTTGAAGAGGCTTTCGTACGTGTCGGTGGTGTAGCTCCGGCCCGCGATCTCGACCGTCGCGCCGTTGACCGGGATGCCGCTCTCGCCGTCGGTGATGATGCCCGTCGCGATGCGGTCGGGCGTGCGGGTGAGGCCGTTGTATTCCAGGATGGCCCAGAACATGGACTGCGCCTCCAGCACCTTCCAGTCCGCGTTCATGTTGCGCGGGTTCTGAGTCGTGCTGGTGTGGAAACCGGCTTCACTCAGCGTGGAGGGCATCAAGGAGTTGCGCTGCACGAAGTTGCGAGAGCCCTTGACGCCGTTGCCGCAGGAGCCTGCGCCGTAGAAGTCGCACTCGCCGAAGCCGCCGTTGGTGCCCCGCGTACCGATGCGCATGGCCTCGGCGAAGTTGGGGCCCATGGTCTCCGCCATCTGGCGTCCGCCGGCGTACGGCGCGTTGGGCTCGTTGCCGTTGGGGAGCTGCGCCCAGAGCACGAAGAGGTAGTTCGTGGTGGGGCCGGCGGCGTTGGAGTGGATGGAGTGGAAGTAGTCCGCGCCAGAGGCGTTCGCGGTCGTCGTGCGCTGCGAAAGCGAGACGGACTCCTGGTCCGTGGTGCGGGACATGAACACGCCGCCGATGTCGGTGCGCGTCTCCAGCATGTCCTTGAGCGCGAGGCCGACGCGGAGCGTCTTGCGCGCCTCGGAGTAGCCGGCAAAGCCGACGTTCTCGTTCTGGCTGTGCCCGGGGTCAAGGAAGATGGAGAAGTCCGAGAGGCCCGTGACCTCCTGGGCCTCTGGCGCCAGAGGCGCGAGGGTAAGCAGCGCGAGGCCGAGCGCGAAGAATGAAAGGCGGGGC
Source organism: Rubricoccus marinus (assembly GCF_002257665.1). Lineage (NCBI taxonomy): Bacteria > Pseudomonadati > Rhodothermota > Rhodothermia > Rhodothermales > Rubricoccaceae > Rubricoccus > Rubricoccus marinus. Next base: position 2,625,515 of record NZ_MQWB01000001.1, on the reverse strand, counting down.
ATCGAGCTACTCAAAGAGGGGGAGGAGGTAAACAGTCTGGCCGTCGTCGAAGGCGAGGCGCGTGCCGTCGGGCGACCAGGAGGGGTTCATTTCGAGGCCGCTGGCGTCAGTCAACTGCATGAGCGCGGAGCCGTCGGCGCGTGCGGCGTAGAGGTCTGCGGCGAGCATCTGGTGCCCGTCGTCCTCCGTCCGCATGAAAGCGACCCACTGGCCGTCCGGGCTCCACGTGGGCTCGTAGCCGACGCCGAGATCGGTGAGGCCGGAGCCGTCCGCGTTCACGACGTACAGGTTGCCGCCCATGGCCTCAAAGGCGAGCCGCTGGCGGTCGGGGGAGGGCGTCAGGTTGAGCAGGCGCGCGCCACCGAGTGGCGCCAGAGGCGCGTCCGTTGCCGCGCTGGCGGCGACGGTCCCGGACTCCGCGAGCAGGAACGCCGAGCCGCTGGCGGCGGCAAAGCCCGCCTCCACAGCGCGGCCGGTTTCGAAGCGCTCCACGGCGCCGGACGCCTCCAGCAGGAGCGCCTGCGAGCCGTCGGCGGACCAGCGCGGCAGCGTGGGCATCGTCGCGCGCCAGTCGCTGAGCAGTGTCGTCTCGCCAGAGGCGAGGTCGATCATCGCGACGGCGTGGTCGCGGCGCGGGCCGTCCTGCCGGTCCGCCCTGAGGAGGATGGCTGTCCCGTCGGGGCTCCACTCGGCGGCGTAGGCCGATCCCTCGCGTACCTGGCGGCTCTCGCCTTCCGGCGTCACGAGCCAGAGTCCGTCGTGGTTGGGCCGTGTGGCGAGCAGCGCGTCGCCGGCGGGGGACCAGCGAGCGTGCGCAAGAGGCGCATCGGCGGAGCCCGCCAGGGGCACGGCCGGGCCGCTGGCGCGGAGGCTCTGAGCCTCTGGCGAGAGAAAGGGCGCCGCGGTGAGGGCGGCGAGGAGAAGCAAACGCATGTGCAGTCTGGAAGCGGTACCGACCCAAACTAGGGTGGGCGGATGGGGCCATGGGGGGCGAATGCATGTGCGCGGTGCGAGGCGGCGCGTGCGTGACGCGGAGCCATTCAGGCGGCGAGGCGCCCCTGGCGCCAGAGGCCGTCGGCACGCGTATAAATGTGAGGCCCCTATCCGTTGGGTAAGCCGCTACGTTTTATACTGATGAAGTCCGCCCTCCAACCCTGTGGAGTCCCCCGCGCTTCCTGACGTGATCGACCGGTACCGCGTGCTCGGCACGCTGGGACGGGGCGGGATGGGGGTGGTGTACCGGGCCCGGGACGAGCGCCTGGACCGCGAGGTCGCGCTGAAGATGTTGCCCGACGAGGACCGCGCCAGCGAGGAGTCCCGTCAGAGGCTCCTCGTCGAAGCCCGCGCGGCCGCGCGGATCGACCACCCCAACGTCTGCGCCATCTATGAGGTGGGGGAGACCGACGACGGCCGCGCCTTTGTCGCCATGGGCTGTTACGACGGCGAGACGCTCCGCGACCGGCTGCGCCGCGGGCCTCTGGCGCCAGAGGACGTTGCCGAGCTCGGCCGGCAGATCGCGGGCGGTTTGGCCGCGGCGCACGCCAGAGGCATCGTCCACCGCGACCTCAAGCCGTCCAACATCTTCCTGTGCGAGAGTGACCGGCTGACGGCCAAGATCCTCGACTTTGGGATCGCGAAGGTGGAGGGCACGGACCTTACCAAGTCCGGCGTCACATCGGGGACGTTGTTCTATGCGGCCCCGGAGCAGATGCACGGGCGCGCGGAGTCGCGCTCGGATCTGTGGTCGCTCGGCGTCGTGCTCTACGAAGCGCTTACCGGCCGCCGCCCGTTCGAGGGCAGCTATGAGGCTGCCACGCTCTACGCCATTTTGCACGAGGCACCTGCGCCGCTCCCCGTAGGGACGCCCGAGCCTCTGGCGTCGGTCGTGATGCGGCTATTGGAGAAGGCGCCGGAGGAACGATTCGCGTCCGCACGGGAAGTGGAGAAGGTGCTGACAGACTCGCCGGTCACGCCAGAGGCCCGGCGCCGGGCCGCTCGGCCTCGGTGGGTGGGCGGCGCGGTCGGCACGGCGCTCGCGCTGATCATCCTTCTCGGGTGGTCGTTCTGGCCCGCGTCCTCAGCCAATGCACTCCCCGATGAGATCCACCTCGCGATGCTCGGGTTCACGCCGGCGGCCTCTGGCGACGACGAGCAGGCGTTCGCCGTCGGTTTTGAGGAGGCGCTATCCAGCGGGATCACCCAGCTTTTGGTTGATAGCCGCGATTGGGTCGTGCCCCCCCGCGAGGTGCGCGCGCAGGAGGTTGAGAGCGCATCCGAGGCCCGTGATGAACTCGGCGCCAACCTCGCCCTTTCGGGGACTGTTCTGCAAAAGGGAGGGCGCGTGTATCTGACGCTCAACCTCCTCGACACGCGGACGAGCCGCCAGATCCAGTCCGTTCTTATCCAGATGGCGGCATCGGCGGTGGGGGAGCTGCAGACGAGGGCGCTGCAAGCTATTAGCGAGATGCTGGGGCTCGAAGGCGAGGCCTCCACCTCAGCCCACCTCGCCAGAGGTTCCTCCAATCCCGATGCACTGAAGCACTATATGGACGGACTCGGGTATCTCGAACAGAACGCGGATAACGACGACCTCGGCCGCGCAGTGTCCCTTTTCGAGAGCGCGATCCAGCAGGACCCTACGTTCTCGCTCGCCTACGCCCGCCTAGGAGAAGCCAGCCTCCAACAGTACGAGGTCACGCGCGATTCCTCTTGGATCGGCAGGGCCGAGACCGCCGGTCGCCGCGCCGTCGCCCTCGACCCCGGCGAGCCTCTGGCGTACGTCGCGCTATCGCGCTTCTACCGCGCCACCGGGCGCTACCCCCGCGCCACGCAAGCGGCCAGCCGAGCAGTGGACCTTTATCCAACGAGCTTCGACGCGCTGCTCGCCCTCGCGAGAGCCAAGCAGGCCTCCGCCGACATTAAGGGCGCAGAAGAGGCCTTTCGGAAGGCCATTCGGGTTCGCTCCAATCTCTGGACGGGCTACGCTGAACTGGGCTACTTCCTCTTTGGGATGGGGCGTTACCAAGAGGCGATCGAACAGTTTGGAGAGGTCATGCGATTAGTTCCTGCTAACTCGCAAGGCTATGCCGCTCAGGGAGGCGTGTATCACCAACTGGCTCGGCAGGCAGCGGCTTCTGGCGACGAGGCCCTCTCGGATGAGATGTACGCAAAAGCTGGGGAGAGGTACGAAGAGGGACTAGCGCGGCGAAAAACGTCGGGCGCGTACTCCAACTTTGCCTCGTTCCTGTTGGAACAGGGGCGAGTCGCCGAGGCCATTCAAGCATACCGACAGGCTCTCGACATTAACAGCGCAGATCACAGGCTGTGGGCGAACCTCGCTTCAGCCTTGGATGAGGCGCCAGGGAAAGAACGTGAGCGCACTGGCGCGATTCGCAAGGCTGCTTCAGCTGCCGAGGCAAGCCTCCGAGTCAACCCCCAGGACGCGCAGGTTCTCGCCTCTCTCGCGGTCTACCGGGAAGAGCTTGGCCAAAAGGACGCGGCACGCGCTGCTGCTATCAAAGCCGCTGACCTAGCTCCGGCCGACCTCCGAACACAGTACAACCTTTTCTCCGTCTTCGAGAAGACCGGCGACCGAGACCGCGCCCTAGAGCACCTCGCTCGCGCGTTTGAGGGGGGCTACTCCCTCTCGGACATTGATGACACCGCGGACTTCTCAAGCCTGCGAAGCGACCCGCGTTTCGCAAAACTACGCGCGAGATCCCAAGACTCGCGCTAACTCATCGCGGGCAACCCGCACAGATATGCCAAGCAGAACTGTTGGAGTCATTACCAAAAAAAAAGGAGTCTATGTTGTATTGTCTAAGTCGCGAGGCGATGCGCCGGGCAATGCCATTGAGGACTATATGGAGGCAAGCGCGTATTGCGTACTCGTATGGGAAGTGCGGGGCATAAATGATGACATAGAGATTGAGCTGCCCTGGGTGTCCGAGGGGACGATGTTTGCGAAGGAGGTTGCGCTTCAAGGGAAGCGCATCTTCGTCGCTGCTACTCCCGGCTCCATTAATCCTGGCTCGAGGCCTTACCCATACCAGGTGCGGATAGGTAGCGGGGCGAGCATCGCCGCAATCTCCCCGCCGCCGGTGATCATCATGCCTCCCTGAGCGCCCCCGCTCCGTAGGCAGCACGTCCGCCATCTGGTAGCACCCCTCGCCCGAGGCCTCTGGCGGTAGCTTGCGCGTTTTGCACACGCACCCCGCCGCCACGCGCGCGGCGCCCCGATGGCAGGCTACCCCCACGACGACATCGAACCCCGCTGGCAGGCCTACTGGGCCGAGCACGACACGTTTAAAACCCTCGGCCCCGGCGACGAGGGCTTCGACGCCAGCAAAGAGCCGTACTACGTGCTCGACATGTTTCCGTACCCCTCCGGGTCTGGTCTCCACGTCGGCCACCCGGAGGGCTACACGGCCACGGACATCCTCGCGCGGTACAAGCGCGCCAGAGGCTTCAACGTGCTCCACCCGATGGGCTGGGACGCCTTCGGCCTGCCCGCCGAGCAGTACGCCATCGAGACGGGCACGCACCCGCGCGAGACGACCGAGAAGAACATCAACACGTTCCGGACGCAGCTCCAGAGCCTCGGCTTCTCCTACGACTGGTCGCGCGAGGTCAACACGACCGACCCCGGTTACGTCCGCTGGACGCAGTGGATCTTCCTCAAGCTCTACGAGAAGGGCCTCGCCTACCAAGCTGAGGTGCCCGTCAACTGGTGCCCGGCGCTCGGGACCGTTCTCGCGAACGAGGAGATCATCGACGGCAAGAGTGAGCGCGGCGGGCACCCCGTGGTACAGCTGCCCATGCGGCAGTGGATGCTCAAGATCACCGAGTACGCCGACCGGCTCCTGGCCGGCCTGGACGACGTGGAGTGGCCCGTTTCCACCAAGGAGATGCAGCGCAACTGGATCGGCAAGAGCATCGGCGTCGAGGTGGACTTCCGCGTCTTCGGCCACCCCGAGAAGGTCGTCCGTGTGTTCACGACGCGGCCAGACACGCTCTTCGGTGCGACCTACATGGTCCTCGCCCCCGAGCATCCGCTCGTGAAGCAGATCACGACGCCAGAGGCCTCTGGCGAGGTCGAGGCGTACGTGACGAAGGCGTCGCACAAGACCGACCGCGACCGGATGGAGCAGAAGACTAAGACGGGCGTCTTCACCGGCGCGCATGCGGTCAACCCGGTCAACGGCGAGAAAGTCCCGGTATGGGTCGCGGACTACGTGCTCAACACCTACGGGACGGGCGCCATCATGGCCGTCCCGGCGCACGACGAGCGCGACTTCGAGTTTGCTCAGGCCTATGGCTTGCCCATCCGCGAGGTCGTCGCGGGCGGCGAGAAGGACGACGACGGCAGGCTCAAAGAGGCCTACACCGGCGAGGGCCCGCACGTCAACTCCGACGCCAGCGGCCACGCCGTGAGCGACATCGCGACCTCTGGCGCCAACCTCGACGGCATGGGCCTGGAGGAGTCCAAGACTGCCATCCTCGCGTGGCTGGAGGACAACGGCGTGGGCCGCGCGCAGACCAACTACAAGCTCCGCGACTGGCTCTTCAGCCGCCAGCGCTACTGGGGCGAGCCCTTCCCGGTCGTCCACATCGACGGCGCGCCGCAGCCTCTGGCGCCAGAGGCCCTGCCCGTCACGCTCCCCGAGGTCCCGGACTACAAGCCGACCGGCAGCCCCGACGGGCCTCTGGCGCAGGCGACGGACTGGATCTCGCTCACGGTCGACGGCAAGGAGGCCAAGCGCGAGACGAACACGATGCCGCAGTGGGCGGGCTCGTGCTGGTACTACCTGCGCTTTCTCGACCCGCACAACGACGAGCAACTCGTAGACCCCGAAAAGGAGAAGTACTGGCTGCCAGTCGATCTCTACGTCGGCGGCAGCGAGCACGCGGTTCTGCACCTGCTCTACGCGCGCTTCTGGCACATGGTGCTCTTCGACGCGGGCGTCGTGTCCACGCCCGAGCCGTTTGTCAAGCTGGTCCACCAGGGCATGATCCTGGGGGAGATGGAGCACACCGCCTACCGCCGCCTGGGCGACGACGGCGAGGTCTTCGGCTGGGTCTCGGCCCAGCACGCCGTCGAGGTGGAGGGCGAGGACGACTCCGACGTCAAGTTCCAAGACGAGCGAGACGGCTCCTCGCTCGTGGCGGTTCGCGTGGGGGACGACGCGGTCACCAAAAAGGGCGACGGGTTCGTGCTCGTCGAGTCGCCAGAGGTCCGCGTGCTCAGCCGCTCCTACAAGATGTCCAAGAGCCGCGGCAACGTGGTCAACCCGGACGACGTGGTGAGCGAGTACGGCGCAGACAGCCTGCGCCTGTACGAGATGTTTATGGGCCCGCTGGAGGCGACCAAGCCCTGGAGCACGCGCTCCGTCGAGGGCGTCCACCGCTTCCTCTCGCGCGCCTGGCGCCTCATCACCGGCGAGACCGGCCACGAGGGCGAAGCCTCTGGCGGCCTCTCCGATTCCATCACGCAAGAGGCCGCGAGCAAGGATCAGCTCCGCACGCTCCACGCGACGATCGCGAAAGTGACCGAGGACATCGAGGCGATGCGCTTCAACACGGCCATCGCGGCTATGATGGAGTTCGTCAACGCAGCCTACAAGTGGGACACGGTCCCGCAAGAGGTCGCCGAACGCTTTGTTCAGCTTCTGGCGCCGTTCGCGCCGCACATCGCGGAAGAGTTGTGGGCGCGCCTCGGCCACGAGGAGAGCCTGAGCTACGCGCCGTGGCCGGAGCACGACCCCGAGCTTCTAAAGGAGGACGAGATCGAGATCGCCGTGCAGGTCAACGGCAAGCTGCGCGGCACGGTCACCGTCGCCGCCGATGCGGACAAGGCCGCGGTCCTCGAAGCCGCCTACGCCGAGCCCAACGTGCAGCGCCATACGGAAGGCAAAACCATCCGCAAAGAGATCGTCGTCCCCGGCCGTCTCGTCAACCTCGTCGCCACATGATCGGCTTCTCACGATCCGCGCTCCTTCTCGGCGCAGCGGTGTTCGTCCTCGCAGGCTGCCGCACCGAGTCCACCGACGCCACGTCGCCAGAGGCGCAGGCCTCTGGCGAGGCGGACACGACTGAGGTGGCCAGCACCTTCGAGATCAGCGCCCCCGAGCGCGTGCAGGGCGCGAGCCAGCGCACACGCGAAGTCAACCTCGTGAGTCAGACCGATGACGAGACGGCGTGCTACCTCGTGGTGGAGAACGCGGGCACGATGGAGATGCTCATGGCCGAAAAGGACCTGTGCGGCATCACCTACGAGTTCGAGGGCGAGCGCGTCAAGATCACGCAAGAGGACGCCACAGTCCGCGCCGTCTCGTGCGCCGGCGATCCGGACTGCCCGGACACGGAGACCGTCCCGCTGGTGGTCCAGGTGGAGCGCCGCTAGTGTCTCGCCTCGCTCTTGAGCCTCTGGCGGCGGCCTGCGCGGCGCACCTCGCCGCGACGATGGACGGCGACGCGGCGCACGACCTCGCGCACGTCCGCCGCGTCGTGGCATCGGCAGTGCGCCTGGCGCGAGAGGAGGGGGCGGATCTTGATGTCGTGTTGCCCGCCGCGTGGCTGCACGACGGCGTGACCGTTCCCAAAGACTCGCCCGACCGCGCGCGCGCCAGCGGCCTCGCGGCCCGCGCGGCCGTCGCCTGGCTTCAAGCGCGTGGTTTTCCCGACGCCAAGCTGGACGCCGTTGCGCACGCCATCGAAGCGCACAGCTTCTCGGCCGGCATCGCGCCGCGCACGCCAGAGGCCCGCGTGGTGCAGGACGCCGACCGGCTGGACGCGCTCGGCGCCATCGGCATCGCACGGTGCTACGCCACGGCGGGCGCGATGGGCAGCGCCCTCGTCCACCCGGACGACCCGGTGCCCGCTGTAGACGACGACTTCCAGCCTCTGGCGCGCGCGCTGGACGACCGGCGCTACGCGACGGATCACTTTTTCGCCAAGCTGTTCCGCCTCCCCGCTACGATGCAGACCGAGGCCGGACGCCGCGAGGCCAAGCGCCGCGTGGCGTTCATGCAGGGCTTCCTTGCGCAACTCCAGAGCGAAACCGCGCCGCCAGAGGCCTCTGGCGAGTAAGACCGACGCGCAGAGACTCTCATCTCGAGAGGCACGTTCGGTTGCACTTAAGGACGGGCTGCGGTGCGGCAAGCCCGCGACTCCGCGGCCAGCGGCATGAGATCGCCGCGCTTCGCTCGCGATGACATCGGTTTGGGGTACGGCGTCGAAGGCGGTGGGAACTGCACGAGGTCTCTGGCGCCAGAGGCGAGCGCGGGACAGCTTTCCCCAGAACCCAGAACCCAGAACCCAGAACCCAGAACCCAGAACCCAGAACCCAGCCGCGCCAGAGGCCTGGACCCGCCCCGTCTCTGGCGCGTCCGAAGCGGCCTCTCTCCCGACCCATGCCGTTCTCTCTCTGGTTCATCATCGCAGGCGCGCTGCTGACGCTGATGGCCCTGATGGGCACCACGCTCAAGCGACTCCCGCTCTCCACCGCGCAAGTGTACCTGCTGGTGGGGATCGGCATCGGCCCGCTCGGCATCGGGCTTCTCGTGTTCGACCCGATCGAGCACGCGAGGATCTTGGAGATCCTGAGCGAGATCGCGGTCATCCTGTCGCTGTTCGCCGCCGGACTCAAGCTCCGAACGCCGCTCTCGGACGGCCGCTGGCGTCTCCCACTCCGCCTCGCGACGATCTCAATGACTGTGACGGTGGGGCTCGTCGCGGTCGCGGGGAAGTACCTACTGGGCCTGCCGTGGGGCGCGGCGGTGTTGCTCGGCGCCGTTCTCGCGCCGACCGATCCTGTCCTGGCCTCGGATGTGCAGATCCGCCAGCCCGATGACCGCGACCGGCTCCGCTTCTCTCTTACCGGCGAGGCGGGCTTCAACGACGGCGCCGCATTCCCGTTCGTTATGCTCGGCCTCGGGATGCTGGGCTTGCGCGATCTGGGCGAGTGGGGCTGGAAGTGGTGGGCCGTTGATGTGTTCTGGGCCATTCTCGGCGGCATCGCCATCGGCTGGCTGTTGGGCCGCGGCGTAGGGCGGCTGGTCGTGTACCTCCGCCAGAAGCACAAAGAGGCCGTCGGCGCCGACGACTTCCTGGCGCTCGGGCTCGTGGCGCTGAGCTACGGGATCGCGCTTTACGCTCACAGCTACGCGTTCTTGGCGGTCTTCGCAGCTGGTCTCGCGCTGCGCTACGAGGAGCGGCGGCACACGGGCGACAAGCCCTCGGAGGAGGTCGAGGAGATGGCACGCCAGGCCGAGAACGAAGAGGTCGCGCTGGACGAGAACGTGGCGCCCGCGTGGATGGCGACGGCCGTCTTGGGCTTTGCCGAGCAGGCCGAGCGGATGGGCGCCGTCGTGCTCGTCGTGCTTGTGGGCGCGCTCATGACGTACGCCAGCCTTACGTGGGAGACCCTCGCGTTCGTGGCCGTGCTGTTCCTGGGCATCCGGCCTCTGGCGGTGAGCATCGGCCTTTTAGGATCGCGCACGACAGGGATTCAGCGCGGCCTCATGGCGTGGTTCGGGATCCGCGGCATCGGCTCCATCTACTACCTCATGTACGCCGAGGTGCACGGCGTGTACGACCTCTTTTCTGGGGCCATCCTCGGCGTTGTGCTGACCACCATCGCGGCGAGCGTAGTGGTCCACGGGCTTTCGGTCACGCCCATCATGGAGTGGTACGGGCGGCGGAAAGAGTCGGGGTAGGCGCCTGCGCCTCTGGCGTCGGAGCAGCCCGCTACGGTTGCGGAGATCCTCTGGCGCCAGAGGCCGACGTGATCGGGGAAAGCCATGTGACAAAAGGGTGGCACTGGGTGTGTCTACGCTGTGTGTATCGGTCCAACCCCTTCCCGACATGAGCACGCCCCGCATCCATCCCCTCAGCCGCCGCCCGCGCCAGAGGCGCCTCGTCGTCGCCGTCCGTGGCGCCGCCGGAACGGGCAAAAGCTGGTTCGCCGCGAGCATGGCTGAGGCCGGCCTCGGCCGCCTGTGCTACTTCGACACCGAGCGCAAGGCGCGCCTCCTGCCGGGCTCGGACGGCTCGGTTTTCGACGCGCTTGAGATTGAGCACCCGGACGAACTGCCGCAGTTCGTGGACTGGGCGCTCGGCGAGGGCCGCGAGGAGCAGGGGTACGGCTGCTACGCGCTGGACTCGTGGGCGATGTACTTCGGCCGGAAGCATCGCGCGACGGTGGAGGCCGTCCGCGCGCGAACGGGCGACCCGACGGCGCAGCCATCCGCCGAAGAGCTTCAGAACGACCAGATCGTGTTTCAGGAAGTCCTCCGCCGCCTGTGCGTGGACTCCGGTGCGTGCGTCGTCATCACGGACCAGATCGGCGCCAGAGGCAAGGCGGACCGTGAGGAGAACGAGATGGGCCGCGTCCTGCCCATGACCTCCAGCGGCCTGGAATACTTCGTCGACGTGATGCTGGAGCTCTCGCTCCGCCAGGACGGCTTCGAGACGCGCCGCGTCGCGACGGTTGTCAAGAGCAACGCCAGTGAGTTTCCGGTCGGCATGGAGGTAGAAGCCCCGGCCTTTGGCGACCTCCTCGCGCGGATGGGCGCCGGCCCGGTCCCCGCCGAGGCGCCGACCGTCCACGAACTCCCCGCGCCCGCGCCTCTGGCGCCAGCCCCGAGCACGCTGGAAGACCTGATGCGCGAGGCGACGGCCTTCGGGCTGGACCGACACCAGCTCCTGCTTTCGGCGCGGCACTACTGCGGCGTGCAGGCGCTCCAAGAGCTGGACGCGCCGCAGATCGACGAGTTGCTCGGCAAGATGCGCGAGCGGTTCGCCGGCGACGGCGCGGCCTCTGGCGACAGCGCCGCCACGGCGGAGCCGGAAGTGAAGGTGGCCAAGCCCCGCAAGAAAGCGGCGTAACGCGAGGGCCGCAGCGTGGCGCCAGAGGCCCGGAGCCTCTGGCGCTCGGCTCGCGTAGAGGCGCGGTACCCACCCCGCTCCCGTGACCCAGCCTCTCGACGTCCTCGCCCTCGCCGCCCACCCCGACGATGTCGAACTCTGCGCCGGCGGCACCATGTGCCTGCTCCACGACCAGGGCTACACGACCGGCGTGGTCGACTTTACGCGCGGTGAACTCGGCAGCCGCGGCACGCCCGAGACGCGCGCGCAAGAGGCCGAGGTCGCCTCTGGCGTGCTGGGCCTGAGTGCCCGCCACAACTTGGCGCTCCCCGATGGCGACATCCCCAACACGGCCGAGGCGCGCGAGGCGCTGATTCAGCGCATTCGGCTGCACCGCCCGAGCATTGTGCTCATCAACGCGCCAGAGGACAGGCACCCGGATCACCCGGCGGCTTCGCGCCTCGCAACGGACGCGCTGTTCTACTCCGGGCTCGTCAGAATCGAGACCGAGTGGGAGGGGGAGGCGCAGGAGCCGTGGCGCCCTCCGCACGTGCTCCACTACATGCAGTCCATCCCGTTCGAGCCCACGTTCGTGATCGACGTAAGCAGCGTGTGGGAGCGGCGCATGGAGGCGTTGCTGTCCTACCGTACGCAGTTCTACACAGGCGGCGATGCGGCCGAATCGGACGCGTCAGAGGCCTCTGGCGAGACGTCCGGTGAGAGCGAGCCGGAGACGTTCATCTCCAATCCCGCCTTTCTCCAATGGGTGGAGGCGCGCGCACGGACGTACGGCTACCGCGTCGGCGCGACGTACGGCGAGCCGTTTCTGTACCGCCACGGGCCGGTCGGCGTGACGGACTTGGTCGCGATGCTGTCCCGCGAGCCGCGCTTCCGGTAGGCCTCTGGCGCCAGAGGCTAGAACGAGCGCGAGCGGATCATGCCGGCGAGGCTGAGCCCGAGGGTCACGGACGTGATCGGGCCGTCGAGGACGGTTTCGAAGCCGCGGTCGAAGCGGGGCATGATGCGACTGACGCGCAGGCGCACGGCGGTGCCGCCGTACCGCCTCCGGCGGTCCCCGAGATACTCCAGCCCAACGCCATAGCCCCATCCGAGGCGCGTGCCGGGAGAGTACGAGGAGAGCGGATCGTCATCGGTTTTCTGGGCCGAGACACCGCGCAGCAAGAGGCCACCCGCGACGTAGGGCAGCACGTCCAGTCCGCCGACGGCGAGACGCGGGCCTGCCTCCACCGAAAGGAGTCCGACCGAGAGCCTGTCCGTCTCGACCAGCTCGGTCCCGTCGGTCCCGACGCGCGTCTCGGCTACGTTGAGGTCGCCGCCGTGGATGCCGAACGCTGCGTGCCCCCATTTGTAGCGGAGGCCCAGGCTGATCTCGCCCGCGATCGATGTGTTTGTGGCGTCGGCCAGATTCCCGGAGCCCCAGCCCGGGCCGAACCCGAACGTGAGCGCAACCGAGCCCTTCACGTCATAGCGGACGCGGACCTCTTCGCGCACGAACCGCGCGTAGGGCGTGTTCGGGTACCGCTCCAGGAACGCGTCTGCGCGCTCGTTGAGCGCCTTCTGCGCGTCTGAGAAGCTGACATCGATATAGCCGCCGCCCCACGCGGGCTGTACGAGCAGCTTGGCGACCGCGAGCCGGGCGAGCGCCAGTTCCTCCTCGCTCGCGCCTCTGGCGGCGAGGCGCTGGGGCACCTCGCTGGAATCGCGGATCAGCGTGTTGGCGGTGGAGAACCGCAGGCCGTAGCGAGGGCCGGGAAGGAGAGTCAGGCGAGGGGTCCCGACCGTGTAGAACACGTCCGTGCGCGGGTACCACGTCGACGTAGGCGTGGACCACCAGTCGCCGTCGGCCGCGAGCCAGCGGACGGCCCAGAGATCTCCCGCCAGGAGCCCGAGGGCGAAACGGTCCGCGATGGACGGCCAGATCACGGAATCGCGCGGCGTGCCCTGCGTCTCTACCAGGTACGTCTCCGCGAGAACGGCCACGCTATCTGCCCGCCCGAACTGCCCGGCCACGATGGCGCGGTCCCACGCTTCGTCGAGCTGGCGGAAGTAGAGCTCTCCGGGGAAGGTCGTGGCGCGGATGTCCGCTTCCAGATCCGAGAAGCCGAGCGAGTCCTCTGGCGTTTGCGCCGCCAGAGGCAGCGAGAGGAGGGCGAGAGCGAGGAGGGCGAAGCGCATGGGGCCTCTGGCGAGATGGGCGGGGAGGCTACGTCCAAACCGGACGCCTTCCAAAGGCCGCGCCAGTGACTCGCGCCGTCACACCCACCGTGCCGCACAGATACAAAAAAAGTGAGGGCACGCGATCCGCATCGCGCCGCATCGACTCCCTACCGTTGCTGCCGTCAGGCCCTGGCGGAGTTCAGGAGGAGCTGGCCGTGCGGGACGTGCCCTCACTTCGCCGACGAGCCCTGCGCATGTGCGTCAGGACGACCGGCTGCGACAAAGGTACGGCAACGCCAGAGGGGTGAATCGCGAAGGGCGTGGGAATCGTGTGAGGACGCACGCGGCGCGGCCTCTGGCGCCAGAGGCGTGGGGCGGTTCGATTCCAGTCTCCAGTCCCTAATCCTCCGGCTCGTCCCACTCCTCGTCCGGGCGGGAGTCGCGGCGGCGCCAGTCCGCCTCCTGGTCGGAGCGGGCATCGGCGCGGACGGACTCCAGCATCTGGAGGTAGGAGCCGTAGCGCTCCGGCGTGATGTGCTCAGCGTCCACGGCGTCCTGAATGGCGCAGCCCGGTTCGTGATCGTGCGTGCAGTTGGGGTAGCGGCAATCATCTAAGAACGGCCGGAATTCCACGAAGTAGCCGCCGAGCTCCTCTGGCGTCATGCCCCAGATGCCGAACTCGCGGATGCCGGGCGTGTCCGCCACCCATCCGCCGGCGACTTGGAAAAGGGTCGCGAACGTTGTCGTGTGGCGGCCTTTGTTCGTCTTCTCGCTGACCTCGCCCACGACGAGGTCGAGCTCGGGATCGACGGCGTTGAGGAGGCTGGACTTGCCGGCGCCGGAGGGGCCGGAGACCACGCTGACCTTGCCTTCGAGCGCGTCGCGGAAGGCGTCCACACCCTCGCCGGTTTCGGCGCTGGTAAACAGCACGGGGTAGCCCAGGCTCTCGTACAGCTCGGCCCAGAACTCCAAGGCCTCTTGCGCGCGCGGCTCGCCTTCCAGGAGGTCGGCTTTGTTGAGCACGAGGCCCGCCGGGATGTGGCTGGCCTCGGCGGCCACCATAAAGCGGTCCACGAAGCCGGGGTTGAGCTTGGGCTGGAACGTGGCCTGCACGCACCACGCGCGGTCCAGGTTGGTCACGATGACGTGCTCGCTCCGGGCGCGGTGGCCGGCGGCGCGGCGGCTGAGCTGGTTCTCGCGCGGCGCGATCTCCTGCACCATCCCCGTCTCGTCCTCCAGCAGGAGGATCCGCACGCGGTCGCCGACCGCCAGAGGGTTCGTCTCGTCGATGGTTTCGGCCTCCAGCCGAAACTTGCCGCGGATGCGCGCCTGAACGTCCTCACCATCGTCGGTGCGGACGGTGTACCAGCTGCCGGTGGAGCGGGTGACGAGGCCCCAGGCCTCTTTCGGAGCCTCTGGCGCGTCGCCAGAGGCGGGGAGGGGAGCGTCGGGAGAAGACGGGTCGGACACGGGCACGAGTGAAACACGAGGGGCAAGGCTCCGTCAGAACGCCCAGACCCTCCCGAGGCTCCGGCCTCCACCGCAATGCCGACCACTCCCGACCCGAAAAGCCGCGCCCGCGACGCATTCGCCGATCTCGACACCCCAGAAAAGACCGCCTTCGTGATCGAGGCGACGTTTTCGACCATCGCCTCCGCGCTCCGCGAGACGGGGGAGCGGCTCGGCGAGATCATCACCGAGTTCGATCCCGACGCGTTCTTCCGCGACGGTACGGCCGCCCCCGCGCCAGAGGCGCCGACCGAAGCCCGTCGCCCTCGCGCCAAGACGGCACCTGCGCCCAAAACCGAGACGGCGAAAAAGGCCGCGGCCAAGAAAGCCGCTGCGAGTAAGCCGGCGGCGAGCAAGACCGCGCCGAAGTCCAAACCTGCCTCCAAAACGGCCGGGCGCACTCGCAAAAAGAAGGACGGCGACGCGTGAGTGACCCGGAGAACTCCTGGCTCGAACGGTTCGAGCGCGCTGGGCCTCTGGCGCGCCTCGGGCTGCTCAGTGGCGGCGCGGTGCGCCTAGCCGCCCGCGCCATCGACCGCGGCCTGGAGCGCGCGGCCGAGATCGCAGCCGAGGCGGAGGACGCGTTCAAGAAAGAACTCGACCCCAACATCAAGGACGCCACGATCCTAGAGGAAACGACCTCCGCCAAGGCGGACGCACCCGCCGACCGCAAGCGGCCCCGCTAGCATCTCAAGCCTATAGCGCCAGAGGTGCACAGAACCGCTCAACGGGGACCGCCGCCAGAGGCCTCTGGCGAGCTACGCCGTAAGCGCCTCTACAAGCGCCGGCGCTACGTCGAGCAGCGAAGCCGCCTCCGCGAAACGCTCCGCGCCGGGACCGACCGCGATGAGCGGGACCGGGTTCGTGGTGTGGCTCTTCGTCGTCGGCCGCTCGATGTTGCCGTGGTCGCTGGAGACCACGAGGAGGTCGTGCTCCGTGTCCATCGCGGCGTGGATGGCGCCGAGAAAGGCGTCCACCATGGGCAGGACGATCTCGGGCGTGAGTCCGTCGCGGCCGTGACCCGCCGTGTCGGTATGCGGAAAGTCGTAGAGCGTGAACCGGTGCCTTTTGGCGAGCGCGACCAAGCGCTGCCCGGCCGCCTCGGGCGAGACCGTGACGTGGTCCGGGTCGATGTGGCGCTGCCACGCGTGGCCGGTAAAGTCTGCCGGGAGCGCCTCGCCGATCGCGAGGTCCGCCGCCGTTCGCAGCCGGACGCCAGAGGCCCGCGCCGCGCGCGACGACGTGTTCCAGCGGTTGCGCGCCTCCATGAGCTTGAAGTACCGCTCCGGGTAGCCGTTCGCCAGCGCCATCGCCTCTGGCGCGATGCCGCGCCGCTTGAGCCGCTCAAAGACGCTGTTTTCCGCCAGAGGCTCGTGCGTCGTGCTCGGCGGGTACGGACCGAAGTGGCGCCCGTGCAGCTTCGGCCCGTCGATGCCCGCGAACAGAGCGACCTGCCCCGTCCCGCTCTGTGGCAGGCCCTCCATGCCCAGCGTGGCGTCGAGCGAGGTGAACACGTGCCGCTTCTGGCGGACCGGCGTGGCCTCGGCCGTCCACGCCTGGCCGCCCGCGAGGTCTCGGAAGGCGGGAAGCGGCAGGGTGTAAAGTGGGTTGTGCGGACTCGCCGGCCCCAAGCCCACGCCGTCCAGAAACACGAACAGGCAACGGGTCATCGCGCGGCCTGAATAACGGCGTCCATGTCGGCGCCCAGAACCGGCACGCCTTCCGGTCCCGAAGCGAGCGCGAACGCGGCGCGCCCTGCGCCAGAGGCCCATTCCAGCGCCCGCGCCTCTGGCGACCCCGCCTCTGGCGCCGCGCCGACGGCGACCTGCGCGAGTGCCGCTTGCATCAGCGCTGCCTCGCGTTCGTCGTGCTCGAACGGCCCGTGGCTCATCGGGAACGGGGAGACTAGCACGCCGCCCGCCCGGACGACCGCCGTCGCGCCCGGCCGCAGGCTCGGCGTCAGCCGCGCGAGGCCCATCGGCGCGACGGCGACGACCCGCCCGCCGGCGCCCATCGCGGGTTTCTGCACCGCGAGGTCGAACCCATCCTTCGCGCCCGTCACGATCCCGCCAGAGGCGAACTGCGTCGCCAGGCGCGTGGCCGCCTCGAAGGCCGCTGGCGCGAGACCGACGCGGCCGAGTAGCGCGAGCGCAGGCGCCTCCATCGCGTCCACGTGCCCGTACGCCCAGATCGCGACCGGCCGGTCCGCGGGCGGCAGCGCGTCTAGGCCGGTGGGCCACGCCGCGTCGCCAGAGGCCAGGACGGCCACGCGCTTGGGCGCGAGCGCCGAGACCTGCGCGGCGGCGGCGACCATCGCTTCGTCGAGTTCGTCTCCGAACAGGCGCTCCACGATGGAATCGGCGCGGGGCGCGCTTTTGAGGCGCAGCAGCACCTGTTCGCGCGGGGTTGCGCGGAGGGCCTCTGGTGAGGCGAAGTGCTCCAGGACGCGGTGCGCGGTGACGCGGCCCACGCCGTCGAGGCGGAGCAGGGCGAGGGCAAACGGGGCTGCGGAGACCATGGCGCACGTTACCACCGCGCAGGCGGCGGAGACGGCCCCAGCGTGCGTTACGAAATCCCCCGTTCGGTTTCGGTTCGGCCAGCGCCGCCATGCGCCCAGAGAGCCTCGTGCGCGTTTCGGCGGCGCCAGGAGCGAGGCACACGGTTTGTGCGGGCCGCAAGCCTACTTCCCACCACGATGGAAGACTCCCCCCGACTCATCGTGCTCTCCGCCTCGCCAGCGGGCGAGGACTTCCTCCGTTCCCAATCCCTCGTCGAGGCACCCATCGTGGTGCCGTCGGCCGCCATCCTTGCGGCCACGCTGCGCGACGAGCCGCACGATGGCGTGGTGGTGATGGACCCGGACGAGGCCGGTGCCGCCTGGGACGCTGTGCGCGCCTTCGCGCCCGAAACCCCGACCGCCGTCGTCTCCGACATGCCCATTCCGGGCGTCCCAACCGTCCTGCCCGACGGGCTCCACGGCTGGATCACCGCGCTGCGCCCACCCGTGAAGTGGGACGCCGTTCGCAACACGGATTCGCTCGAAGCCTTCGCGCACCACCTGCCTATTGGCGTGTACCGGAGCACGCCGGACGGCCGCATCCTCTACGCCAACCCCGCCCTCGCGCAAACGCTCGGCGTAGAGTCCGTGGAAGCGCTGGCCTCGCTCGACGTCCGGAAAGACCTCGGCTACCCGCGCGAGCTGTTCGTCGAGGAGATCCTGCGCACCGGCAGCGTTCGCAACCACGTCGTGTGGTGGCGGGACCCCGCTGGCCGCGAGGTCTACACCCGCGAAAACGGCCGCGCCACGTACGACGCCTCTGGCGAGGTGATGTACTACGAGGGCACGATGGAAGACGTCACCACCGAGCATCTCGCGCACCGCCGCGAGCGGAGCAGGGCGCGCCAGATGGAGGCCCTCGTGCGCTTCGCCGAGTCCGCCGACCTCGCGATGGACCGCGAGGCGCTGCTCAACGCCGCCGTAGAGGCCGGTGTGGACGCTACCGGCTCCGACTGGGGCCTGCTCATCCTCCACGACGGCGAGATCAACCAGGTGGAGGCGTGGTCCTCTGAGTTCCCGCCAGAGGCCATCGGCGAGATCGCGGCCACGGGCGCCTTTGCCTACGTCCCGCTGGAGACGGAGACCTTCCTGCTCCGCGACGTGCAGGGCAGCTCGCTCCAGATCCCGGGCGTGGTCCGGGAGGCAATGAGCCGGTACGGCTTCCGCAGCTTCGGAAGCTTCCCGCTCGTCCGCGACGGCAAAGCGGTTGGGGCGTTTATCGCCGGCTTCAACACCCCGCACACGTTCGATGACGACGAGCGTCAGATGGTCGCCGCGCTCACGTGGCACCTCGCCGGAGCGCTCGCCCGGGAGCGCGCCGAGCGGGACCTCCGGGACTCGGAGGAGACGCTGCAGTTCATCGCCGAGGCCACCAACCACGTCCTGTACCGCCTTCGCCACACGCCAGAGGCCAACACGTTCGACTACATCAGCCCGGCCATCGAGACGCTGACGGGGTTCTCCCTGGAAGCTCTCAAAGCGGAGGGGGGGCTTCCCGCGCTCGTGGGCGAGGACATCTTCGTGCAGCCTCTGGCGCCCGGCGAGAGCCACATCAACGAGGTGTACCAGATGCGCACGGCCGGGCAGGAAGTCCGCTGGGTCGAGAACAGCGCGTTTCCCTGGGTGGACGAGAAAGGGGAGACCATCGGCGTGGTGGGCGTCCTCCACGACGTGACGGATCGCGTGCAGCGCGAGGAACTCGCGGCCGCCCGGGCCAAGGCGGCGTTGGCGTCCCAGACCGCGCTCGCGTCCCTTGCGCGGTTTAACGCGCCGTCGCTGGACGCCTTCTCAGAGGTCGCGGCCCAGAGCGCCCTTCAGACGCTGGACGCCGACCGCGTCGCCGTCTGCATCTTCGACGGCGTCGAGGTGACCGCCCGCGCCACGGCGACGCGCGCGCCAGAGGCCACCGTGCTGTTCCGGCCGATCCCGCTCGGCGAACTCGACGGTTTGCTGGAGACCATCGGCGAGCACCGCACGCTCGCAATCGCGGATACCTCGCAGGACCCCCGCGCCGAGGCGCTCCCCCTAGGAGAGCGGTTCGAGGGGAGCGGGTTCCACAGCGTTCTCGCCGCGGCCATCTGGCGTTCGGGAAAGCCCGTGGGCTTTGTCCTGATGAACCGGAAGGACAGCTACACCTGGACAACTGAGGAGCAGGACTTCGCCGCTGGCGTCGCGGACGCGATCGCGCTTGCGGTTGAGCGCGCCGAGCGCGCTCGCGCGGAGTCCGCGCTGATGGAGAGCGAGGAGCGCCACCGCGCGCTTGCCGAGATGTCGAGCGACTACGCGTTCGTGCTGTGCAAGTGGGAGGGGATGGATCCCATCGTGACGTGGATCGGCGGCGCGATTGAGGACGTGACGGGGTACCCCATCAGTGCGTTTCAGGACGCTTCCGGGATGCGGAAGCTTCTGTACGAAGAGTCCCTTGCGGCCGCATACGCGGCGTTCGAAGGCCTCGAAGAAGGCTGCGAAGCCACGGCCGAGCTCCGCCTCAGGACCCGTAGCGGGGAGGACCGGTGGGTCTCGCACCGCGTCAGAGCGGGCGAGATGCTGAAAAGCGAGGGGCGCTTGATGTACCACTCCGGCCAGGATATCACGCTCCGCAAGCAGTCCGAGGCGGCGCTGATCCACGCGCGCGAGCAGGCCGAGGCCGCGCAAGCCGCAGCCGAGGAGATGGGCATGCTGAAAAGCTCGTTCCTTGCCAACATGAGCCACGAGATCCGCACGCCGCTGACGGGCATCCTCGGGTTCTCGGACCTCCTCGCCGAAGAACTGGAGGGCGAGCAGCGCGAGTACGCCGAGTTCATCGAGCGGAGCGGCCGCCGCCTTCTGGACACGCTCAACTCCGTGCTGGACCTCTCGCGCCTCCAGGCCGACCACGTCCAGCCCGAGCTTCGCCCGGTCGACCTCGCCGAGGAGGCCCGCGAGGCCGTGCAACTGCTCACGCCTCTGGCGACCGAGCGCGGCCTCTCGCTCCGCTTCAGCGCCAGAGGCCCCGTCCACGCGATGCTGGACCGCACGTGCATCAACCGGACGCTCACCAACCTGATCGGCAACGCGCTCAAGTTCACCGACCAGGGTGGCGTTGATGTCGTGGTGGAGGCCTCTGGCGACGATGCCCGCCTCATCGTCCGCGACACGGGCATCGGCATCGCCCCAGATTTCCTGCCGCACCTCTTCGACGAGTTCCGGCAGGCCTCCCAGGGGGAGGCGCGCTCGCACGAGGGCTCTGGCCTCGGCCTCGCGATCACGCACCGCCTCGTGGACCTCATGAACGGCGACATCGCTGTTGAAAGCGAGCTCGACGTCGGGACCACCTTTACGCTCAGGTTCGAGGCTGTCCGCCAGCCGCCGCCTGAGTTGACAGAAGCGAGACGCCCTCCCGAGTGGACCACCGGCATCCAGGCGCCAGAAGCGTTGAACACGCCGCCTCGGGCGCCCGCTACTCCGCCAGAGGCCTCTGGCGAGACCCCCGAGGGATCCGGCGGGGACGGGCAGGGCACGCCTTCCGGCGACCCGGTTCTGATCGTCCGGCCCGCGGAGGACCGCGCCACCCCTGAGCCGCCGCGGCCGCCCGTCTCGCCTGTGCAAACGTGGCTGGCCTCGCTCGACATCCACCCCTTTGGCGACGCCACGCCGGAGACCCCCCATAAAAACGTATCGGCAGGGCTTGAGAACCCCCCGCGCCCTGCCGATACCGCTCCTGAATCCTATCCAGAGGCCCCGCCTGCCTCCCACGATCCCATGATCGACGCTGCCCGCCCCGCGACCATCCCGCCGACCTCCCCCGAAGACGCTGCCGCAGACGACGCGCGGCCGTGCGTGCTCGTGGTGGAGGACAATGCGGACACACGGATGCTCCTCGACCGCATCCTGCGCAAGACGTACCGCGTGATCGCGGTCGGCGGCGCGCGAGAGGCCCTGGGCGCGATGAACGTGCAGCGCTTCGACGCGCTCGTGCTCGACATCAACCTCGGAGGCAAGGAGACCGGCGCCGACGTGCTCCGCATCGCCCGCGCCATGCCGGACCACGAGGAGGTGTACGCCATCGCGCTGACCGCTTACGCCCTCCCGGGCGACCGTGAGCGCCTGCTCTCGGCCGGCTTCGACGAGTACATCTCGAAGCCGTTTACGCGCCACGCGCTGCTGGAGTCCCTGACGGCGGGCGTGCAGGCCAGCCTCTAACCGCTCTCGAGCGCCCACGGCGGCGCTTCAGACGGCTGCCCTGGGGGAATCCCCAGACCTCTGGCGTGAACCCCAAGGGCGCTCCCGGCTGGGAACGCCCCGCTACGCGTCGGGCGTAGACGGAGCCCTTTTTAGCGCTCCCATGTCCTCACGCGATCCCGAAGCCGACGCCCAGGCCGCGGGCCTCCAGTACGTCACCGACCAGCAGCCGGGCATCTCGCGCCAGAGGCGGGGCCGAGGGTTCTCGTACCACCGGCCCGACGGGTCTCTGGTGGACGATGCGGAAACGCGCGAGCGGATCGACGGCCTCGCCATTCCGCCGGCGTACAAGGAGGTCTGGATCTGCACGCTCCCTGTGGGTCACCTCCAGGCCACAGGCCGAGACGATCGCTCACGGAAGCAGTACCGCTACCACCCGCTCTGGGAGCGCCACCGCTCGCGGAAGAAGTACGACCGGATGGTCGCGTTCGGCGAGGCGCTGCCGGTACTTCGCGAGAGGGTGGAGGCCGACCTCCGCCGAAGCGCTCTGGACCGGACAAAGGTGTCCGCGCTCGCGGTCGCGTTGCTCGACGAGACGCTTGCGCGCATCGGCAACGCCGCCTACGCGGCGGAGCACGGCCACTACGGCCTCACCACGCTCCGGGACAAGCACGCCCGAGACGCCTCTGGCGCGATGCAACTGGAGTACACCGGCAAAAGCGGCAAAACGCAGACGCTCTCCGTGCAGGACAAGCGCCTCGCGAAGCTCGTCCGCGCCTGCCGCGACATCCCCGGCTACGACCTCTTTCAGTACTACACCGACGAGGGCAAGGCCACGCTGGGCTCGGCGGACGTGAACGCGTACCTGCGCGAGGTGGCCGGGGAGTTCACGGCCAAGGACTTCCGCACATGGGGAGGGACGGTCCACGCGGCGCGTGCTCTCGCGGAAGAGGACGTTCCGGAATCGGACCGCCAGAGGCAATCGGTGGAAGCCGAGGCGATCCGAGAGGTGGCGGGCAAGCTGGGCAACACGCCCGCCGTCACGCGGGGGCACTACGTCCACCCGGACGTGTTGGAGGCGTACCGCGAGGGCGACCTCCAGAAGCGGATGCGCGTGCGGAACGCGGGCAACACGCCCGCCGGCCTCGTGCCGCCCGAGGCGGCTGTTCTAGACCTGTTGAGGGGCTAGGCCTCTGGCGCCAGAGGCGTGCGCGCTCGCCAGAGGCCGGCTTGCTTCCAGTCCCCAGTCCCCAGTCCCCAGTCCCCAGTCCCCAGCTCAGGCCTCTGGCGTGGTGCGCATCTGGCGCACCACCTCCCAGACCGTGTGTGGCAGCTCAGGCACGATCAGCCGATCCATCGCCAACGTGACGGCATCAGGCGAGCCGGGGCAGCAAAACAGGAGCGTGTCGGCGTCGCCGTCCTCGGGACCGTAGAGACCGGCCGTGGCGCGCGTCAGCATGGCCGCCGCGCCGATGGTCTCGAACGAGAGCATCCGGAAGATCTCGCCGAAGCCGGGCAGCGGCTTCTGGATCAGGCGGTCCGCGACCTCCACCGTCCGGTCGCGCGTGGCGATGCCGGTGCCGCCAGAGGTGATGACGACTTCCACCTCGCCCGCGAGGTGGAGCAGAACGGACCGGACCTCCTCGGCGTCGTCCGGCACGATGCGGCTAAACGTGATGAGGTGGCCCGCCTCGCGGAGCCGGTCTTTGATGAGGTCGCCGCTGGCGTCGGTCTCCTTGGTGCGCGTGTCCGAGACCGTCACGACGGCGCAGGAGATGGACGAGTTGGGAGCGGCGGCGCGGTGTTCGTGTACGGACATGCGCGAAGATAGACGGCCTCTGGCGCGCGCTTGCCTACGCGTCCAAGGTTTTTGAGCCCGGCGCCTCTGCGCCAGAGGCGGGCTCTCCGAACCACCGCGGCGGGTCGTGCCCGTGGCCGCCCCAGGGGTTGCAGCGCAAGATCCGCCAGAGCGCCAGGATGGAGCCGCGCAGCGCGCCGTACTCTCGCAACGCGATCACCGCGTACTGCGAGCACGTCGGGGAGTAGCGGCAGGTGGCGGGAAGCCACGGCGAGATGCCGAGCTGGTAGAACCGGACCAAGCCCACGAGCAGCAGCCGTGGCACCCTCCACACCCACCGCCCAGCTTCTGCGAGGGCCGTGCCTCTGGCGTCGGCTGGCGTGTTCATGGCGGGACGGTTCATGCGGGGAGAACGCCAGAGGCGAGCAAGCGGTGCCCTGGCACTCAGGCTCTGGCGCGCACGCCGCTGCCTCTGGCGCCAGAGGATCAGTCGCCCTCGACGAAGAACAGGATCTTCCAGGTGCTGCCGCGCTTCTCGAAGCCGGCGCGCAGGCCGATGGGGCTCCACACGAAGGTATCCGCCACCCAGCCGCGCTGGCCGTTCGCGAGGCGAACGGGCACCCACGTGTAGCCGTCGGCGCGCGTCCGGTCGGAGTCCTCGTAGGCGGTCGGTACGATGGTGTGCGTCAGGCTCGTCAGGACGCCGCCGGCGAGCGTCGGCGCGTTGCGGACCCGGACCTCCTCGCCCACGATGAGGACGTGCTCGAACGGGTCCAAGTCTTCCGGGAAGCGGCCGAACAGGTACGGCGTAGTGATCACGCCGCCCTCGGCGGCGCTGCCCATCGATATCGTTCGCGCGAGGGCGGGCCACAGGTCCTCCTCGCGCTCGTACTCGCTGTTGAACCACACCTCTCGCACGCCCTCGGCGCCAGAGGCGGTGGCGCCGAACGAGATCGTGGCCTCTGGCGCGAAGGCCGAGAGCACGGCCGCGGTATCGCGCGCGGCGGCGGCGGCCAACAGTCGCGACCGGAACGCGACAAAGGAGGCGTCGGCGGCGCCTTCGTCCACGGGCGCGAGGCGCGAGAGCTGGGCGTGCGCGGGCGCGGCGGCGAGCAGCGCGAGCAGGAGAACGAGTCGGGTCATGGCAGTCGGGGAGTCCCCAAACCTACCGAGCGGGCTGCGACGGCGGCGTGTCGCGCGCCTCTGGCGCCAGAGGCTCAGTCGGCGGCTCCAGCGGCCGAGGCCTCGTCGGACGGGACGACGCCCACGTCCTCGCCAGAGGCCTCGCTCTTCACGTACACCGTGCGGCGCGGGAACGGGATCTCGATGCCCTGCTGGTCGAAGCGGAGCTTGATGAGGCGGCGGAGGTCCCGCTCGGCGGGGAACTGCTCGCCGGGGCGGACCTGCGCGATGATGCGCGCGGTCACGCCGCTCTCGCCGAGGTTCATGACCGCCTGCACCTGCGGCGCCTCCTCCAAGAGGACCTCGCGGGCGTGGTCCGCCTGCGCCCACTCGTGCGCGATGTGCTCCAGCGCCACCAGCCCGGCCTCCACGTCGCTCTCGTACGAGAGGTCCACGGTCACGATCGCTCGCGCGTAGCCGATGGACTTGTTGCCGAAGACGCGCATCTCGCCTGCCGGGATCATGAGCACCTCGCCGTCGAACTTCCGAGCCTTGATGAGCCGCAGGCCGACGTACTCGACCGTTGCCGTTTCGCCGTTGAACGTGATCAGGTCGCCCACGCCGATCGTGTCGTCGAAGAGGAGGAACAGCCCCGAGATCACGTCCTTGACAAACGTCTGCGCGCCGAAGCCGATGGCGAGGCCCGCGATGCCGGCGCCGGCCAGGAGCGGCCCGACAGCCAGGCCGACCTCCGTGAGCACCATCATCACCGCGAGCGTCCACACGACGTAGCGCGCGACCGAGCCCATGAGGTCCGCGACCGTCAGCACGCGCTGCCGCTTTTTGTCCAGCGTCGGCCGGTCCTGCACGCTCGCGATCCACCGCCGTTTGAGCCGCTTGATAAGCGCCAGTGCGAGCAACGCCCCGCCGATGATGAGCGCGACCTGGAGCACCACGCCGCCGACGCCGAACCAGAACTCGGCCCCGAACAGGTCCGACCACGCCTTGGGGACAAGGGCGGAGGTCGTCGTGTCCGCGACGGCGGTGGCGGTGTCGGCCTCGGCGGCCTCTGGCGTGAGCTGGAAATACATAATCAGGCCTCTTGCGCGAGGCGGGCGTTGCGAGCGAGTTCGAGAAGCCGGAGCGTGGTGGCAACGCTCGCGGCGATGGCGAGGCGGGGCGCGACGGCCATGCCGGACCACGTGAGCACGACAAGCGTGGCCGAGCCGGCAAGGGCGGCGGTGGCGTAGAACCCCTTGTACAGGATCGCGGGGCGCTCGCCGACGAGCACGTCACGGATCACGCCCCCGCCGACCGCCGAGAGGCCGCCGACGAAGATGGTGCCGAGCGGGCCGAGTCCGAAGGTCGCCCCTTTGGCAGCGCCCATCGCGGCGAAAAGGCCCAGTCCAAGCGCGTCCGCCAGCATCACGCGGTTCCACGTGCGCGAGATCGTGCGGCCGAACAAGAGCACGGCCAGCGCGCCGGTCAGGCAGACCGCGAGGTAGCGCTCGTCGCGGAAAACCGCCGGAGGCGTGTAGCCCAGCAGCACGTCGCGCACGATGCCCCCGCCGACGCCGGTCAGCACGGCCAGGACGGAAATGCCGAGCCAGTCCAGGCCTTCACGGACCCCCTTGAACGCCCCCGAGAGGGCGAACACGAACGTCCCGGCGATGTCGAGCGCGAAAAACATGGGCGCCTCTGGCGTGGAAGAAACGGTCCCGTTTGACGGGGGCGGCTGCGCCGATGGTAGGGGCGCCGGCTCCGGCGGCACAGAGGAGACGGGGCGGAAAGGCCGTGCATCGCCGGTGGAGCCCCGCCGCGCCTCTGGCGCCAGAGGCCAGAACGCGCCGTTTCGCTCGCGACGCGAGAGGGGCGCCGCGCACGACTGACGAACCGATGCCGCGCCTCCCGGTAGCTTGCGCCATGCGCCTCGCCCAGGTCGTCCCGCTGGCCCCCGTCGAAGGGCCGTTCACGTATTCCGTCCCCGACGCGCTCGACGCCGAGGCCGTCGTCGGCGCGCGCGTGCTCGTGCCGTTCGGGCGGCGCCAGCTCACGGGCGTCGTGGTCGCCAGAGGCGAGGGCGAGTCCGCAAAGGCGAAGCCTTTGGTAGATGTGCTGGACGCGCGGCCGTCGCTCACGCCCGAACTCCTCGCGCTCACGCGATGGGTGGCCACCTACTACCTCTGCACGTGGGGCGAGGCCATCAAGACGGCGCTGCCGAGCGGCACCGAGGTGGAGACGCGTCGCATCGTGCGCGCGCTGCGCCCGCCAGAGGCGGAGGACGGCGACGACGGCCGCGCGCTTCTCGCGGCGCTCGCGCAGAGCAACGGCAGCGGGCTCAAAGTGCCCGCCCTCGCCGAGGCGATGGGCCGAAAGACCGCGCCACAAGCGCTGCTGCGCCGGTTGGAGGCCTCTGGCGCCGTGAGCGTGGAGTACGAACTCCAAGAGGCACGGACGCGAGCGCGCGTCGAGAAGCACCTCACGCTGACCGGCGCCGACCCGTCCGGCCTGACCGGCGCGCGGCAACAGGCGCTCGTAGCGCTTCTGGCCGACGCGGGCGAGCCGGTCCGCCAGGCCGAAGCGCTCAAAGCCTCTGGCGCCTCCAGCAGCACCGTCAAAGGGCTCGTCGCCAGAGGCCTCGTGGAGACGCAGGACTTGGAAGTGGAGCGGACCGACGACGCGCTCGACGCGCCTCTGGCACCTGCGGCGGACGTGACGCTCCACCCGATGCAGGAGGCCGCGCTAGGGGAGATCCGCACCGCCATCGGGGGCGACGCGCCCCAAACGTTCCTGCTCCACGGCGTGACGGGCTCGGGCAAGACCGAGGTCTACCTCCGCGCGCTCGCCGCGGCGCTCGCCAGAGGCGAGTCGGGCATCGTGCTCGTGCCCGAAATCGCGCTGACGCCCCAAACGGTGCGCCGCTTCCGCGCCCACTTCGGCGACCGCGTGGCGGTGATGCACAGCCGCATGAGCCCCGGCGAGCGCCTGGACGCCTGGACGCGCATCCGCGACGGGAAGTACCCGGTCGTGATCGGCCCGCGCAGTGCCATCTTCGCGCCGGTCGAGAACCTGGGCCTTGTGATTGTGGACGAGGAGCACGAAGCCAGCTATAAGCAGTTCGACCCCGCGCCGCGCTACCACGCCCGCGATGTAGCGGTTTTCCGCGCCCACCAGGCCGGCGCGGTCTGCGTGCTCGGCAGCGCCACGCCCAGCCTCGAAACCGCAGCGAACGCCCGCTCGGGTAAGTACGCCTACCTCGCGATGCCGGAGCGCGTGCCGGTGTTGGTGAGAAAGGAGTCAGTGGCCAGTGGCCAGTCGCCAGCGGCAGAGGTCGCCTCTGGCGCCAGAGGCGTGCCTGCGGAGTCCTCCACTGCGTCCCCTCTCTCTCTGGGAGAGGGACAGGGTGAGGGGCGCACCTCGCCAGAGGCCTCTGGCGAAACCCGGAGCCATCCTGGAACGCAACCCCCTCCGCCCGCTGACGCGGGCACCTCCCCGAGGGGAGGGTTTGATGCCCCTTCTGACGCATCAAACCCTCCCGCCGCGCCAGAGGCCTCTGGCGACGACTCCTCTGCGACTGGCTACTCGCTACTGGCCCCTGCCCCCTTACCGCCCGTCCGCGTGATCGACCTCGCGCGCGAGAAGGAGGTCCGCCGACTCAAAGGCGCCCTCTCGCACGACCTGCGCGAGGCCATGCGCCAGAGGCTGGAGCGGGGCGAGCAGACCATCCTGCTGCAAAACCGACGCGGCTATGCGCCCGTCATCAACTGCGAGACGTGCGGTTGGACGCCCGAGTGCCGCGACTGCTCGGTCTCGCTCACGCTCCACAAGACCAACCGCACGCTGCGGTGCCACTACTGCGGACGCGCCGAACGTTACCCGCCGGTCTGCCCCAGTTGCGGCGCCGACGACCTCAAGCTGCTCGGCTCCGGCACGCAGCGCGTAGAGGAGGAGATCGCCGAGGTCTTCCCCGAGGCGCGCCTCTTGCGGATGGACATGGACACGACGAGCCGGAAGGGCGCACACCAGAAGATCCTCGACCGCTTCGGCAGGGGAGAGGCCGACATCCTGCTCGGCACGCAGATGGTCGCCAAAGGCCTCGACTTCCCGCGCGTAACGCTCGTCGGCGTGGTCAACGCCGACACGGGGATGCTGCTGCCGGACTTCCGCGCGTCCGAGCGGACGTTCCAGCTCCTGGCGCAGGTCGCGGGCCGCGCCGGTCGCCACGACCTGCCGGGCGAGGTGCTCCTCCAGACGCGCAACCCGGAGCATCCCGCCATCCAGCACGCGCTCAACCACGATTACTCCGCCTTCGCGCGTGAGGAACTCGTCGAGCGCTACCACCTCGGCTATCCGCCCTACGGGCGCCTGATCGGCATCGAGATCAAGGGGCCGTACGAGAACTCGACGCACAAGCTGGCGCAGGCCTGGACCGACGCGCTCGCGCGGCGCGCGTCGGGGATCGCGGGCACCGATGTGCTCGGGCCTGTGGCCGCGTTTGTGGGCAAAGTGAAGGGCTTCTGGCGCTTTCACACCCACCTTAAAGCTCCCCGGACGGTCCCGGCGAAGATCCTCGCAGACGCGGTGAGCGCCGCGACGGCGGAGATCGGCGCGCCGCCAAAGGGCCACCGGATCAACGTGGACGTGGACCCGGTGGGACTGTACTAAGTCTCTGGCGCCAGAGGCCGGGGATGGTCCCTCCGGGAGAGGAAGGGCGCATGAGTGGAGGAGGCCCCTTTGCCTCGCCCTCCCCAACCAGCCTGCACCGCTATGCGCTACGTCAGCCTTTCAGCCATCCTCTTGGCTCTCGCCTTTTTCGTCTTGCCCGCTTCTGCCCAGGAAGCTCGGGGTGTCGATGATGTCCCGGAATTTACGTTCGAGATTCAGTACGAATCGGAGGCGCCCAGCGAGCGGAGAGCCAACATGGCCACCATCACCGTGAGCGGGCTCGGCCGCTCCGCACCGGAACTCAAGAGTATCAACCTCAGCACGTCCGAGCGCGCCGAGCGCCGTGGCACCATCCGCCTGACGCGCAACGAGGACGGGACCTACACCGGCCGAGGCGAGGTGCCAGCCAACAGCCAGATTCAGAGCGTCACGCTGGGCTACACGGAGGTCGAGTGGACTCTCCAGATCGTCAGCCTCAAGGAAGGCGAGAACGAAGCCGGCACGATGATCACCCCGAGCGGCGCCCGAGCGCGTAAAGGCAAGGGCAAAAAGGTCACCGTGCGCGTCCGGTGCTGCCCTTTCCAGGTCATCGTCGTGGTGAGGGGCATTGAGGCGGAGACCATGAACGGCCGCCGCTAGCGGCTCCATCGGTCCTGACGCCTGGCCTCTGGCGCCAGGGGCCGGGCGTCGCTGTAGGTGCCTCGCCAGAGGCCTCTGGCGAGCTACCGCTTCGCGTCGATGCTCGCGAGGGTTTCCGCCACGCGCTCCAGCGTGGGGCTGTCGGCGCCGAAGCCCTCACGGAAAAGCTCGCCGGCTTCGCGCGCGGCCGCCTCGGCTTCGCTCAGCTCGCCGAGGTCACGCAGGGCTTTCGCGAGGTTGACGAGCGGGAAGCCGACGTTGGGGTGCCGCTCGCCAGAAGCCGCGCGGTAGATCGATACCGCCTCGCGCAAGAGGGGCTCGGCCTCTTGCGCGCTGCCGAGCGAAGTGAGCGTGGAGCCGAGGTTGCTCAGGCCAAAGGCCGTGCTCGGGTGCCGGTCGCCAGCGGCCTCACGGAACAGCGCCACCGCTTCCCGCTGGACGCGAGCGGCGTCCTGGGGGCGACCGGTGGAGAAGTACAGCGCGCCGAGGTTCGCGAGCGTGTTGGCGAGGCCTAGCTTCTGGCGCGGGTGAACGGTCCGGTAGAGCCGCGCTTGCTCCTCGAACATCTCGATGGCGCGCGCCTCCTCCCCGAGCGCGGACAGCGCCACGGCGAGGTTGCCGATGGACAGCACGATTTCGATGTCGTCTGGAGGGAGAAGGGCGCGCTCGATGGCGAGAACGCGCCGGTGCGCCTCGGCGGACCCCTCGGCGTCGCCGGTGTAGTACCGGAGCGTTCCGATCTCGGCGAGCACGCCGGCGGTGTCCTCGTCTCTCTCGCCTCGTCGGTCGAGGTGCGTAGCGAGCGAGAGCGCGAAAAGGGAGTCGGCTCCGTCGTAGTCCGCGAGCTCCCGGCGCACCATCCCGAGGCCCCGTTGCACCGCCGCGGTGGTCAGCGCGTGGGGTCCGTCCAGGCGCTCGTAGAGCGCTAGCGCGAGGCGGTACTGCGCGTCGGCCTCATCCAACAGGCCGAGTTCGTAGTACGTCTGCCCCAAGCGCGTGTGGGCGTCGGCGCGGACGTTGGGCTGGTCGGCCATCGCGGAGTCGAGGTCGGCCGCCGCTCGGTCGAGCAGGTCCGCGACCCGGACGTCCCGGCCCTCTACGTCTGGGTTCGCCGCCGAGAGCATGCCCAGGAGGAACGCCTGCATCGCGCCCGCCTTGGCGGCTTCGGCGCGGGCCTCTCGCGCCTGCCACAGCGCGACGCCCGTGCCCCCGATCAGCGCCAGAAGCACGAGCGCAGCCGCCCCGACGCCGGCGCGGTGACGCCGCACGAACCGGCTCGCGCGGTAGCCCGCCGTCGCGCGCCGCGCGCGGATGGGCTCGCCGTCGAGGTACCGCTGGAGGTCGGCGCCGAGGGCCTCGGCGCTGGGGTAGCGGCGCGAGGGCTCCTTCTCCAGCGCCTTCATCACGATCGTATCCAGATCGCCGCGCACGCCTCTGGCGACGGCCTCTGGCGCGGCGGCGGAGGGCAGCGGCGGCGTCTCGTTGCAGATCACCCGCTCCGCCTCCGACGCCGTGGAGCCCGAAAGCTGGTACGGCCGCGTACGCGCCAGAAGCTCGTAGAGGATCACGCCGAGCGCGTACACGTCGGTCGCCGTGGTGACGCTGCCGCCGCCGACCTGCTCGGGCGAGGCGTAAGCGGGCGTGTGGGCCGAGCGCGTCCGCGTGAGGTCGTCGCCAGAGGCGTCCAGCAGCTTGGCGATGCCGAAATCGAGGAGCTTGACGCGAGCGCTGCGCGCGCCCAACGGGACGTGGCGAGGGGGGAGCGCCAGATCCTCCTCGGTGCGGCGCTCAAAGCCGGCGCCAGAGGCGAGCGCAGTGCTCGGACTAGACAACTCGGACCTCGGACCTCGGAACTCAGACCCGTCGGCGCCAGAGGCCACGAGGATGTTGCCCGGCTTGAGGTCGCGGTGGACGACGAGGTGCTGGTGCGCGTAGGCGACGCCCTCGCAGACGGCCACGGCGAGGGCGACGCGCTCGCGGGTGGATAGGTCGTGCGTCTCGGCGTAGTCCGTGATGGGCTCGCCGCGGACGATCTCCATGACGAGGTAAGGTGCGCCTCTGGCGCTGCCGTCGTCGGTGACGCCGCCGTCGTAGAGCCGCGCGATGCGGGGATGCTCCAGGCGTGCGAGGATCTGCCGCTCGGCGCGGAGGCGCGAGGCGAGCCCGGCCACGTCGGGCCCGGCGTGAAGAAGCTTGAGCGCCACCTCGCGCTCGTAGGCACCATCGGCGCGAGAGGCGCGGTAGACGACGCCCATGCCGCCCTCGCCCAGCACGCCCTCCAGCCGCCAGGGGCCGACGCGATGGCCGATGCGCGGGTCTTCGTCGGGCTCGTCGTCGCGGGCGACGAGCGGGGCGTCCAGCGGGCCTGTGGCCGCGCCGTGGCCGAGGAGCAGGGCGCGAGCCGCTTCGCGGACCTCGGCGTCGGGCTCGGTGGCGAGCGCGTGCTCGCGGGCCTCTGGTGAGAGGTCCGCGAGGTCGAGGAAGAGGTTCGAGGCGCGCTCGTGGGTGCTAGGGGCAGACATCGCAGCGGGGGCGGTGTCTGGGCATCGCAATCCGTGCGCGGATCGGCTCACGCCAGAGGCCTAGCCCACGGCGGCGCGCGCCTCGCGGGCCTCCTGCACCAGGCTCTCGGCGCGGGCGTTGCCGGGCTCCCGCTCTGCGAGGGCAGAAAGCAGGCGGACGGCGCTGTCCAGGTGCCGGCGCGCGTCGGCGCGGCGGCCGGCCTGGGCGAGCGCGCGGCCGAGGTGGAGGTGCCCGAAGGCGACCGTTTGCTGCGCGTTGGAGCTCTCGGGGTCCGCCACGTACAGGCTTTGGTAGATGTCGAACGCCTTCTGGAGCTCGCGGACGGCCTCTGGCGCGTTGCCCGCGTCGAGGAACAGGCGGCCGAGGGCTTCGTGCGAGACGCCGACATCGCGCCGGGCGTCCGAGGTCGCGTCGTCCCGGGCCGCGATGCGTTCGCGGAGAGCGATGGCGCGGCGCGTGGGGCCGGCGGCAGAGTCCAGCGCGCCGCGGTCGCGGAGAAGCGTGCCCTCGCGCTCGAACGTGATGCCCAGCATGCGGAGCGAGAACAGCGTCTCGGCATCGCGCGGAATGCTCTCCAGAAGGCCTCTGGCGCGCTCATAATGCACCATCGCGGAGTCCGGCTGCGCGAGGTTGGGGAAGTACGGGTGGCCGGCGTAGTCGCCTCGATTGATGTGCCCGGTGGCGAGGTAGGTGGTCACGTCGGGGTCGCCAGAGGCCCGCGCAAAGGCCCGGCGGTAGACGGCGAGGGCGCGGTCGAGGTGCGGAACCGCGGCCTCCGGCGAGACGGCGTGCGCGACGACGACGCCCAGCTTTTCGTGCAACCGCGCCTCCGTCGTGAGCGCCTCCACGATGAGCGAGTCCGGCACGCGCGCCAGAGGCGGGAGCAGGGCAAGGCCGCGGCGGTAGCTCGCCATCGCGTCGTCCATCCGGCCGAGGTTGTTGTCCGTCGGGTTGCCCTGCACGTTGCCGATGCGGAAGTACGCCGCGGCCAGGTCTAGGCGGAGGCGCGGATCGTCGCCAGCGCCAGAGGCGAGGCGGTCGAGGTAGTCCAGCGAGCGCTCCACGATGGTCTCGCGGGCGGGCGTGGAGCCGGGCAGCCCCGCAATCGCGTCGTGCACGTCGTAGAGCATGGCCTGCGCGGCCTCTTGCGCGATGGCGAAGCGCTCCTCGGCGCGGTCCCGCGCGCGCGAGGCCTCGGCCGCCTGCCACAGCGCCAGCCCGGCCCCGCCGAGGACGGCGAGGAGCACGGCGAGCGTGGCGGCGGCGAGCGTTTTGTGCCGCCGCACGTAGCGCCCGAAGCGGTACGAGGCCGTCGCGGGCCTCGCCTCCACGGGGAGCCCCGCGAGGTGACGGCGGAGGTCGGCGCCGAGCGCGGCGGCCCCGTCGTATCGCCGCTCCGGCTCCTTCTCCAGCGCCCGCATGACGATCGTGTCCAGGTCGCCGCGGATCGCCTTTCGCCGGGCCTCTGGCGCCGCGTCCGAGGGCCGCATCGGGAGCGCCTCGCAGACGATCCGCTCGGCCTCGGACGCCGTCGTGCCCGAGAGGCCGTAGGGCCGCTGGTCGGTCAGGAGTTGGTAGAGGACCACGCCGAGGGCGTACACGTCGGTCGCGGTCGTGATGGTCTCGCCGCGGAGCTGCTCCGGCGCCGCGTAGGCCGGCGTGAGCGCGCGGCGCTGCGTCGCGTCGGACTCTCCGTTTTCCAGCAGCGAGGCCACGCCGAAGTCGAGAAGCTTGACGCGCGTGCCTCTGGCGGTTCCGAGTGCCGGGTTCTGGGTTCCGGGTTTCTCGTCCTCGCCGCCTGGATCTCCTCTGGCGCCAGAGGCGGGTGCTTGGACGTCTTCCCCCGCCTCGCCAGAGGCAACGAGGATGTTGCTCGGCTTGAGGTCGCGGTGGACGACGAGGCGGTGGTGCGCGTAGGCGACGGCGTCGCACACCTCCGCTACGAGCGCGACGCGCTCGCGGACGCCCAGGCCTCTGGCGTCGGCGAAGGCCGTGATGGGGAGGCCGTGGGCGCGCTCCATCGCGAGGTAGGGGAGCCCGTCCTCGGTCACGCCGCCGTCGTAGAGCCGCGCGATGCCGGGGTGCTCCAACCGCGCGAGGATGCGCCGCTCGGCGTCGAGGCGGAGCGCGAGCCAGTCGCTCGTGAGGTCGGCGTCGGGCGCGAGGAGCTTGAGAGCCACCTCGCGCTCGTAGTGTCCGTCGGCGCGCTCGGCGAGGTAGACGGCGCCCATGCCGCCCTGCCCCAGCCGCCCGGTGATGCGCCACGGCCCCACCTCGCGCCCGATCACGCGCGCCTCCGCCAGAGGCGCGCCCGGCCTCTGGCGCAACGGCGTGACCGCGGGCTCATCTAGTGGGCCGCTCGGGGCATCGTGCCCGGCGAGAAGGGCGCGGACGGAGGCGAGAACGTCGGGGTCCGTTTCCTGCCCGAGGACCGCCTCGCGGGCGGCGGGCGCGAGGTCGGCGGTGTCCAGGAAGAGCGCCGTCGCGCGGGCGTGCCGGTCGGCGGCGGTCACGCCGCGAGCGCGCTGTGGAGCCACGCGCGCGCCACGGTCCACTCGCGCTTGACCGTCGCGGGGGAGATGCCCAGCACCTCGGCGGTTTCGGGAATCGTGAGGCCCACGAAGTACCGGAGTTGCACCACCTCGCCCTGGCGCGGGCTCAGTGCGGAGAGGTTCGTCAGCGCCTCGTCCAGCGCGATCACCTCCTCGGCGCGCTCCGGCGGGACCAGCCGCTCCTCGTCCAACGCCAGAGGCTTCGCGTTCCCGCCTCGCTTGAGCGCGTTCTGAGCCCTCGCGCGGTCCACGATCACGCTCCGCATCACGCGCGCTGCCACACGAAAAAAGTGCTGGCGGTCGGCGTAGACGCTCGTCGAGCCCGCCATGCGCTCGTACGCCTCGTGCACGAGCGCGGTGGTGTTTAGCGTCTCGTCGGCGCCGCGCTTCTGCCTCTGGCGCCGCGCCAGCGCGCGCAGCTCCTGGTACACGATCGGCACGAGCCGTTCAAGGGCGTCGCGGTCGCCCTCGCGGGCGCGCTCCAGGAGTTGCGTGACCTCGTGGTTCATCGGGGAGGGGAGGGTCCCCGCGAGGATAGAGGCGCCGCAGGTACGGAGCAAGGGGCGGCCTCTAGCGCCAGAGGCGATGCGCCAGGGGCGCCCGTCCCGCCGCTCCGTCTCGGCTACGCCGCCGTCACCTGCGTGAGGACCGCCGCGAAGTGGCACACGCTGCCCGCCAGCACGAAGAGGTGCCAGATGGCGTGCGCGTACGGGATCCGCTTCGAGAGGTAGAAGACGGTCCCCACCGTGTACGCCAAGCCACCCGCGACGAGCCACGCGAGCGTAACCGCCGGCAGCGCCGCGATCAGCGGCTTGATGGCGACAATGACGAGCCAGCCCATCCCGATGTACAGCAGCGTGGAGGCGAGCGTAAACCGGCCGGTGTAGAACAGCTTGAACACGATGCCCGCTGCCGCCAGCGCCCACACGGCCACGAACAGGCTCCAGCCCCACGGCCCGCGCAGCCCCACGAGCGTAAACGGCGTGTACGTCCCCGCGATGAGGACGTAGATCGCGCAGTGGTCGAACACCTGAAGCCACTGGCGCGCGCGCGCCCACTGCGCCGGAATGGCGTGGTACACGGTGCTCGCGGTGTACAGCAGCACCAACGAGGTCACGAACACGCTCGCGCTGACAACGTGCCACACGTCCCCCCACAGCACGGTAAGCGTGATGAGGACGGCGCCGCCAGCGGCGCTCGCGAGCACGCCCAGTCCGTGCGTGAGCGCGTTGAGGAGCTCTTCGAAAGGCCGCTGCGGGGCGAGGTCGGTGGTCATGGCGCCAGAGGTGAACAGTGTTAAGCTAGGTCTCCACGCGGCGACCCCAGATGATGTTTCGGGGACGGGGGGCGGAAGTCCCCGCGTATGGGGCCGCCTCTCGCGCCGCGATGCGCGCGTTCTCTACGCCAGAGGCGTCATGGCCACGCTTGGAACGGCTTGTCCCATTTGCGAGTCGCCGGCGCTCGCTTCCCACGCTCCGCGTGACATGACTCCGCCTGCTCCAACTGCCTCGTCCGATCCCCGCACAGGCCTCCGCACACTCGCGGATGGCGCGTCGCTCCCGTTTGCACAGCGCGACGTGGTCGTGATCGGCGGCGGCCAGTCCGCCCTCGCGGTCGGTTACCACCTGGCCCGTGAGCTGCGCAAGCGCGAGGCGACGGTTGCGCTGCTGGACCGCCAGCCGGGACCGGGCGGCGCGTGGCGCGACGGGTGGGACTCGCTCCGCCTGTTCTCGCCCGCGGAGTGGTCGTCGTTGCCCGGGTACCTCCTGCCGCGCCACCTCGGGGACCGCAGCGCCGACGCGTTCCCGCACCGCGACGACGTGTTGGGCTACCTCACCGCGTACGAGGACCGCTACGAACTCCCCGTCTGGCGTCCCATAGACGTTCGCGCCGTTCGGCGGCTCGGCGACGATCGGCTGCTCGTCGAGACCGACCGGGGCGACGTCTCGGCCCGGGCTGTCGTCGCGGCTACGGGGACGGCGGCCCGGCCGTTCACGCCTCACGTTCCCGGCCGCGATGTGTTTGGCGGTATTCAAATGCACTCGTCGGCTTACCGCTCGCCAGAGGCGTTTGCGGGGCTGCGCGTGCTGGTCGTCGGAGGGGGCAACTCCGGGGCCCAGATCCTGGCCGAGGTGTCGGCTGTCGCGGACGCCTCGTGGGTTGTAGAGCGCGAGCCCCGGTTCTTGCCTGAGGACGTCGACGGTCGCGTCCTTTTCGACGCCGCGACGGCGAGGTACCGGGCGCTCCAGAACGGCGAGGCGCTCGAGCGTCCGCACGGCCTCGGCGACATCGTCCAGGTGCCGCCCGTCCGCGAGGCGAGAGCCGCTGGCCGTTTGGAGAGCTTCCGGCCGCCGA
This sequence comes from Rubricoccus marinus, assembly GCF_002257665.1. Classification (NCBI taxonomy): domain Bacteria; kingdom Pseudomonadati; phylum Rhodothermota; class Rhodothermia; order Rhodothermales; family Rubricoccaceae; genus Rubricoccus; species Rubricoccus marinus. Next base: position 2,588,590 of record NZ_MQWB01000001.1, on the reverse strand, counting down.
TCGCGGCGCTGACCGCCTCTGGCGTCGTCTGGCCCGATGGGACGGAAGAGCGCATCGACGCCGTGATCTGGTGCACGGGCTTCCGTCCGGCGCTCGGGTTTCTGGACCCGCTCGGCGTTGTCGGCGCGGACGGTCGCGTCGCGGTGGAGGGAACGCGTTCTATCGCTGAGCCGCGGTTGTGGCTCGTGGGCTACGGGGAGTGGACCGGCTTCGCCTCGGCCACGCTGGTCGGCGTCGGGCGCTCCGCGCGAGCGACGGCCCGCGAGGTGGCCGCTGCGCTCCCGACGGCTTCCGTCCCGTAGTACGCCTCTGGCGCCTGAGGTCACCCTCGCGCCAAGGCCCCGTCGCGCCAGAGGCGTCGGCATCGCGTGGACAACTCGCGAGGTCCGCGCGCGCGCGGAACCCAGCGGGCCTCTGGCGCCTCTGCGGGGCACCTGATCCCGCCCCCTATGACGTTCGGCACCCTCACGCTCCACGCCCTCCCCGAAGGACAGTTCACCGTCGGGTTAGACAAGCGGTTCGTGCCGCACGCCGAGGGCGAGGCGCTCCCGGCGGGGACGCTGTTCGTTTCTGTGTGCCCGCACCTCGTCATCACGCCCAGCGAGACGCTGCTGCTCGACACCGGGCTCGGGAGTTGGGCCGAGGGGCGCGGGACCGAGGTCATTGGCGAAAGCCTCTCGCGCCACGGCGTCACGCCAGAGGCCATCACGGGCGTGCTGTTCTCGCATCTCCACTTCGACCACGCCGGCGGCGCCATCACCGAGGTCGGCGGCGAGTGGCGGCCGACGTTCCCCAACGCGGAGTACGTGGCGCAGGGCGACGAGCTGAGCGCAGCGGGCTACAAGGGCGAAAGCGCCCGCGTGCGCGACCTGGTGGCAGAGACGTTGGAGCGGGCCGGTCAACTCCGCCTGTTGGACGGCAACGGACCGGTCACGGACGAGATCGAGGCGGAGATCACGGGCGGTCACACGGGCGCGCACCAGCTTTTCCGCATCGCCGCCGACGGCCACGCGGGCGACCTCCGCGCGGTCTACGCCGGCGACGTGCTGGCCGGGCCGAGCCAGGCCACGCGCCGCTTCGCGGCCAAGTACGACGTGGACGGCGCCGCCTCCCAGAACAGGCGCGACCAGCTTCTGGCGGAAGGCGCCGAGCGCGGCGACCTGTTCCTCTTCTACCACTCCACGAGCACGCCCGCCGCGTTCGTCGAGCCCGGCCCGCGCGGCGGCTGGCGCGTGGTCCCGGTCGAGGAATAGGCGCCAGAGGCGGGGCAGACCATTCGGGCAGAGCCCCGCTTCAATTGGGCCTGTGCCGGCAGCGCGTTTGTCAGCAAATAGATCATGGCAACAAAGCCGCACATCATATTTTATAATATTATTATCGTCATCAAAATTGAGGGTTGATTTTTACTATTACTTTGAATCTTACACTTTTCGATGTCCCGCATTCATCCTGGGCTCCGAAGTCACCTATCGCTTCACCCGGCGACAGCGCAGAGACCACCATTGTGTGACCCTCTGCACCTGAGACAACAGCGTTCGCCACATCCGCACTAGCATTGCTTATGAAAGCCCCGTAGCTCAGAAGCCTCCCCCCGGTGTGGCTGAATACCCTACTGAGATCGTATGAGACTCTCTCTCCTGCTTGTAGAACTATCTCTTCGGGTACTACCGTTCGGTCGGATATCCGCGTCGCCCCTATGCATCTGTCCCTTGCGTCACCATCATAAGCATCGCAGCCCAAGCATAAAATCGAAAGGGCGAAGGATAATATGCTGTTTTTTAGTTTGCTATTGGGCATGGTCTTATTTGCTTCAGCAACAGGATGCTCGGATTGTGCCGCATGCTTTTCCTTAGAAAGGGTACCGATTAGATTGATGTAATGAACTGCAAGAGGGTCTGGCCGACGTCGCCTTTCGCGGAGAGAGCGCCGTCGGCAAGACCTTTAGCGCTCTGCGCGCTGCTCCTGAGGTGGTCATCCTCCCAGGCCAGGCTTTGATTACGCGGTCATCGGGCAGAGACGAAGTCAAGACTTAGGCCTCATCAGGGTCTCGAAATAGCCCTGGTGACGCTCAGAGCCTGCTCCTGCTCGCCTGTTGCAGTTGGCTACACATATCTGCCCCTACCCTTAAAAGATAGGTCAAAAAAGAGCATTTACAACATTATCCGCTCGATCTCATCCAGCGTGACCACATCCGAACTCCGGTCGTAGAGCTTCGTCGTGCGCGGGGACTCGTGCGCGGCAATCGCCTGGGCGTTCTCCAGCGTCCCGCCGTTCTCCATGTAGACTGTGATCCCGGTCGCTCTGAGCGAGTGGTTCGTGATCCGTTCTGACAGTCCCACGACCGTCCCACGGCGCCTCAGCATCGCGCGCACGTTGTTGCGGTGGAGGCCTCGCCCGGTCAACTGCCGCGCACGATCCACCGACTGAAACAGCGGCGCGGTCTTCTCGATCAGGCCTCCGGCCTCGATGTAGGCGTCTAGGTACTCCTGGGTGAGGTGGTGCGCGGGCACCTCGTGGAGCTTACCGCCTTTCTCGTGGAGCCGGAGCCAGCTCCGCTTGCCCATCGAGTAGTAATCGGCCACCGTCATCCCGGTATCGGCTCCAACCCTGGCGAAACTGTAGAGCATCGTCGCGATGAGCGCGCGGTCGCGCAGCCCAATCACCGTATCGGTTGGGATGGAGCTAATCAGCGCTTTGGCATCCTCGCGCGACAAGACGGGAGTTGAGCCCTTCTTGACGACGTGCTTGGGGCCGCGGACGACCGAGGCAGGGTTAGACGACAGCACCTGGACGCGCACGAAGTAGTCGAAGAGCATCCGGATGGCCGCGAGGTGTTGCTTGACAGTCGGGGCCGATCCGGTGTGCTCCTCTATATAGGCGGCCACGACGACCGGCTCCAGCTCGTGCAGTCCGATCCCGCGCACCTCGCACCACGCAAAGAAGCGCCGGACGGCTCGCGCGTAGGCCGCCGCCAGAGGCCTCTGGCGTCAGGCCAGGCGCAGCGCGTCCCGCACGGCGACCTCGAACTCGGCGAGCATCATCGCCGTCGCGCCCCACACCTCCAGGTCCGCGAGCGCGTAGAACGGCACCTCGAACTCCTGGCCTTCCAGGCCGGGAAGCTTGGCGGGTCGCACGGTCACCTGCTTGGCCTCGTCTCCGAGAAGGGCTGCCAACGGCACGTCGACAAGCGCCGCCACTTCGGCCTCTTGCGGGACAAACGCCGGCCGGTGGTCCAGCGACGCCACGATGGGCCAGACCGCGAAGCCGCTCGGCGGGATGTAGAGCGGGCTGAGCGCGCCCAGCACGTCCGGCGCCTCGGGCGGCACGCCGACTTCCTCCCAGCCCTCGCGCAGGGCCGCCGCCTTTGGCGTCTCGTCGCCGTCCAGGCTCCCGCCGGGGAGCGAGACCTGCCCGCTGTGCGCGCGGAGCGTCGGCTGGCGGACGGTTAGGACGAAGGTGGCCTCGCCTTCGGCGCCAGAGGCGGCATCCTGCGGGTACAGCAGGATGAGCGTGGCGGCGCGGCGGGCGTTCTTGCCGTCTACGGAGAGCATGCCGGGCCGGTCGCCACGCCCGAACGGCGCCATCGTGGCGTGGGCGTCGAAGCCGGGGAGGGGCTCGGCCAGCCTCTGGCGGAGCGGATCGAGAAGCGCGTCGAGTAGGATCATGCCGCGCCGACGCGCCAGAGGCGGGCGGGGTTCAGGGGAGCCCCGCGCGCGCGCGCGGCATACACCGGCCCTCTTCTTTCCCCAGACCCATGTCCTACGTCATCGGCGGCGCGCTCGTCCTCGCGGCGGTCGCGCTCCTGTCCATCTTTTTCTTTGCCTTCCGCGATCCCGCCAGCAAGAACGGCGAGATGAAGAAGTAAGCCTCCGGCGCCAGAGGCCCGCCGCGTCTCCTCGCGACGGGCCCAGGGGGCGTGCTAGGCTTCCAGAACGTCCGTCAGCGAGCGCTCGAGGATCGCGAGGCCCTCGTCCAAGCCGTCGCGGTCGATGGTGAGGGCGGGGCGGAAGCGGATGCTCCGCTCGCCGCAGCCCAGCACGATCGCGCCGTGCTCGTAGGCGCGCTTGGCCACGGCGTCGCGCTCGTCGCCAGAGGCGAGGTCGAAGGCGCACATGAGGCCGCGGCCTCTGGCGTGGGTCACGGACTCGAAGCGCTCCTCCATCGCGCGGAGGCGGCCGAGCAGGTGCTCGCCCTGGCGCCACGCGTTGCCGACTAAGTCGTGCTCCTCGATGACCTCGAGAAAGCGGTCGAAGCGGACCATGTCCACGAGGTTGCCGCCCCAGGTGGAGTTGATGCGGCTGGACTTCTCGAACACGTTGTCCTCCACCTCGTCGATGCGGCGGCTGGCGAGGATGCCGCAGACCTGGCTCTTCTTGCCAAAGGCCATGATGTCCGGCTGCACGCCGATGCCCTGCCACGCCCACATCGTGCCCGTGAGGCCGACGCCGGTCTGCACCTCATCGAAGACCAGGAGCGCCTCGTGCTCGTCGGCGAGGGTGCGGAGCGCCTGGAAAAATGCGGGGCGGAAGTGGTTGTCGCCGCCCTCGCCCTGGATGGGCTCGATGATGATGGCCGCGATGTCGTGCGGGTTGGCCGCAAACGCCGCCTCGGCCTCGGCGATGGCCTGCGCCTCGCGCGCCTCCACGTCCTCACCGTAGCGGATGACGGGGTTGGAGATGCGCGGCCAGTCGAACTTCGGGAAGTAGCGGACCTTGTTGGGGTCCGTGTTGGTGAGCGACATCGTGTAGCCCGAGCGGCCGTGGAAGGCCTGCTGGAAGTGCATCACCTGGCTGCCGATCTCGCCGCGGCCCGCCGCGATGTTCTTCCGCACCTTCCAGTCGAACGCCACCTTGAGCGCGTTCTCGATCGCGAGGGCGCCGCCGGACACGAAAAAGGCGTGGGGCAACTCGGCCGGAATCCCGACGCGCTCGAACGTCTGCACGAAGCGCGCGTAGTGCGGCGTGTAGATGTCCGAGTTGGCCACCTTGTTGACCGCCGCGTCCATCAGCCGCGCGCGGAACGCCTGCGCCTCTGGCGACGGCCCGGCGAGGCCGGGGTGGTTCATGCCGAGCGGGTTGGAGGCGTAGAACGTGAAGAGGTCCACGTAGTCCTTACCCGTGACGGCGTCGCGGAGGTAGATGCCCTGGCTCTGGTCCATGTCGAGGACCATGTTGTAGCCGTCGGCCAGGATGTGGCGGCCGAGGATGTCGCGGACGTCGGTGGCGCTGGGGAGGGCTTTCGGGGGCGTGTCGAGGACCTGCATGCGGAGTCTGGAAGGGGTTCCGCGAAAGGTACGGCCCCGCGCCAGAGGCCCCGGTGAGATCCCGCGCCGCGCGAGGCCTCTGGCGCGAGCGTGCGCCGGGTTCAGCCTCTCGCTAGAGACTCAGCCCTTCGCCAGAGGCGCGTACTCCGCCGTGGTCACGAACTCGTAGTCGAACCGGGCACGGCCGAACCCCCGGCTCCGCATCCGCACCCGCATCTCGGAGACGAGCGGCACGCCGTCGATCTCGGTAAACGCGAGCTCGGCGCCGGTCTGCTTCATGATCCACCCCGCGAAGCGCGGGAGCGACGGCGCGTGGACGGTCGCGCGCAGCAAACGGGCGGGCGTGCGCGAGAACACGAAGTCCGCGCCCGCGATCTCCCCCGCGATCTCCGCCCCCCTGCGCGGCGTCGCCCGCACGACGAGTTCGCCGGGATCGCTGGACGGAAGCTCCGTGCGATCGTACGCGTCGCCGGTCAGCGCCTCTTTCAGGTCCTGCATCTCATCCTCTATGGTGGCCTCTGGCGCGTCCTCCGCGCTCTCGCCAGAGGCCTCTGGCGGGGCGGGCTCCGGGAGGTTGGGGCCGAGGAGTCCGTGCTTGAACCCCTCCTGGTGGCTCGTGACCTCGAACCGCTCGGCCACCTCGTGACTCGAAATCAGCTTCGCGGCGACGGCTGAGACGATGCGCTGAGCGTCGGATCGGAGTGGCGAGGCGTTGGGCATGAGGCGGAGCGCTGGGCGCAGGAGGATAGCCCGCGCCAAGGGCCGCTGGCGCCGCGTCCCACGCGCTGGCACTCCGGCGCGCTACCGCACCTCTACCGCCAGAGGCGCGTCCATCGCGGCCAAGCCCGCGCGCGGATCTCCGCCGAAGACGAACCGGCGGGAGAGCGAGATCGCCGCCGGATCGCCCAGGCGAGGGTCCGTGTTGGGGATCTTGGAGCGCACCCAGACGCCGTGCGCGCCGACGTACTCGCGGTCGTGCAGGCAGGCCATGACCGACGGCTGGCGTTCGTCTCGGTAGGCCGTTGTGAGGCGCGGCGAGAAGCCTCTGGCGGAGACCTCGTGGCGCACGGCATAGGCCGCCAGAGGCCCGCGCACGATCTCCCACGATGGGAAGGCGTCGCCCACGCTCGGGTCGATGCGGCCGTCGATCAGCGCGCCGCCCGGCGTGCTCGCGCTGCGGTAGACCGCGCCGTGCATCGCGGGCATGAGGTCCAGAAAGTTCATCACGCCCGGCACGCGGTGGACGCGGAGGCTGGCGCGGGACTCGGCGTAGCGCGCGTAGAACGTCCACTGTAGTTCCGCCAGAGGCCCGCTGTTGAAGCCGACCACGCGGCGGATCGCGCGGACCGGCCCGGACCGGTTGACGAGGAAACCGCCCTCGGAGAGCGAGGCCGTGTACGGCGTCCGCTGGCATACGCCCGGCCCGAATGCCACCATGTCCACGTCCAAGATGTCCGGCCCGCCGTCGATGCGCAGCTCGTCCATGATCCACCGGTCCGAGAAGCCGACGGCGTAGTGCGCGGTCGTGAGCGTCGTGGTCTCGGGGTTGCTCGCGGGCCTCTGGCGCGAGGGGTAGCCGTAGAGCGAGCTCATAAACCGCGGCGGGTGCTCGCCAGCGCGGTCGTATGTCGCGAGGTACTCGCCTCTGGCGAATGCGGGTGCGTAGGCGACGTGTGGCTCGGGGGCGTCCCCCATCCACGCCTCTGGCGCGGCGAAGAGGTACGCGTAGCGCGTCTCGCCAGAGGCGAGCGCAGGAAACGTTGCAGCGGTGACGGCGACCTCGACGGCGCCAGAGGCGATGACGTCAACGGGCGGCCCGAAGTCGGCCAGCATCAGCGCGATCTCGTCGTCGGCGTCCAACGTCACGTCCGGGTCCAGCCCGACGTGCGTGTCGGGATCGGCGTAGCCGAGTTCGACGACGTGGCCGGCGAGGTCCTCGCACCAGTTCCGCCGCGGGCAGTCCTCTGGTGCCAGGCCGGCGTACACCACGGCGAGGTCGTAGACGAACCGCTCGTCCACCTGGACCGGGATCGGCGTGAGAACGCCATCGCGCATCGCAAAAGCGCGAACGGAAGCGGGCGCGGCGCCGAGCAGCGCGGGCGCGTCGGCGCCGGTGAGCACGACCGGGCGCGGGTCGGGGTCGGCGCCAGGGGCCGGTTGGGAAAGCAGGGCGAGCGCAAGCGTCAGAATCAGCATCGTGAAGCCTAACGCCAGAGGCCCACGCGTGGTACCCATCGGCCTCTGGCGGGCAACCGCGCCGCATAGGGTGCGGCGCCAGAGGCGGTAGGTTCGGCCTCGTCTCTGCCGGTCCCCACATGCCTACAGCCTTACTCGTCGCCCTTGGAGGCGCGCTCGGCGCGCTCGCGCGATGGGGCGCTGCGCTCGGCATGGCGCGGTGGTTGGGGACGAACGCCCCCTGGGGCACGTGGAGCGTCAACCTCGCGGGCTGTTTCCTGATCGGCCTCGCGCTCCCGCTGCTTCACGAGACGCACCCGCAGCGCGCCCTCGCCGTCGTCGGTTTCCTGGGCGCGTTCACCACGTTCTCCACCTACACCGCCGACACGCTCGTGCTGTGGGAGGCGGGCCGAACGGGCCTGGCATTCGCCAACGCCGCGGGTAGCGTCGTGGCTGGGCTCGTGGCCTGTGGCCTCGGGCTCGCCCTCGGCCGCGCGCTTGCCTGAACCTCTGTCGCGGTGCCTTCGCCAGAAGCCCCAAACGAAAACCGCCTCTGACGTCGCGGCGGACGCCAGAGGCGGAAGGTGGGGACGCGGGGTCGCCTAGCGGCGGCCTGGTCCCATGAAGTACCACGCGATGAGGCCCACGAAGGGGAAGAAGAAGACCACGAGGGCCCACAGAACCTTACTGCCCGTATCGGCAGAGCTGTTCGCGATCTGCACGAACGCCCACACGAGGACGATGGCGTAGATCAGGCCGCAGACGCCGCTCTGCCACCCGGCGATGACGTCGAAGGCGTTGCCGCCGCCGCAACCGCTCAGGGCAACCGTGGCGAGGCCGAGGAACAGGGCGGGGAGGAGGGAGAGGCGTTTCATGTCAGGAGGAGAAGGGAAGGCGGGCGCCAGAGGCGTCTAGCGCTGGTTGTCGCGCACGACGCGCTGGCCCCAGATCAGGAACAGCAGCACGCCGATCACCGGCACGCAAAACAGAGCGATCAGCCCCAGCTTGACGCCGATGGCGAGGTAGGTCTTCCACGTCGCGAGGGCGGCGAGAAAGGCGAGCACGGCGTTGAGCACCAGGATCAGCGTCAGCAGCAGCGTCTTGGCGAGGCCGACGAGCGAGGCCGCGAGGGTAGCAGCGAGGAGGATCGACATGGTGTGCGAAGGGGGAGTGCGCCGCTGTACGGAGCCTCCGGCGGGGAGGTTGCACGAGAGACGCGAGCGGTCTTCGTATCGCCAGAGGCCTCTCGCGCATCTTCTCGCGGACTCCCTGCAGAGCCGAGCGGCTTCCGGCCTGTACCCATGGCAACGCTCCGGCCGCAAGTGTGTCCAAGGCCTCTGGCGGCGGGACCTTCGGGCGCTCGCAACCGTTGAGAAGAACGGCGTGCCAGGCAACAGTCAGGGTGTGACACAGCGGTGTCGCCAGCCCTTCCGATCCTGTCGCGTTCGCACTCCATTCCATGCCAGAGGGGCCGTACAGAAGGCCATCCTCGCATCCCAAACCCGCTCCCCCGGAGCTGCCCTCATGGCCGCCAAAGAAGACATCACAGACGCCGCCAAAGTCAAAGCGCTCGATCTCGCGATGAAGCAGATCGATAAGCAGTTCGGGAAGGGCGCCGTCATGAAGATGGGCGACGCGCCGCCCGTCCTGATGGACGCCGTTTCCACCGGATCGCTGACGCTGGACCACGCGCTTGGAATTGGCGGCGTGCCGCGCGGGCGCATCATCGAGATCTACGGGCCGGAGTCGTCGGGTAAGACGACGCTCGCGACGCAGATCATCGCCGAGGCCCAGAAGATGGGCGGCACGTGCGCCTTTATCGACGCCGAGCACGCCTTCGACCCGACCTACGCCGAGAAGCTGGGCGTCAACACCGACGAACTCCTGATGTCGCAGCCCGACACCGGTGAGCAAGCGCTGGAGATCTGTGACATGCTCGTTCGCTCCGGCGCCATTGACGTGGTCGTAATCGACTCCGTGGCCGCGCTCGTGCCCAAGGCCGAGATCGAAGGCGAGATGGGTGCCAGCCACGTCGGTATCCAGGCGCGGCTCATGAGCCAGGCGCTTCGCAAGATCACCGGCACGATCAAGCGGACAAACACGATCCTGATCTTCATCAACCAGATCCGAATGAAGATCGGCGTCATGTTCGGCTCCCCGGAGACGACCGCCGGTGGCCGCGCGCTTAAGTTCTACGCCTCGGTCCGCATGGACATCCGCCGCATCGGCGCGATCAAGGACGGCACGGAGGTGACCGGTAACCGAACCCGCGTTAAGGTGGTCAAGAACAAGGTGGCTCCGCCGTTTAGGCAGGCTGAGTTCGACATCATCTACGGCGAGGGCGTCTCCTCCCTCGGCGAGCTCGTCGACCTCGGTCTGGAGCACGACATCATCCAGAAGTCTGGCTCCTGGTACTCCTACGGCGATGTCAAAATCGGCCAGGGTCGCGACGCGACGAAGGCGTGGCTCAAGGAGAACGAGAACTACCGCGAGGAGGTCAAGAACAAGATCCGGGTCGAACTCGGCATGATCCCCGATCCCAACGCGGAGGTGGAGGAGACCGCGGTCTCGCCCAACGGCCAACTCGTCGACGCCGACTAGCGGAACGCACGCGCTCCGCTTCGCCAGAGGCTCCCCGCTCGCCTCTGGCGCGTCGCCCCCACCCGGTTCTCTGGGTGGGGGCGTTCGTTTTCGCCCATGCGGCACCCATCGCAGGAGCGCAATCCCCGGGCAGAGCCACGCCAGAGGCCACCCCGGTGGGGACAGCTGCGAAACTGCTATGGCGAGAGGCCGACTGGCCGCCGACAGCGACGCTCAGGGTCGAGCGGGCGAGTGCGATAGTGCACCAGAGTCTGCAACCTGGGGAGCGGCTGCCAGGTGTGGAATGGCTCGGAATTGTGCTGAGCCGGACTCTGTTTGACTCTGCCCGGTGTGAAGGCGATGTTGAGGCTCACTGGCACCTTCCGCCAGAAGCCCTCTTTGAGACATGCGTAGCGTCTGGGTCGCACTTCTCGGTATCGCCCTATCTGGCTGCGACACTGCCGTGCAAACCTCGCAGGTTCCATCCCGGCCGCCTCTGGCGCGGACCGCAACGGTCGGGCTGTTCGCGGACGCGCAATACTGTGATTGCGCGCCAGAGGCCGACCGCCACTACCGCGCAAGCCTGTGGAAACTGGGCGCGGCGGCCGACGCATTCGACCGCGAGCGCGTGGATTTCTCTGTGCACCTCGGAGACCTGATCGAGCGCGATGCGGAGAGCTTTGCGCCCGCGCTCGGCGCGCTGGCAGGATTGGACTCAGCCCTCGTCCACGTCCTCGGCAATCACGATTTCGACGTAGCGGGGGACGACCGCGAGTCCGTCCCCGAACGGCTCGGTATGGAGGCGCGCTACCACGAGCGCTCCAAGGGCCTCTGGCGCTTTGTGTTCATGGACGGCACGGACCTAAGCACGTTCGCGACGGCGCCGGGGAGCACTCGGCGCGCGGAGACGGACGTGATGCGCGATTCGATCTCGGCCTCTGGCGGCGAGGTTCACCTATGGAACGGCGGCGTCGGCCGGGAGCAACTGGCGTGGCTCCGCGCGACGCTCGACGACGCGCTCGCCAGAGGTCAGCGTGTAGTCATCCTCTCGCACTTCCCGCTCTACCCGTTCACGACGCACAACCTCTGGAATGCGGACGCTGTGCTCGCCGTCTTAGACGACTACTCGAACATCGTCGCCCACGTGAGCGGCCACGACCACGGAGGTCGCGCCACGACTCGGGGGGGCGTCTACCACATCGGCATTGAGGGCGTCGTCGAGACGCGGGGTCAGAACGCATACGCAGTGGCTTATTTCGGCGTGCACGCGCTCGAACTCCGGGGAGTGGGGCGGGCGGCCTCCGTCGTCCTGCCGTACCGGAACGGGGAGACGTCTGCTCGTCGGCGCCGTCCGGGTACGGCACGGTAGCCGTGCAGCGCACGGGTTGAAGAGGTCGGCGCCAGAGGCGATAGGGTGAGAAGGGCGGCATCGTGCCGGTATCTTGCGGACCTCCACTGCCTCCCGCTATGTCGCTCGTCCACACCTTCGCAATCGCGCTCCACATCCTGTTTGCCGCCGCGTGGTTCGGCCTGGGCCTCGCGCTTCCCTCGCTCGCGCGGGCGGCGGCCTCTGGCGGCGCGCCGCAGGCCGGCCGTGTGATCACGATGATGAACGCCTCCATCGTGCTGTTCTACGGCTTCGCGGTCCTCAACTGGGTGCTGGGCATGCGCCTCGGCTTTGAACTCCAGTACAACCTCTGGCCGTACCACACGTCGATGACGCTCGGCCTCGTGCTGGTGCTGGTCCAACTGTTCGTGATCCGTCCCGGCTGGAACGCGCTCGTGGCCGGGGACGTGGAGAAGGGACGCAAGCGCATCGGCATGGGCATCGGGATCGGCCACGCGGTCTGGCTGGGCATCTTCGTCCTGATGTACATCGGCCGCGGCGTCGTCGGCGCATAGCGCGCGACCGGCCTCTGGCGCCAGAGGCTGCTTTATCCGTCGCCGACGCGTTCCAGGACCAGCGCCGCCAGGGGCGGCAGCGTGAGGTCCAGCCCGGCGGGCCGGCCGTGCGGACCTCCGCGTGTTGCCTTCAGCGTGCCCGCCGGGCCTACGCCGGAGCCGCCGTACTCGGCGTCGTCCGAGTTGAGCACGACGCGCCACTGGCCGGCCTCTGGCGCCCCAACGCGGTAGCCCTCGCGCACGACGGGCGTGGCGTTGAGCACGAAGAGAAGCGTCCGGCCCCCAGCGTGGCGGAGGTAGCTCGCGACGCTGTGCGCCTTGTCGCCGTAGTCGATCCACTCGAAGCCGCCAGAGGCGTCGTCCCAGAGCGCGGGGTGGTTCTGGTAGAGGCCGAAAACGGCCGCCACCCAGTGTTCCAACCCCGCGTGGAGCGGCTCGCGCGCGAGCCCCCAGTCCAAGCCGTAGTCGTGCGTCCACTCGCTGACCTGGCCGAACTCCTGGCCCATGAACAGCAGCTTCTTGCCCGGGCTGCCGATCATGTGGGCGTAGAGCAACCGGAGATTGGCGGCTTTCTGCCAGTCGTCGCCCGGCATCTTGCCCCACAGTGAGCCTTTCCCGTGGACCACTTCGTCGTGCGAGAGGGGGAGCGTGAACTGCTCGGTAAAGGCGTAGACGAGCGGGAAGGTGAGATCGTCGTGGTGGTGCGTGCGGTGGATGGGCTCCTTGTGGAAGTACTGGAGCGTGTCGTGCATCCAGCCCATGTTCCACTTGTAGAGAAAGCCGAGGCCGCCCGCGTCGGTCGGCTGCGTCACGCCGGGGAACGCCGTGGACTCCTCTGCGAACGTGAGCGCGGTCGGGTGGGCCGCGTAGACCTCGGAGTTGAACCGCTGGAGAAGCGTGATGGCCTCCAGGTTGTGGTTACCGCCGTGGACGTTCGGGCTCCATTCATCGCGGGAGTAGTCGCGGTAGAGCATGCTCGCCACCGCGTCCACGCGGATGCCGTCGATGTGGTACTCCTCCAGCCAGAACCGCGCCGACGAGATGAGGTAGTTCTGGACCTCGGGCCGGCCGTAGTCGAAGACGTAGGTGCCCCAGTCGGGGTGCGTCCGCATGAGCGGATCGGTGTACTCAAAAAGGGGCTCGCCGTCGAAGTCCACGAGGCCCTGGGCGTCGGGCGCGAAGTGCGCCGGCACCCAGTCCAGCAGCACGCCGACGCCGCGCTGGTGCATCCGGTCCACGAACGCTTTGAAGTCCTCTGGCGAGCCGTACCGGAAGGTGGGCGCGAAAAAGCCGATCACTTGGTAGCCCCACGAGCCGTAGTACGGGTGCTCCATCACGGGCAGCAGCTCGACGTGCGTGAACCCGAGCGCGAGCACGTGGTCCGCCAGAGGATCCGCCATGTCGCGGTAGTTCATCGGCCGTCCCCCCGGGCGTTGCCAGGAACCGAGGTGGACCTCGTAGATCGCCAGAGGCTGCTTCAGCGTTTCCGGCCCCTGGCGCGAGGCCATCCAGCTTTCGTCCTCCCACTCGTGCACGTGGAGGTCGGTCACGATGGCGGCCAGGCCTTCGCTGGCGCTGCCCCCGGGAGCGGGGGGCTCCATCGCGAACGCGTACGGGTCCGTTTTCTCCCACCGCATCCCCCACCGCCCGATGCTGTACTTGTAGCGCGCGCCTGGTCGCACGTTGCGCACGTACGTCCGCCAGAGGCCCTCGCCGATGGGCGCCATCGGGTGACGCTCGGCGTCCCACCCGTTGAAGTCCCCGACGACGCTCACGCTCGCCGCGCGCGGCGCCCAGACGGTGAACCACGTCCCGCCGCCGTTGGGGTGGGCGCCCATGCGGCGGTAGCTGTCGGTGTACTGGCCTGCGGCCCAGCGGCGGCGGTCGGTGGCGGGGAAAGACAAGGCGCGAGGGGAGGGGAGAGCGCGAGACTACGCCCGAGGGCGCGCGCGGTGCCTCTGGCGCGGGAGAGGTGCGGGACCCGCTCCGCCCTGGGGCGTCTGCATCCGCGCGCCAAGCGAGTAGGGGTACGCCTACGAACCCTAGGGGCAAGCCTCTGGCGCCAGAGGCGCAGACAGGCTGCGTCCCCCGTTCCCCAGTCCTCTCCCGCCAGAGGCCTCTGGCGATTTCGTCTCGCGAGTCGGTGTATCCTCGCGCCCGCCCTTCGCATTCCCCCGATCCGCCCGATGCACCTCCTCCCCGGCAAACCCTACCCTCTCGGCGCGACCTGGGATGGCGTCGGCGTCAACTTCAGCCTCTACGCGCCGGGGGCGGACCGCGTGGACCTGGTGCTGTTCGACGGGCCGGAGCCGGACGCCGTCAGCATGCCGATCACGCTGGAAGAGCGGACGGGGCCGCACCACCACGGGTACCTCCGCAACGTGCGCCCGGGGCAGCTCTACGGCTACCGCGTGCACGGGCCGTACGACCCCGCCAGAGGCCTGCGCTTCAACCCCAACAAGATCCTGCTGGACCCATACGCCAAAGCCATCGGGCGGCCTCTGGCGTGGGACGACTCGCTGTTCGGCTACCAGATCGGGCACCCCGACGCAGACCTCAGCTTCGACGAGCGCGACAGCGCGCCGTTTGCGCCTCTGGCGGCCGTGATCGAGAGCCGGTTCGAGTGGGGCGACGACCGCAAGCCGGACATCCCGTGGGAGAGCACCATCATCTACGAGGCGCACGTCAAGGGCGTGAGCCAACTCCATCCGGGCGTGGACGAGGAGTTGCGCGGGACGTACCTCGGGATGGCGAGTGAGCCGGTCATCGACTACCTCAAGGACCTCGGCGTGACAACGGTGCAACTCCTCCCGGTGCACGCCAAGTTGCAAGACCGCCGGCTTGTAGAAGCCGGGCTGTCCAACTACTGGGGCTACAACACGCTCGCCTTTCTCGCGCCCGAGCCCGAGTACGCGACGCGTGCCGGGACGGACGCCGTGCGCGACTTCAAGATCATGGTCCGCGCGCTCCACCAAGCGGGGCTGGAGGTCATCATCGACGTGGTGTACAACCACACCGCCGAGGGCAACCGCTTTGGCCCGACGCTCTCGTTCCGCGGCATCGACAACCTCTCGTACTACAAGGAATCGCCCGACGACGCGCGTTACCTCGTGGACTACACGGGGACGGGAAACACGCTGGACGCGGGCAACCCGTACGTGCTCCAACTCATCATGGACAGCCTCCGGTACTGGGTGCTGGAGATGCACGTGGACGGCTTCCGGTTCGACCTCGCGAGCGCGCTCGCCCGCGAGTTGTACGACGTCAACATGCTGGCCTCGTTTTTTCAGATCGTGCAGCAGGACCCCGTCCTGAGCCAGGTGAAGCTTATTGCCGAGCCGTGGGACGTGGGGCCCGGCGGCTACCAGGTGGGCGCCTTTCCGTGGCAGTGGGCGGAGTGGAACGGCCGCTACCGCGACACCGTGCGGCAGTTCTGGCGGGGCGATCCTGGCATGAAGTCCGACTTCGCAACGCGCATGGCGGGCTCGTCAGATCTCTACGCCAACTCGGGCCGCCGCCCCTTTGCGAGCATCAACTTCGTGACGGCGCACGATGGGTTCACGCTGCAAGACCAGGTCTCCTACTCCCGCAAGCACAACCACGCCAACGGCGAGGACAACCGCGACGGCCACGAGCCCAACTACTCCACCAACTGCGGCGTAGAGGGCCCCACGGACGACCCCGACGTGCGCGCCTGCCGCCAGAGGCTCAAGCGCGCCCTCATGGGCTCGCTGCTGCTCTCGCAAGGCGTGCCGATGATCCTCGGCGGCGACGAGATCGGGCGGACGCAGGGCGGCAACAACAACGCCTACAACCAGGACAACCCGACCACGTGGTACGACTGGGACTTGGACGCGGAGGACGAGGAGTTCTTGGACTTCGTGCGCGAGGCCATCGCGTTCCGGCGCGCGCACCCCAACGTGCGCCGTCGCTCATTCCTCACCGGCTACGCCGACGAGGCCGGCGTGCGCGACGCCGCGTGGTGGCACCCAGATGGCCGCCTCATGGAGGGGCCGGACTGGGAAGGCTCCGGTCTCACCACGTTCGGGCTCTTGCTCCGCGGCGACCGCATCCCCGGCACGGACGCCAGAGGCTGGCCGCGCATGGACGACACGCTGCTGCTGCTGTTCAACAAGGGCGACCACGACCACGACCTCGTGCTGCCCGTGCGCGAAGCCGGGACGCCTCTGGCGTGGCGCGCCGAGGCGCCGTTCGATCTCGGCGTGGAGCCGCGCTACGAGGACGGCGCGACCGTGACGCTGCCGTCCAAGTCGCTCGTGGTCCTCGCGGCCGTGCCGTGGCCGGAGGGAGAGCCGAGCTAAGCCAAAGCGAGATCGCCTCTGGCGCCAGAGGCAGCGTCTACCGGGCCTCTGGCGCCAGAGGCCCGCGGTTGTACAACTCGGTCAGGCTGCGGAGCCACGCGGCGGACTCGTCGGTGAACTGATCCTCGCGGACGCGCCACGCCCAGTTCTCGTCGCTGACGGTTCCGGGCGTGTTCATGCGCGTCTCTGCGCCGAGCCCAAGCACGTCCTGCATGGGCGTGACAACGGTCCCGGCGACGGAACCCATCACGGCCCGGACAGCCGCGCGGGCGGGCGAATCGGTGCAGTGGTCGAGGTGGAGGTAGGCGCGGGCGTGCTCGCGCTCCTCCGGCGTGGCTTCCTCGTTCCACCAGCCCTGGAACGTGTTGTTGTCGTGCGTGCCGGTGTACGCAGCCAGACGCGGGCGGTAGGTGTGCGGCAGAAAGGAGTTGGCGGCACCGCTACCGAAGGCGAACTGCAGAACGGCCATGCCCGCGAGCGAGAAGCGGTCCATGAGCGCGGTGACCTCTGGCGTGATGATGCCGAGATCCTCGGCGACCATCGGAAGCGGCGAGCCGGACTCGGCTTCCAGAGCGCGGATCAGCGCCTCGCCAGGGGCCTTTTCCCACTCGCCCGTTATGGCAGTGGGCTCGCTGGCTGGGACGCTCCAGTAGGCTTCCAGGCCGCGGAAGTGGTCCAGGCGCACGAGGTCCACGAGCGAAGCGGTGTGGGCAAACCGGCGGCGCCACCACGAGAAGCCATCGGCCTCCATGTCGTCCCAGCGGTAGAGCGGGTTGCCCCAGCGCTGGCCGGTCTCGCTGAAGTAGTCCGGCGGCACACCGGCGACGTGCGTAGGGCGGCCGCTGGCGTCGAGCCGGAACATCCCCTGGTGTGCCCACACGTCCGCGCTGTCAAAGGCGACGTAGATGGGGAGGTCGCCGAGGATGCGGACGCCACGAGTGCGGGCGTAATCGTGAAGCGCCTCCCACTGCCGCCAGAACATGAACTGCCCGAAGCGGACCCGGTCCATCGCGCCGGCGTGCTCGTGCGCGGCCTCGATAAGGGCGCTCTCCTCCCGTCGCGCCAGAGGCGCAGGCCACTCGATCCACTCGACGCCTCCGTGGGCAACCTT
Organism: Rubricoccus marinus; assembly: GCF_002257665.1. Classification (NCBI taxonomy): domain Bacteria; kingdom Pseudomonadati; phylum Rhodothermota; class Rhodothermia; order Rhodothermales; family Rubricoccaceae; genus Rubricoccus; species Rubricoccus marinus. The sequence continues at coordinate 2,571,237 of NZ_MQWB01000001.1, read as the reverse complement.
GAGCGCGGCGAACAGCGCGTAGCGGTCCAGCCAGTCCACGTGCTCGTTGCAGAAGCGGATGTAGTCCTCGGAGAGGTGCGCCGCGTCGCCATCGCGCCAGCGGGCGTAGGCGAGGTCCAGGAGCGCGCGCTTGTACGTCTCGACGGCACCAAAGGCCACGCGCTCGGCCGGGAAGTCCGGCGCGCCTGCGAGGTCGCCAGAGGACAGCAGTCCGTCCTCGATCAGCCGCTCGGGGCTGACGAGCAACTCGTCGGCCGCGAAGGTGGACGGGCTCGCGTACGGCGAGTGCCCGTAGCCGGGCGGCACGAGGGGGAGCACCTGCCACAGGGTCTGGCCCGCGCGCGCGAGGTAGTCCACGAAGGCGTGGGCGCCGGGCCCGAGGTCGCCGATGCCGAACGGGCTCGGCAGGGACGTGACGTGAAGCAGGAGGCCGCTCTGGCGACGGGTCATGGAGGCGGGCGATGGGGGCGCGTAGTCTATCACGCAGCGGCCGGTGACGGGGGGGAAGGATGTGCGGAGCCTCTGGCGCCAGAGGCCTCTGGCGAGGGCGGCAGCGCCGCCGGGAACACGTGGAGGTCTAGATTCCCCGCCGTGGCCGCGTTTCGGCTACTGTCCTCCTATCCCAGACCTATGCGAGACCGCATCCGGCTAGACCTCACGTTTGACTCCGCCGCGCTTCAAGACGACCTGAAGCGGCTGGAGTCGGCAGGATGGATCGATCACTTCGTGACGCAGAACTACGACGGGGACTGGAGTGTCATCCCCCTCCGAGGCCCGGCCGGGGCAACGCATCCCGTGATGATGATCTATTCGGACCCAACGTGCTCCGAGTTCGAGGACACGCCGTTTCTGAAGGACGCCCCGCATTTCCAAGAGGCCCTCCAGGCGTTCAAGTGTCGGCTCTACGCGGTCCGGCTCATGAAGCTGGCGTCGGGCTCGCGCATCAAAGAGCACACGGACCACGAGCTTTCCGCCGAAGAGGGCACCGCGCGGCTCCACATCCCGGTCACGACCAACGACGGCGTCCGCTTTGTACTGAACGGCTCCCGAGTCGTCATGAAGGAGGGGGAATGCTGGTATCTCCGGCTGAGCGACCCGCACGCGGTCGAGAACACGGGCGCCGAGGACCGGGTGCACCTCGTGATCGACGCGGAGATGAACCCGTGGCTACAGGCCCAACTCGAGGCGCCGCAGCCGCCTCCCGAGCAGACGGGTTGGGCGCAGCGGCTCTCGCGGCTTTTCAAAGCCAGCTGACGCTCCAACGTGCGCCTACGTCTCCAACTGCGTAGCGCCTCTGGCGCCAGAGGCTAGTGCGCGCGAGAGATCGGGAAGTCCGTGCTCTGCCGGTCCCAGGCCAGCGTCAGCGCCGACCCGTCCTCCAGGAAGGACCACGTGAGCCCATCGACGGGCGCGAGGAGAACGGTCGGCGTGGCGTCCACTCGCGCGATGTCCAGCGCTGCGTCGTACTCGTCCGCGAGGTGCATCCCGAGGGCGCGGTTGACGTGGAGCGTCCACGCGTTGTGGTGCGGCGTGACGAAAAGGGAGTAGGCGCCCGGCTCCAGCCGCGTGCTCCCCACCATCAGCGGGACCGTCGTGAACAGCTCCGTCGCGCGGTGCGCGCCCGCCACCCACGCGCTCCCGAAACCGACGAGCCCGCCCCAGACCTCGCGGCCTCTGGCGTACGGCTTGCCGTGCACGACGGAGACGTAGCCGCCATCGGTAAAGCGGAGGCCGGCCCGACCCACGCCGCTGCCGGGCGGCGGCGCCTGCGTGTCCACGCGCAGGCCGGTCACGACAAACGCTTCCACGACGGCGTGGGGGTCGCCAGAGGCGTCCGCTGGCGCGGTGTGGGTGTGTTGAGCGGCGGCGGCGCCTGCGAGCAGGAGCGCGGCGAGGCAGGCGAGGGCGTGCTTCATAAGGGCGAGAGGCCTCTGGCGGGCTAAGGTCGGCGCCCGAGGTGGCGCCGGCGGGCGATAAACGGCCGTGTGCGGAGCCCTAGTGCGGAGCGCCAGAGGCGCTAGGCGCTCAGCCGCATCGGAATGGCGGAGAGGTCGCGGAACTCCTGGACGCGCGCGTTCACGTCGTCCAGGGTCAGCGAAAGCATGTTCTCGGGGCCGAACGCGCCGACGCAGTGCGACGCCATCGCGCTGCCCGTGACGATGGCCTCGCGGAAGGCTTCGTCTGAGATCTCGCCGCAGCGCGCGAGGTGGCCGGCAAAGCCGCCCATAAACACGTCGCCCGCGCCCGTCGGGTCGGTGACCTCTTCGAGCGGGTAAGCGGGGGCGGAGAACAGCGTCGGCGCGTCCAGGTCGCCGGTGAAGAGCAGCGCGCCGTGCTCGCCCTTTTTGATCACGAGCGTCTGGGGGCCCATCTCGCGGATGATCCGCGCTGCGCGGACCAGGTTGGACGTGTCCCCGAGTTCGCGGGCCTCGGCGTCGTTGATGACGAGCACGTCGACGCGGGCGAGCGTGGACCGCAGGGCCTCTGGCGCGCTCTCGATCCAGTAGTTCATCGTGTCCATGATGACGAGCGAGGGACCGCTGCCATCGGGGCCGGTGACCTGGTCGAGGACCGTGGCCTGGACCGTGGGGTCGAGGTTGCCGAGGCAGAGCACGCGCGTGTCGCGGTAGCTCTCCGGGATCTCGGGCTCGAACGTCGCGAGCACGTTGAGGTGCGTCGCGAGCGTGTCGCGGTGGTTGAGGTCGTGGTGGTAGCGGCCGGCCCAGAAGAACGTCTCGCCGTCGGGGTCCCGCGCGAGGCCCTCCGTATCGACGCCGCGCGATTTCAGCGCGTCAACGTGGGCTTCGGGGAAGTCCCCACCGACGACGGCGCAGAGGCGGACGGGGTCCGCCAGAAGCCTCGCCGCGAGGGTGGCGTAGGTGGCCGAGCCGCCCAGCACGCGCTCGGCGCGCCCGAAGGGGGTCTCGATGGTGTCGAACGCGACCGTGCCGACGACGAGCACACTCGCCGGGGGCGGAATCTGAGACATGGAGCGGCCACGGGCGGCGCCGTGGCGATGGTGGAGCGCAAGATAACAGCCGGCGGGAGGGCTCCGGGCCGCGGGTGCTCGCGGCCGGGGCTCAGGGCCTCTGGCGGCTCGCGACGAAAGCCACGGGTGCCTCCAGGATCGCCGCAGAGATCGCCGCCGTCGCGCGACGGCGGCCGCGTGACTACGCGATGCCGGGAGCGGAGCCGCCGGCACCGTCGCCAGAGGCCGACTCGGGCACGCCGCGGTCGTAATCGGTGTAGCGGAGCGGGGGCTCTCCGAGGCCTTCGGCCATCTGGGAGAGCACGTCGCGCACGTCGCCGATGTGGTCGCCGCAGGGGCGAGCCTTTTCGCGCGCGATGCCGAGGATGCCCTCGCGCTCGTCGTAGTACGTCTCGTGGAGGAAGAACGAGCCGTCTGGGTGGACCACGGCGCGGTAGCCCCAGTACGCAATGGCGGCGAGGCCGCGCCCGCTCTCGACGGTCGTTGTCGTGATGTCGAAGCCGCAGGGCGGGGTAAACGTGCTACGAACCATGAAACCAGGGGAGGGGGGCAGAAAGGTAGCGCCTCTGGCGCCGCGTCAAGGCGGAGGCGGGCGCTGGTGCGGCCCTGCGCGGGGGCTTTTTGTGCGCTATCGCTTGCGCTGAATCCGCTTCCACGTTTCGCGCACGCTCGCGTCGATCTCGCCGAGGCTGGGAAGCGCGATGCCGTGCTTGAGCGCGCCGCGCACGAGAAAGGCGCGCAACACCTGATCGGGCACAGGAAGTGGGTACAGCCGAGCGTTCGCCCGCGCCAGGAGCGGGTCCAGAACGCGCGCCAGAAGCCCGAGCCGGAGCACGACGAACGCGCCGAGGCCCGCCCAGACGGCGTCGTACCGGCCCGTCCGGGCCAGGAGGGACAGCGCGACGAGCAAGATTGCGGCCTGCACCATCGGGTGCGCCAGCGCCTGCACGAGGCGGACGGCCAACCGGCTCGCGAGGGCCGGCGCGGCGAGCGCCCACAGCACGTAGGTGAGGAGCGTCGCGACAAGCGCCAGAGGCCACGGGAGGACAAACAGCCACACGGGCAGCGTCGCGATGGCGAGCGTGCGGGGCGCGTCCAGCCACGCTTCGGCGCGGGTCACGA
>NZ_MQWB01000001.1:2438842-2566836 GCF_002257665.1 Rubricoccus marinus | reverse complement strand
GAACGTGGGGCGCTCCAGCCCCAGCGCCGCCAGAGGCCCGGAAAGCTGCGCCACGACCGCCTCGGCGGTGTTGCGCGACGGCTGCACGTTGTCGCGGAGGTGCGTCTCGCCCTGCTCGCGAAGTGTGGGGCGGAGGCGCCCGAGTGCCGAGCGCAGCGCCTCGCGTTCGGCGTCCCGGCTGGGCTTGACCCACCCGCCCGTTTCGGCGCGGATCCCGGCTTGCTCCAAGATGGGCTCGACGGAGAACACCGAGAGGGCCGGAAGCTGGACCTGCACGATGGGCTCGCCGCTCTCGGATTCGAGCAGGCGCACGTCGCTGGCCGTGATCTCGCGTGTGTCGATGCCGTACGCGATGCGCCCCGGGACACGGACTTCCACCTCGCCGCGGCCCAACTCCAGGTTGAGAAAGCCCGGCAGCAGCGTCGTCGCGGACCGCGTGGACGTCGTCACCGCCGAGCGCAGCGTGCCCGTTACCAGGAAGGCCTCTGGCGACTCGCTCTGGATCGTGCTGATAACCGTCGTCTGCACGTCGGTCTCGGTAAAGGCCGGGATGATCGCGCGGGCCACGAACGGCGCGACGAGCAGCGCCACGATGGCGAGGACCGCCAGCGCCAGAGGCAGCACCCAGCGGCGTGGGACGTGGAAGCGGTCGGGGCGGGGATCGGGCCGGCCGGGAGGGGAATCAGTCATCGCCAGAGGGTACGGACGCGATGGAACGCGGCGGCTCCGTCGTTTCGTCCGCCTCTGGCGTCTGTCCCAGCGTGAGGCACGCCAGCGCGACGATGGCGAGGCCCAAGCCGACGAGGTTGGCGCGGCTCAGGCGCTCTTTCCAGATCACCCACCCCAGCAGCGCCGCGCCCAGCACGATGGCGACGCTGTTGGCCGGAAATACGACCGGCCCACTCAGGACGGCCACGGCGCGCAAGAGGAAGTCCGCCGACGCGTAGTTGATGATCCCCAACCCGACGCCCCAGACAAGGGCGCCACCGCGCGGCCACCGGCCCGTTCGCACGCCAGAGGCCACCACGGCCACCGCACCGACGACGAACGCGACGCCGAAGACGAACAGGAGGAACAGCGACTTGTCGACCGTGGCGGCGAAGCCTTCGTCGAAGGCCTTCATGAGGGTATCCACGAGCCCGCCGGAGAGGAAAAGCAGCCCGAGCACGAGCGCGGTCTTGCCGCCAGAGGCCGCCTCTGGCGCAGCGGGCTCGTGCGCCGCGTCGAGCGCTGCGGGGCCGCGCACGGCCTCGGGCGCGGCGTCCTGCGGTGCCGGGCGCGAGACGAGCACGAACGCGCCGCCCGCCAGCACGAGGCCGACGAACTGCAGCGCGGCGGGCATCTCGCCCCAGATCACCCACGAGGCCAGGACCGGGATCACGACCGAAAGCCGCATCACGCCTGCCGCCAGGCCCATCCCGGCCAGCCGGATCGCGAGAGAGAACAGCCAGAAGCCCACGATGAACAGCACGCCCTGGCCCACGCCGAGCGCGACGAGCCCCGGCGTGATGGTCTCGGCCTGCCCTGGGTCCTGCAGCGCGATCGCGAGAAGCGCTCCTGCGGCGTAGTTGACGGTCAAGAGCGCCGTTCGGTCGTACTCGCGCCGTTCGGCGAGTTTGAAGACCATGGCGATGCCGAGGCTGCAGGCGACGGCGAGAGCGAGAAAGAGCACGGGGTTCGGGTCAGGCGGCGCGCAAGGTGCGCGGTGCCGGCGCCAGAGGCAAGGCAAGACGCCACGAAAGCGGACCCGCCCCGCAGTGCCGGAGGCCACGCGATTTCGCCCGCCTCCCGCGTTCCCGCACCAGTCCGGTGCCTCTGGCGCCCTGTACCTTGCCCCGTCCTCACCCGCACGCCCGTGATCGCCCGACTCTCCCTTTTCGCCCTCCTCGTTACGCTCGCCGCCTGCCGCACCGGCGGGGACGAGGCTGCGCCCGCGGCCTCTGGCGAGGCCGCCGAGCAGGCGCCGCTCCCCACAGACGTCCACTCGTACGCGAAGCCTGAGGAGGCGCGCGTCACGCACGTCGCGCTGGACCTCGACGCTGATTTCGACCTCAAAGAACTGAGCGGCATGGCCACGCTCACGTTTGAGGCCGCCGAGGGCGCCGAGGAGATCGTGCTCGACGTGCGGGACTTGACCATCGAAGGCGTGATGGACGCCTCTGGCGACTCGCTCGCCTACGAGGTCGGAGAGTCCGACCCGCTTCTCGGCGCGCCGCTCACCGTCCAGATTCCCGAGAGCGGCGAGACCATCACGGTCCGCTACCGCACCTCGCCAGAGGCCGCCGCCGTGCAGTGGCTCCGCCCGGAGCAGACCGCCAGCGGCCAGCCGTTCCTGTTCACGCAGGGCCAGGCCATCCTCACGCGCACGTGGGTGCCCACGCAGGACAGCCCCGGCATCCGGCAGACCTACGAGGCCGAGATCACGGTCCCCGAATCCCTCACCGCCGTCATGAGCGCCGAGGGCAACGGCGACGATCCCGTGGCCTCTGGCGAGGGCGCGCGGACGTTCGGCTTTGAACTGGACAAGGCCGTGCCGCCGTACCTCATCGCGCTCGCGATTGGAGACTTGGAGTTCCGCGAGATCGGCGAGCGGACCGGCGTGTGGGCGGAGCCGACCGTCGTGGAGTCCGCCGCGAGCGAGTTCGTGGACGTGGACGCGATGATGGACGCCGCCGAGGAGCTGTACGGACCGTACCGCTGGGGCCGCTACGACGTCCTCGTGCTCCCCGCGAGCTTCCCCTTCGGCGGCATGGAGAACCCGCTGCTGACCTTTGCCACGCCGACGATCCTCGCGGGCGACCGCTCGCTCGTCAGCCTCGTCGCGCACGAGCTCGCGCACTCGTGGAGTGGCAACCTCGTCACCAACGCCACCTGGGACGACTTCTGGATCAACGAGGGCTTTACCTCCTACTTCGAGAACCGCATCATGGAGGAGGTCTCCGGCCCGGAGTACGCGCAGATGCTCGAAAGCCTCTCGCGCACCGGGCTCGACGAGGAGATCACCGGCCTTGACGAGGCCGATCAGCACCTTCGCCTCAACCTCGTCGGCCGTGACCCCGACGATGGCATGAACGCCATCGCCTACGACAAGGGCGCGCTGTTCCTCCGCACGATGGAGGAGGCCGCCGGCCGCGAGGCGTTCGACGCGTGGTTGCGCGGCTACTTCGACCGCCATGCCTTCCAGCCCATGACGACGGACCGGCTTCTGGCGGACCTCGACGCCAACCTCTTCAAGGGCAACCCCGCCCTGCGCGACGAGGTCAACCCGGAGGCGTGGATCGACGGACCGGGCCTTCCCGCCAACGCGCCGCGCGTAGAGTCGGCCGCGTTCGCTCGCGCCGAGGCGCAGGCGGAGGCGTTCGCCAGCGGGACGGCTCCGGGCGAGCTGGAGACCGAGGGCTGGAGCACGCACGAGTGGCTGCACTTTATGCAGTCGCTTCCGGGCGAGTTGAAGCCCGTCCAACTCGCCAACCTGGATGAGGCGTTCGGCTTCAGCGATACGGGCAACAGCGAGATCCGCTTCGCGTGGCTCAAGACCGCCATCGCGAACGAATACGACCCGGCGGTGCCATCTCTGGAGCTGTTCCTCACCTCCCAGGGCCGCCGCAAGTTCGTCCTCCCGCTCTTCCGCGATCTCGCCGCGAGCGAGTGGGGCAAGCCCATCGCGGACCGCATCTACCGCGCCGCGCGTCCGGGCTACCACTTCATCACGTCCGACAGCGTGGACGACGTGCTGGGCGTGAACGCGTAGCCTCTGACGCGCCTCTGGCGCCAGAAGCGCCCTGTTGAATCCGCGAGGCCTCTGGCGAACCCCGCCAGAGGCCTCGTCTGTTTGCACCCGCTGCGCGAATGGCAGCTCGGTCCGTAGAGTCTTGAGGGCATCGCGGGACGCCCTTGAGTGCCGTTTGCGCAGACGCGATCGCCGCTGGCGCCAGAGGCCGTACCATCCGGCACGTCACCCACGCCGCCGCTATGCATCGCCTCCTCGCCCTCGCCATTTGCCTCGCGCCTCTGGCGGGAAGTGCCCAGAGCCTCGAACTGATCGGGACGGTCGATCTGCCGGCGATCGTGAACAGCGAGATCGAGACGGGCGGCTCCGACGTGTGGGGCTACGTGGCCGGCGACGGGGCGGAGTACGCCATCATGGGCGATCTGGAGGGCGTCTCCATCGTGGCCGTGCCTTCGCTGGAGATCGTGGCGCAGATCCCGGGGCCGACGGAGCGGGCGCGCTGGTTCTGGCGCGACATCAAGACCTACGGCGGCTTCGCATACGTCGTCACTGAAGCGTACGGACGGAGCGAGGGCCTACAGGTCATCGACCTCCGCGGGTTGCCGCACCGCGCGGAGGAAGTGGCCGTCGTGCGCGGGCCAGACGACGCGCTCGTGTCCTCACACAACCTGTCGATCGACACCGTGACGGGGCACGCCTACGTGCTCAACTCGGACGGCTCCACGATCCACGTTTTGGACCTCGCGAACCCCGCTGCGCCCGCTTTCGTCGGCAGCGTGGAGGTGCCGGACGTGCACGACATCTACGCCAGAGGCGACACGCTCTATGTCGCCGAAGGCCGCACGCCGTCGTTCTCCGTCTGGGACATGACGGACAAGGCCGCGCCCGCCCTCAAGGGCCGCGTGGTGGTCCCGGCGGCGGGCTACGTCCACAACATCTGGCCGACCGACGACGGCCGCCACGTGGTCACGACCGAGGAGACGGCGGAAAAGACGCTCAAGGTGTGGAACGTGGAGGACCTGGACAACCCGACGCTCGTGGGGGAGTGGCTGGGCGCCAACCGCATCGCGCACAACGCGCTCGTGCGGGGCCGCTACGCCTTCGTCTCGCACTACACCGCCGGCATGTACGTGCTGGATCTCCTAGACCCAGCCTCGCCCACTGTTGTCGCGCACCACGACACCTACCCGCGCCACGACGACGTGACGATGGACGGCAACTGGGGCGCCACGCTGCCCTCCGCCAGCGGCTACGTCTACGCCAGCGACGGCACGGGGCAGTTGACGGTTCTCAAGTGGTCGCCAACGGCCCAGAACCTCTAGAGGAGGCCTCTGGCGTAACCCAGACCGGCCGAGCAAAACGGTAGGCGCGACCGAAACCGTCGCCAGAGGCCACCTCGATGGCGGCCTCTGGCGGAAAGGCTCAATACAGGCTTACAAGCGCGAAGGCCTCGATGGCGAGGCTGGCGTCCGCCCCGAAGGCCGTCCGGGCGCCGCTCTCGACTGCGCTGAAGTACGAGACCGTTGCGGTCCCGATCGTCGCGCCCGAGGGGGAGGCAGCGAGTGCCGTGTTGAACGTTGCTCGCGCGGCGGAGGACGCCTGCGCGGCGGCGCTGAGTTGCGCGGCCGAGAGGTTGGTCTCCTGCGCGAGCTCCGCGCGGACAACAGCGGCGTACGTGCTTTCCACCTGGTTCTGCGCGTTGTCGTTGCCCGCAGATTCCAGCGACGCGATCAGGTTGGCTCGGGCCTGCGCCAGCGCCGTGAGCCGCGCGTTGGATGCGCCTCTGGCGCGGAACGCGGCCTCCACGGCCAGGGCCGTCGTGCGTGCCGTTGCGATGCGAGCACGGCGGCGCATGGAGAGGCGGGCCTGTGCAGAGAGGTTGTTGCTAAAGCGGATAAGCGCCTTGGTCCGAGCCTGGGACGCCCTGGCCCTGGCGTTCAGCGTCACGCTGGTCTGGGCGAACGCGTCCTCGTAGTCGGTCTCGAAGCGCGAGAACGCCTGCGCGCGGGCGCTCGAGCTCGAGGACGCGGCAAGCGCTACGCGGAACGTGGCTGCGTTCTCACGGCGCGTGGTCTCAACCTCCTCAGCCTCGGATGACGACGCGCCAGAGGCCGACGCCTCAGCCGCGAGCGCGGCGTCGATCGAGGCGGCCACATCGGCAGCGGTCGTGGCGGCGGCGCGAATGTCGGCCGCGACGTCGGCGGTGACGAACAGGATGACGTCCGCAGCGTCGGCTGCGCTTTCGCGAGCACGGACGGCCACGAACACGTCGGCTTCGGCGCTGGTTTCGGCCGTCATCGGCGGGGCCATGACCTGCGCGCCAGAGGCCGCGCCGGCTTCGAGGAGCGCGCGCGCGGCGAAGCTCTGGCGCGTGGCCGCGATGACCGTAGCGTCCGCGGTGGCGTCTGTCGTGAGCGTGTATTGACCGCTCGCGTTGGTCGTGGCAGAACCTGAGAGGGCAGAAAGCGAGCCTCTGGCGGAGACCCGAGAAGCGGTAACGGTGGCGCCCTCGACGGGAGCCGACGACGCGCTCGATGTAAGGGAAGAGGCGCTCTCGTCCGTGACGGACCCCGTGACGGTGACCATTGCGTCGGTTCCGTCCTGGCCGGTATCACAGGCGCTTAAAAGGGTGAGCGCGAACGCGAGAGAAAAGAGTCGGGACAGCATGGCAAGTGAGGGTGGTGGGAGCAAACGCACGCCCGGAGTGCGCGGCGCGAAGGTCGCGCCGGATGGGCGGGTCTGCTTCAGCACCGAGAACCCGCCGTAGGGCTCTATCCCCTGCCTCGCAACGTTTTGGCCTCTGGCGACAGCAGCCACCGGGCCGAAGGTATAGAGTTTGTCCTACAGGCCTCGTGCGTCTCCGTGGGTGCCTTGGCCCCTTGGTCGGCCGGAGGGTCTATTCCGCCGGCTGCGGCAGCGAGAGCCGGGGCGTGGCCCCTATGTCCCGGTGTCCCTGCAGCACGGCGTCCAGCGCGCCGACGTAGGCCGCGTATGGTGCCAGGCGGTGGGATTTTACCTCGACCGGCCCGCCGCCTGCGGCGAACGTCGACACGCGCTCGCGCACGGCCTCTGGCGCCAGAGGTTCGCCCTCGACCGCCATCTCGCCAGAGGCGGAGATCTGGACGTGGAGGATCTCGCGCACGCCCTCGCGCTGCTCGGTCAGCGGCGGCAGATCGGTGCGGAGGCCGATGTCCTCGCGGAAGGCGGTCACGACGAGAAAGAACACGAGCAGGAGGAACGCCACGTCGGACATGGACGCGGTGGGGATGGAGGGCATCGTGCGGGAGCGGGAAGACATGGCGCCGGCGGGTGGTGAGTTCCGGAGACCGCCAGAGGCGCGGCGCGTTGCTGGTGGTGATGGTGGCACGCTAGAGGGCGAGCACCCGCGAGCGCGCCACGGTAGCTTGCGCGCGTCCGTCTTCGCCTCTGGCGTCAGCCCATGTCTCAGCCGTCGTCCGCTCCTCCGTCCGCCTCTAGCGAAGAGGACCGCGTGTACGTGACGCAGGCGCTCGCGGGAGACCAGAGCGCCTACGGCGCGCTGATGACGAAGTACCAGCAGCCGCTGCAGCGCCACGTCGCCAAGATGGTCCGCGACTCGGCCATTGTGGAGGACCTGGTGCAGGAGGCGTTCGTCAAGGCGTTCAAGGCGCTGGAGCGCTACGCGCCGGAGTACGCCTTCTCGACGTGGCTCTACCGGATCACGACGAACCACACGATCGACCACATCCGACGCAAGAAGCTCAAGACCGTCTCCATCGACAAGCCCGTGCAGACGCGCGACGGCGAGATGCAGATGGAGCTTCCCGACACGACGTACCGGCCCGACCGGCATCTCGTGATGGACCAGCGCAACGAGATCATCGCGGCCGCCATCGCGGACCTCCCGCCGAAGTATCACCGCGTGATCGTGATGCGGCACCAAGAGGAAAAGAGCTACGAGGAGATCGCGGTCGAACTCGACCTCCCACTCGGGACCGTCAAGGCGCACATCTTCCGCGCCCGCGCGCTGCTCAACAAGTACCTCCGAGACCGGCGAAGCGAGTTGATGTAGAGGGATGAGGGATGAGGGATGAGGGATGAGGGATGAGGGATGAGGGATGAGGGATGAGGGATGAGGAGGGGCGCCGCCCGATTTGTTCCGCCAGAGGCCTCCCGTTCTGCCTCTGGCGCCGCGCGCGGTCTCCTGTAGGCGTATCGCATACGCCCTCCCCTCAGCCAAGCGCGACGCCTGGCCTCTGGCGCCAGAACCACACTTGAGCCAGCGATGCCGTCTTCGCCCAGCGTTCCCCGCCAGAGGCCTCTGGCGTCGGCAGATTGGGAGGGTCCTCTGGCGCCCTCGGAGTCCGAGGTAGGCGCCGGCGAGCGCATCTTCTGCCAGTCCCCCAGTCCCTAACACCTCGTCCCCATGATCGCCCGCTACACCCGCCCCGAGATGGGCGCCATCTGGACCGAAGAGGCGCAGTTCCAGGCCTGGCTTGATGTCGAGCTCGCCGCCGCCTGGGCGTGGGCCAAGGCGACGGACCTGATCCCGATGGCCGACGTGGACAAGCTCTACGCCGGTGCGGGCTTCGACGTCAACCGCATCCACGAGATCGAGAAGGACACGCGGCACGACGTGGTGGCGTTTACGCGTGCCGTGAGCGAGACGCTGGGTGATGAGAAAAAGTGGGTGCACTACGGCCTCACCTCGACGGACGTGGTGGACACCGCGCAGTCTGTCCGCCTCTTGCGCGCAAACAAGATTCTGCGCCAGGGGCTCGTGCGGCTGGGCGAGGTGCTGGGTGCGAAGGCACGCGAGCACAAGCACACGCTCTGCGTCGGCCGCACGCACGGCGTCCACGCTGAGCCGACGACCTTCGGGCTCAAGATGGCCCGCTTCTACGACGCCGTGCAGCGCGACCTAGAGCGCTTCGACGCCGCGGCTGAGGCCGTCCGCGTCGGCAAGCTCTCGGGCGCCGTCGGGACGTTTGCGCACATCCCGCCAGAGGTGGAGCGGCTGACGTGCGAGAAGCTGGGGCTCCGCGCCGCGCCGGTCTCCACCCAGGTGCTCCCGCGCGACCTGCACGCGCAGTACCTCGGCGCGCTCGCGCTGATCGGCGCCAACATCGAGACCATCGCCGTCGAGATCCGGCACTTGCAGCGCAGCGAAGTGCTGGAAGCCGAGGAATCGTTCGGCAGCGGCCAGAAGGGGAGCAGCGCGATGCCGCACAAGCGCAACCCCATCGGCAGCGAGAACCTGACCGGCATGGCGCGCCTCTTGCGCGGCTACATGGTGGCGGCCTACGAAGACGTGGCACTTTGGCACGAGCGCGACATCAGCCACTCGTCCGTCGAGCGCGTGATCCTGCCCGACGCGACGATCGCGCTGGACTACTCGCTGGCGCGCATGGCGCGCATCATCGAGAACCTGACGGTCAACCCGGACCGGATGGCGGAAAACCTGGACCGCACCTACGGGCTCGTCTACTCGCAGCGTCTGCTCCTCAAGCTGATCGAGACCGGTCTCTCGCGCGAGGCGGCCTACGACACCGTGCAGCCTCTGGCGATGGAGGCGTGGCGCGAGCGGCGCTCGTTCCGCGAGATTATCGACGGCGCGCCCGGGATTACGGCGCACCTCTCGCCAGAGGCCATCGCGGACGCCTTCGACCCGGCCTACCAGATCCGGAACGCGGACGCCATCTTCGAGCGCGTGGGGCTGGGCTGATCCGCCAGAGGCCTCTTGCGGTTGTCTCTCTCTATGTTTGTAGGCACTTATTACATGTGCACCCGCGCTCATGCTCGTTCGCTACGCTCTCGCCGCTGCACTCGCTCTGTCTCTCCCTGGCACGGTCTCGGCGCAGACTGGATCTACAGAGAGTGGGCGGGAGGAAACAGTACAACTCTCGCCCACTACGGTAGAACGCAACGGATTTGGCCATAATGTCGCCCTCTCGGATGACCGCGCGGTGGTCAGCGCGCGGAACGGGGCTCTGCACATCTTCGACCGGAGCGGGGAGACGTGGGAGGAAACCCGAGTTGAACTGCCTGGCGCTCCATCCGTCAACTTCTTTGGCCGTCCTGTTGCCGTGGAAGGAGATCGGGCGTTGGTCGGAAATCCGGGGGAGTCGTGCGACGCGGGAGGAAACTGCGGCGCGGCGTACGTTCTCGACTATGACGGCGCCTCGTGGAATGCGACGCGGCTTCTGCCTACCGATCAGAACTGGGACAACCACTTCGGGCAGTCGGTGGCCCTTTCGGGGGACCGCGTTCTGATCGGCGCCAGAGGCGAACGGTGTGGAGACGGGACCGAATGCGGAGCGGCCTACGTGTTCGACTTCGACGGCTCCACCTGGCAAGGCACGAAGGTCGTACCCATAGACCGAGGCGTCGACTTCAGGGTGGGCCACGCTGTCGCGTTGGAGGGAGACCGCGCGGTGGTGGGCTCGGGCCAGTCAGCGTACGTATTCGACTTCGACGGTGAGGATTGGCTTGAGGCGACCCGGTTCACAGTGGCCGATGCGAGCGGTGTGCAATTCGGGTACGCCGTTGCTCTGTCGGGGAGCCGAGTCCTCGTCGGTGCCGACCGTGAGGACTGTGACGTGAGTCTCTGGTGTGGGGCGGTGTACGTCTACGACCACAGCGACACCGGATGGATCGAGACGAAGCTCGAGGCTTCAGACATGGTCCCAGATTGGGGCGGGCGCTTCGGATATTCCGTAGCACTGGAAGGTGACCGAGCGCTCGTAGGAGCGCTTTCCGGCCAGTGCTCCACGGGCACGTGCGGAGCCGCATACGCCTACGACCTCGAAGGCGGCCTCTGGCGCGAGACCCGACTCGTCGCCTCGGACGAAAAACACGGAGATCGCTTCGGTCGTAGCGTCGCCCTTTCCGGGTCGTGCGCGCTCGTCGGAGCGTACGGGGTAGGGTGCGCTCAGGGAAACGGATGCGGTGCTGCGTACCTGTACGACTTCACGCAGGAGGTCACCGCCTTTGGCGCCACGTCGCCAGAGGCTCTGTCTTTGCTCGCGCCAATGCCCAACCCCGCTTCTGGTGCGGTAACGCTGAACTACACCCTCCCTGCTCCTGGCGAGGCTTCGCTCGTGATCTACGACGCGCTCGGGCGCGAGGTCGCTGTCGCTGCTCTGGGCTTGCACACGGCCGGTGCTCACACGGCGCAGTTCGACGCTCGCAGTCTCACGCCGGGCGTGTACATGGCTCGGCTGGCCTCTGGCGGCGCGACAAGCGTGCAGCGGTTCACGGTCTCGCGATAACGCCTCTAGCGCCAGAGGCCTTGGGAAAGACACGCGCGGGCAACTCGGCCTCGCCCGGTGCCCGGCAGGCGCAGGGGGCGGCCGGCTCGCCGCCAGAGGCGCGGGCTCTCCCTCCCGGGCGGCTACATTCAGGGCTTCACCGCCCCCGACGTGATGACCGCCCCCCGCCTCGCCCGCTTCGTTTTCGCCGCCCTGTTCGTGGCCTCTGGCGCGTTCGCTCAGGAACGCCCTCGCGTTACCGCCGAGGACTACGCCCAGGCCGAGCGCTTCCTCTATTCTGGTACCAACGGCTTGGTGACCGGCGGGAGCGTGAGCCCCACGTGGCAGGACGACGGTCGGTTCACCTACAAGGCGGAAACGGCCTCCGGCGCCGAGTTCGTCGTCGTGGATCCCGCCCGAGGCACGCGCGAGGTCGCCTTCGATCCCGAGACGATGGCGCGCGCGCTCTCCGCCGCCAGAGGCGAGGCCATCGAGGCCAGCGCGCTCCCGTTCTCCTCGTTCTGGGTGATGGACGACGGCATCGGCGTCGACATCGGCGACACCCACTACGTCTGCGACCTGGACGCGGAATCCTGCGACGCCAGAGGCGACCGCCGCGAGCCCGACGCGCGCGCCGAGATGATGCGCCGCTTCTCGCGGACCGAGGTGTACTCGCCTGACGGCTCGCGCGCCGCCTTTATCCGCAACTGGAACCTCTGGGTGCGCGACGTGGCCTCTGGCGAGGAAACGCAACTCACGACCGACGGCGTCGAGAACTACGGCTACGCGACTGACAACGCCGGCTGGCGCAAAAGTGACCGGCCCGTTCTCAAGTGGTCGCTGGACGGCCGCATGATCGCGACGCAGCAGCAGGACGAGCGCGAGGTGGGGGAGATGTACCTCGTAGAAACGACCGTCGGCACGCCGGTCCTGCAGCAGTGGAAGTACCCGCTGCCCGGCGATAGCGCCGTCGCCATGCTCCGCCGCGTCGTGATCGACGTGGACGCGCAGCGCGTGACGCCTCTGGCGCTGCCGATGGAGTACCACCGCGCCACGCTGGGCGACGATCTGAGCATGGACGACTACCACTGGAGCCCGGACGGGACCGAACTCGCCCTCGCATCCACGCCCCGCGATCACAAGTCCGTCACCATCCGCCTCGCCGACGCCCGCACCGGCGCCGTGCGCGACATCTTGACCGAGAGCGAGGAGACGCACTTCGAGTCCGTCACCGGCTGGCACGTGCTCTGGGACACCCGCGAGATCGTCTGGAACTCCCAGCGTGACGACTGGAGCAACCTCTACCTCTACGACCTCGACACCGGCGCGCTCAAAAACCGCATCACCTCGGGCGAAGGCCCCGTCAGCCGCATCCTCCGTATCGACGAGGACACGCGCACCGTCTGGTACGAGGCGATGGGTCGCGAGCCTGGCCAAGACCCGTACTTCCGCCACGCCTACCGCGCGAGCCTGGACGGCGGCGAGCAGGTCTCGCTGACGCCAGAGGCGGGCGACCACTCGGTTCAGATCGCCGCCTCTGGCGCGTATCTCGTGGACACGTACTCCAGCGCCGACACGCCTCCAGTCGTCGAACTGCGCGACCGCGACGGCCGGCTCGTGATGGAGCTGGAGACGACCGACATCTCGGCGCTCGAAGCGCACGGCTGGAAGCCACCGATGCGCGTCCAGATGACCGGCCCAGACGGGGAAACGCAGCTCTACGGTCTCCTCTTCCGCCCGACCGACTTCGACCCCAACGCCAAATACCCGATCATCAACCAGGCCTATCCCGGCCCGCAGAGCGGGAGCATCGGTAGCCGCTCGTTCCGCGCTTCGTGGGGAGACCGGCAGGCGCTTGCCGAACTCGGCTTCGTCGTCGTCAGCATTGATGGCATGGGCACGCCTGGCCGATCCAAGTCTTTCCACGACGCCTACTATGGCGCGATGGGCCGTGACAACACGCTCCCCAGCCAGGTCGCGGGCATGCAGGATCTCGCGCGGCAATTCCCGTGGATCGACATCGACCGCGTCGGCATCTGGGGCCACTCCGGCGGCGGCTTTATCGCCGCGGGCGCCCTGTTCCGCTACCCGGACTTCTTTGATGTCGGCATCTCGGAGTCTGGCAACCACGACCAGCGCAACTACGAGGACGACTGGGGCGAGCGCTACCAGGGCCTCCTCGTCCGCGACGGCGACACGGACAACTACGCGCCAGAGGCCAACCAGGACCTCGCGGCCAACCTCAAAGGCAAACTCCTCCTCGCGCATGGCATGCTCGACGACAACGTGCCGCCGTACAACACGCTTCTCGTGGTTCAAGCGCTGATCGACGCGAACAAGGACTTCGACCTCATCATGTTCCCCAACGCTCGCCACGGGTTCGGCCGCGCGTCGAACTATATGACACGCCGCCGGTGGGACTACTTCGTGGAGCACCTTCTCGGCGCCGAGCCTCCGGAGAACTACGTGATCGGGGAGTAGCCTCTGGCGAAAACGAGGGGCTGCGACGGGCTCCTCCTCCCTCGCGCATATTTATCGCGGCGCGCACGCCCTTGGAAGGGGAAGGCTTGGGGCCATGGGGAAGTGCCTGAAGAAGGAGGAGTGCTTCTCCTTCGCAGAACCTTGATGTATCCTCGCGAAAGTGGCGACTGTCACAAGTTTCCCCATCCACACCACTTTCTAAGGAGTATGAAGTATCGTTACACGCCTGTGCTTCTAGCACTTATGGTCGGCGGGCCTGCTTTCTCGCAGAGCGTTGCGCCCTCAGGGAGCGCTGCAAAGGGAGAGGCACGCGTAGCGTCTCTCGTCGGAACGCCTCGTATCGGCGCACATGCGAACCTTGGCAGCCCGCTTGCGGACTGCGCTGCCGGCGCTCAGGTCGCAAACGTGGTAGGAACCTCCGCGTACGGGAACGGAGACACCGCAACAAGCACGGGGACGGCTCAGGAGCTCGGCCAGAGCTTCACCGCGACGTGCGACGGTGAGTTCATCGACATCGATCTAGCGATCGCCAACAACTTCGGGACTCCCTCCAACGCAGGCACTGAGGTGCCGATCACGCTGAGCGTGTTCGAAGGGGAGGGGACTGGCGGTACGGAGCTCTTCACCGGCGACTTCAACGTCACGCTTCCGGCCGATGGCCTCTTCGCGACGTTTACGTTCCCCCTCGGAGGGTTCGACGTGGCGGAGGGCACCCTCTACACGGTCTTCGTTGACGCCACGGGAGACAACTTTACCATCGTCGGCAACGCGTCTACGGCTCCAAACCCGTACACAAGCGGGCAGGCTGTGATTTCAACCTCTGGCGGACCCATCGGAGCAGGCCCTCTGTCCAACCCGTTCTTGGACCTCCGCTTTACGGCCCGCTTCGGGGCGCCCTCCGAGACATCAATCGAAGAGGCCATCGCCCGCGGCGGTGCGTTTTCGCCCGCCTACCCCAACCCGGTTCGTGGGGTTGGGCGCGTAGAGCTCACCCTGGAGCAGGCGCAGGACGTGACAGTCGAGCTGTTCGACGCGCTCGGCCGCAAGGTCGCGGTCCTCTTCGATGGTCCAATGGCTGGTGTGCAGGCGATGCCGCTCGAGTTCGACGCGAGCGCGCTCGCGCCGGGCACCTACCTCATTCGCGCCTCTGGCGACGGCCTCGCAGCGTCGCAGCGGGTATCTGTGATTCGGTAGAGGGCGTTCAAAGCCGTGACTGAAGGGCGCCGTAGTACGAACTGCGGCGCCCTTCGTGTCTCTATGTGCGGCGGTGTGCGAGGACCCGCGCGCCATTTCGGAGAGGGGTATACAGTGAACGGCCCCGCCGGCGCTTTCGCTTCACACCGCTGAGCCGGGCGCGGGTGCCCGCAAGAGGCCGGAGGTGTGAGAGCCTCTGCTACGGGCCGGAAGCGGACGCGCAGCGTGCCCGAGTAGAGAGGCGTATGTGAAGGGGGCGTTTCATC
Source organism: Rubricoccus marinus (assembly GCF_002257665.1). Classification (NCBI taxonomy): domain Bacteria; kingdom Pseudomonadati; phylum Rhodothermota; class Rhodothermia; order Rhodothermales; family Rubricoccaceae; genus Rubricoccus; species Rubricoccus marinus. The sequence continues at coordinate 2,551,936 of NZ_MQWB01000001.1, read as the reverse complement.
GCATCCTCGCTCGGCGCGCGCGTACTTTCCGAGCCCCCTCTGCACGCGTCTACGCCGCGATGATCACTGACTTCGTCCCGCTCTTCATCATGATCCTGCTGGCCCTCGGGCTGGCGTTCACGCTCCTGAAAGCGGGGCAGTATCTCGGGCCGTACAAGCCCGGGAAGATCAAGGGCAGCGCCTACGAGAGCGGCATGGACCCGGTCGGTACCGCTCGCGAGCGGTACTCGGTCAAGTTCTACCTCGTCGCGATGATCTTTATCGTGTTCGACGTCGAACTCGTGTTCCTGTACCCCTGGGCGGTCTCCTTCGGGGAGTTCCTCCGAGCAGGAGGACCGGCGGTTCTCGGCTCGCTCGCCGTAGTCGGCGTGTTCATGTTCATCCTCGTCGTGGGCCTGATCTACGACATCAAGAAGGGCGGGTTGGACTGGGACTGAGCCGCCAGAGGCTCTGGTTTTCAGTCCTGAGTGAAAACAGCCTCTGGCGCCCGAACCTCGGCGCCGTAGGGCCGTTCTCCCCACCACGCACACCCCAAGCACCATGTTTAGCGAAGAAGGCGGCTTCCTCACGACCTCCGTCGACGCGGTCGTCAACTGGGCCCGGTCGAACAGCCTCATGCCCATGCCCATGGGCCTCGCCTGCTGCGCCATCGAGATGATGGGCTTCGCGGGTCCCAAGTACGACGTGGCGCGCTTCGGCTCCGAGGCCATGCGGTTCTCGCCGCGCCAGGCAGATCTCATGATCGTGGCAGGGTGGTGCTCTCACAAGATGGCCCATACCGTTCGCCGCATCTGGGACCAGATGGCCGGCCCCAAGTGGTGCATCGCGCAGGGCGCCTGCGCCTCCACAGGCGGAATGCACCGCTGCTACGGCGTGGTCCAGGGAATCGACAACTTCCTTCCTGTGGACGTGTACATCCCCGGTTGCCCGCCGCGTCCGGAGGCTGTTCTCCACGCGCTGATGGACATCCAGGAGAAGATCCGCGCCGAGCAGTCTGTCGCCAACGAGGCGCACGACCTCAGCGGTCTCGTCGTAAAGCCGACCGACGAGGAGCGCCGCCTTATCGCCGCCTAAACTCACTGCCGCTCACGCCTATAGCGTGGGCCTCTGGCGCCTCCAGCGCACCGACATGGCCGAGACTCCCAACGACTTTCACGCCACCAAGAACACCATCGGTGGGCCCGACGACGGGCTCCAGGTAGACCCGGGGCAGGAGACGCAGACGCTGAAGTTTTACTTCACGCCGCGCGTCGGCCTCGCCGGCGAGGTGGAGCGGCTCAAAAGCGAGAACCCGCATGCGAAGTCGAGCACGTATCTGCCCGACCTTGCGGACGCCCTCAAGGCGCGCTTCGGTGATGCCATCGGGGAAGTGACGCTCTACGCAGGCGAAACGACGGTTTACGTCGATCGCGCGTCCATTCGTGAGGTGTGCCGTGCCCTCCGCATGGAGATGGGCTTCGACTATCTCTCCGACATGGGGACCATCGACCGGTTCACGGAAGAGGACCGCTTCGAGGTGTTCTACAACCTGCTCAACCTCAAGGCCCGCCAGAGGCTCCGCCTCAAAGTCCGCGTGGACGAGGAGGACGCCGTTGTGCCCAGCGTGATGAGCATCTGGCGCGCCGCCGACTGGCATGAGCGCGAGGCGTGGGACATGATGGGCATCACGTTCGACGGCCACCCGGACCTCCGCCGTCTGTACATGCCGGAGGATTTCGAGTACCACCCGGCCCGCAAGGAATTCCCCACGCTCGGCATTCCCGGATCGCTCCCGCTCCCGCCCAACGAGCCCGATGGTCCGCTCACGATGGACCCCTTCGCCCGCGCCCACGGCGACATGCCCAAGCAGTAATCCGTGATGCGTGATTCGGTTGGCCCGCCTCTGCCGCCAGAGGCCCGGCCAACGCTCACGCATTCCGCATCACGAACCAGACCTATGGCCGCCATTCCCTCCAACGTCCCCGTCGCGCACGCCGCCGCCCCTGGCGACGACGAGAACCTCTTCACGTTCTGGCCGCGGCACAACGCCGCGATCTACAAGGCGCTCGCGGACAAGTACACGCACATCGAGACGCCGGCTTCCGGCGATGGCGCGGCCTCTGGTGACGGCTCGATGGGCGAGCCGGAGGTGGTCACGCCGGACGACAAGCGCCGCGCAGAGTGGCGCGAGGAGCACTCCGCGACGACGGATCCGCTGGAGAGCAGCATGATCCTCAACCTCGGGCCGCAGCACCCGGCCACGCACGGCGCGCTCCGCGTGGTCGTGCAGCTGGATGGCGAGACCATCGAGCGGTGTCTGCTCGACGTGGGCTACCTCCACCGTGGCATTGAGAAGCTGGCCGAGGTGAAGACCTACCAGGAGTTCATGCCCTACACGGACCGCATGGACTACATGTCGCCGTACTCGAACAACGTGGCGTGGTGCCTCGCGGTCGAAAAGCTGTGCGGCATTGAGGCTCCCGAGCGTGCGCAATGGCTGCGCACCATCGGCTGTGAACTGGCCCGGATCTCGTCGCACCTCCTGTGGGCCGGCACGATGGTCATGGACGCCGGCGCCCTCTCGGTCTTCCTGTGGACGTTCAAGTACCGCGAGGAGATCTACTCTCTCTTCGACGAGATCGCGGGCGCGCGCTTTACCGTTTCCCACTCCCGCATCGGTGGCCTCGCGTTCGATTTCTCGGACACGGCGCTCGCCATGATTCGCGCCTTCTGCGACGACTTCGAGCGCAACCTCGCTGACTGGCGCAAGCTGCTCGACCGCAACCGCATCTGGATCGACCGCAACATGGGCGTGGGCGTGGTCTCGTACGAGGACGCTATCGCAGAGGGCTACACCGGCCCGAGCCTTCGAGCCTCTGGCGTCGAGTACGACGTGCGCCTTTTCGAGCCCTACCTCGTGTACGACAAGCTCGACTTCGACATCCCGATGCGGACCGAGGGCGACAGCCTCGCGCGCTACTTCGTGCGCGTGGAGGAGATGCAGCAGTCGATCAACATCATCCGGCAGTGCTTGGATCGCCTGCCCTCCGGCCCGGTCCGCGTGGACAACGCGAAAGCCGCCTACCCGAGTAAGGACGAGGTCTATTACTCGATGGAGGGCATGATCCACGACTTTATGATGACCGACACCGGCGTCGCCCCGCCAAAGGGCGCCGAGTGCTACCACGCCGTCGAGAGCCCCAAGGGCGAACTCGGTTTCTTCCTCGCGAGCGACGGCACCGGCAGCCCCTGGCGCGTGAAGATGAATACTCCGTCCTACTCCAACCTCCAGGGTTTGGAGTCCATGATGGAAGGCGCGATGGTTGGCGACACCGTCGTCCTCATCGGCTCCATCGACCCCGTTATCGGCGACTCTGATAAGTAGGGTACAGGGTACGGGGTACGTGGTACCCGTCTGTACCCTGCACCTCGTACCCCGTACCCATGAGCCCACAGACCCCCGGCGGCTTCGTCTCGCCCAAACCGCAGTACACGCCCGGCGAGACGCCGGAGCGGCACTTCTCCGACGACGAACTCGTCTGGACGGAGGACGAGAAGGCGCAGATCGAGACCTACCGCGCGCAGTACCCGACGAATGACGGCGCCGTCATGAAGGGCCTCTGGCTCGCGCAGGGCAAGTTCGGCTGGCTCCCGCCAGAGGTCATTCGCCTCGTGGCCGACACGCTGGAGATCCCGTACGCGAAGGTCTATGGCGTGGCCACCTTTTACACGATGTACTTCAAGGAGAAGAAGGGGCAGTTCGTCCTCGACGTCTGCACGTGCTTCTCCTGCCAGGTCTGCGGCGGTTACGATATCCTGCACTACCTCGAAGACTCGCTCGGCGTCAAGGCTGGGATGACGACCGAGGACGGGCTGTTCACCATCCAAGAGGCCGAGTGCCTCGGCGCCTGCGGCTCCGCGCCCATGCTCCAGGTCACCAACGGCCCCTACGTCCACAACCTCACGACCGAGAAGGTGGACAAGATGATCTCGTCGCTCCGCAACGGTGAGACGCTGCCGTTCGAGAGCGTCACGCTTCCTCAGGACGAGGACGAGATGGGCGGCAACCGCCGCTCTGACACGGAAGCGGTCACCGCATACCGCACGCCGCCGGTCTCGGAGCACATCCACTAGACGTGAGCGAGCGCCCCGCCCCCCTGATCATCGCCGCTGACCGCCGCCCCTCTTTCGAGGTGCGCGGCGACGTCTCACGCACCATCGGTCGCGCCTCTGGTGAGGCGGCCTCTGGCGCCAGAGGCAAAAAGGCTGTGACGCGTCCCCCGGGCGCTGGGCTCACGCTCCGCGAGCGGCGAATCAAAAAGATCCTGCTCAAGGAACTGGAGAAGCTCAAGAAAGGAGAGGGCGGGGGAGGCCTGAGCTACGCCGAGAAGCAGAAGCTGGAGAAAACGCTCGATGTAGGGTTCATCGACGCCGAACTGGCAAAGATGGATCAGTTCGACCGGCGGATGAAGCTGCTTCGCAATTGGGCGGCCATTCCCGTCATCGTGATCGCCGTCGCTGCCACGGCCTGGAATCTCGCCAGCGGCCAGCCGTTCGACGCCATTTTCCCTGCGCTCTGGCCCGCGCTTATCGGCTTCTCGCTCCTGATGCAGGCGAAAGCCAACAAGCGAAAGCGTTGGATCTACGAAGCCCTCCGCGAACTCTCCGACGCCGACGACCTCGACGTCCAACTTCCCGAGTCCGTCGCCCTCGCCGACCTGCTCATCGACCGCATCGTCGAAGCCGAAGACGCCACCTCTGGCGTCCCGCTCCGCCGCACCCGCGCCTAAACACATGGCCGACACCGACACCCTCCTCACCGGCGCCTCCAAAGCAGGCGACTGGCGCTCGTACGAGCGCGTCATCCTGCCGCCGATCAAGGACCTGCACAAGATCGAGGTCTACGAGCGCGAGGCCAATGGCTACAAAGCCCTCCGCGACGTGATCGTGGACGGCAAGTTCGATCCCAAAGGTCTGACTGATCACGTCAAGGCCTCGGGCCTCCGCGGACGCGGCGGCGCCGGGTTCTCGACGGGCCTGAAGTGGAGCTTCATGCCTCCGGTCGACCCCGACAAGCCGCGCTACCTCGCGTGCAACGGCGACGAGTCTGAGCCGGGCACCTTTAAGGACCGCCAGATCTTCGAGTACAACCCGCACCTCATGATCGAGGGCATCGTGTTGGCGTGTTACGCCATGACGATCAAGACGTGCTACCTCTACATCCGAGGTGAGTACTGGGAGTACGTCGAGCACGTGCAGAAGGCGGTCGATGAGGCCTATGCCAAGGGGTACCTCGGCAAGAACATCATGGGCACGGACTTCTCGACGGATCTCGTCGTGCAGGCCGGCGCAGGCGCCTACATCTGCGGCGAGGAGACGAGTCTTCTCAACTCCGTTGAGGGTAAGCGCGCCTATCCGCGCATCAAGCCCCCGTTCCCGGCTCAGAAGGGGCTGTGGAACATGCCGACGACCATCAACAACGTAGAGACGCTCGCGGACGTGCCGCTGATCGTCAACCGCGGCGCGGAGTGGTTCGCGGGCATCGGTCCAGCCAAGCACCCTGGTCCAGTCCTCTACGGCATCTCGGGCCACGTCAACCGCCCGGGCGTCTACGAGTACCCGACCGGCATGCTCATCACCGATCTCCTGGAGGTCGCTGGTGGCGCCAGAGGCGGCAAGAAGATCAAGGCCGTTGTCCCTGGCGGTAGCTCCACGCCTCCGCTCACGTGGGAGATGGCGCTGAATGCGTCGATGGATGCCGAGACGCTCCGCGAAGCGGGTTCGTCCATGGGCACCGCCGGTCTGTGCTTCCTGGATGAGGACACGGACATGGTGAGCTTCACACGGCGCATCGCGCACTTCTACCATCACGAGTCCTGCGGCCAGTGCACGCCCTGCCGCGACGGCACGGGCTGGATGGAGAAGCTCCTCGCGCGCATCGACGCGGGCGAAGGCTACACCCGCGACCTCGACCTCCTGCTCGACCTCTGCGACCAGATGGAGGGCCGGACGGTCTGCGCCCTCGCCGACGCCGCCGCATGGCCCGTCCGCTGGGGCATCAAGCGCTTCCGCCACGAGTTCGAGGCCAAGTGCCAGCAGACTGCCTTCGCGGGCGCCGACCTTGCCTCTGGCGACGGCGCAAGCGCTGAGCCTGTCCTGGAAGGGGAGGAGGACCACACCATCACCCCCGGCGGCACTCCCTGATCCTCTCGCGCCAGAAGCCGCCCCTTTGGTCGGTACCTTCGCGCCAGCCCCCAACACCTCCTGACATGAGACGTTTCCTTCTTCTCCCTGCTCTCGCGCTCGCCTTCACGGCGTGCTCCTCCGAGTCTGACGCGCCAGAGGCCGCTGGCGACGACGTTGCCGTCGCTTCTGACGCTCCAGACGCCGGCGATGCGATGGCGGGTGCCGAAACCACCGTTGGTGAGCCCCTGGGCTCTGACCTGGAGATCCTCCCCGTCTCGTCTGTCATCGAGCAGGCCAGTGATCTGGATGGTGAGACGCTCGTCGTCGAGGGCACCGTGTCCAAGATTTGTCAGGTGAAGGGCTGCTGGCTGACGCTCCAGAACGAGGCTGGCGAGACGTTCCGCGTTGCCGTTCCCAAAGACGACGCAGGCGAATACGTCTTCACCTTCCCGATGGACGTCACGGGCGCGACCGCCCAGCTAGCCGGCACGTTCTCCGTCGAGGAGGAATCCGTTGAGGACCAGAAGCACCTCGCTGAGGACGAGGGCCAGTCGCCGGAGGCCATCGAAGCCATCACGGCGCCCAAGCGCACCTACGTTCTGACCGCCTCTGGCGCTCGCCTGACGCGCGCCTAATCCCGATTTCGCCTCTGGCACGCGCCAGAGGCTTGACCGCACACCGCATCCCGCCCCATGCCGACGCTCACGATAGACGGCACCCCCCAAGAGTTCGAGCCCGGTGACAAGGTGCTCCAGTTCTGCCTCGATCACGGCGTCGAGGTGCCGCACTTCTGCTACCACCCGGCGCTGAGCGTCCCGGCCAACTGCCGTCAGTGCTTGGTGAAGGCGGGCACCCCCATGATGGACCGCGAGACTCGCGAGCCTGTCCTGGACGATGATGGCAACCCGAAGATCAACTACTTCCCGAAGCTCATGCCGAGCTGCGCGCTGGACGCGACGGATGGGATGGTCGTTCACACCCAACAGGACTCCGTAGAGGTTGCCGAGGCGCAGGCCAGCAACTTGGAGATCATGCTGGTCAACCACCCGCTGGACTGCCCGATCTGCGATCAGGCCGGACAGTGCCCGTTGCAGATCCAGGCGTACAAGTACGGTCCCGAGGGATCACGCTTCGAGTTCCAGAAGGTGCACAAGCCCAAGCGCATTCAGCTTGGGCCGAACGTGATCCTGGACGCCGAGCGCTGCATCAACTGCACGCGCTGCACCCGCTTCACGGCCGAGGTGACAGAGACGCACCAGCTCACCATCATCAACCGGGGTGACAAGAACCACCCGATGACGGCCCCGGGCGAGGTCTTTGACGACGCCTACTCGATGTGCACGACGGACATCTGCCCCGTTGGTGCGCTGACCGAGGATTACTTCCGGTTCAAAGCGCGCGTCTGGGAGATGTCCAAGACGCCCTCTGTCTCCGACTTCGGCGGCAAGGGGATCAACGTGGATCTCTGGGTCCGCAACAACCAGATCCTCCGCATCACGCCGCGTGAGAACCTGGATGTCAACGAGTACTGGATGCCCGACGCGGCCCGCCTCGTCTACAGCACCTACAACGAGAACCGGGCCTCTGGCGCGATGGTCAACGGTGCTCCTACGGAGTGGGACGCTGCCTACGACGCGGCAGCCGACGCGCTCCAAAACGCCAGAGGAGTGTTCTTCCTCGGCTCCGCTTCGGCAACGGTCGAGGACAACCACCTGCTCGCGAAGCTCGCCGAGTCTGTTGGCGCTGAGACGCCGCGCTACTTCTCACGGCGAGAAGAGGGGAGTGGCGATGGCTTCCTGATCTCGGACGATCCCGCGCCGAACACAGAAGGGGTCGAGCGCCTAGGCTTCCAGGCGATCGATCCGCTCACCATGGCTGGAGCGATCGCAAACGCCGACGTGGTCTACATCCTCCACGACGATCCCGTCGCGATGGGCGTGGCTGCGGGGGACCTGGAAGGCAAGACGGTGATCCTGCACCCGACCCACAGCACGAACGAGACGCTGCCTCTGGCGGACATCGTGCTTCCGATCACGATGAGCGTCGAGACGCTCGGCACGTTCGTGAGCGAAGACGGGCGCGCGCAGCTTCTCCGCCCGGCCAAGATGATCCGCGCGGTCAACCGCTCGCTCATGATGGCCTCCGGCGTGGGTCAGGGCCGCCCCGACAAGGTGGGCACGCCGTTCGACCGCTGGCACGACGAGGACAACAAGGTGGACTGCCTTCCTGGTTGGACGTCGCTCCCGGCAGTGGCGGAGCGTCTCGGCAAGCCGATGCACGTTCGCTCACCGCGCCAGGTCATGTCAGAGGTCTCCGATTCCAACCCTGCTTTCGCGGGCGTCACCCACGAGGCCATGGGCCTTCTCGGCGTCTCGCTCCAAACCGAAGCCGAACCCGCATAGCCCTGCTTCTGGCGCCGATACCCTCGCGCCAGAGGCCTGACCGCTTCCCCGCTGGCGTCTCCGCCAGAGGCCCCTCACCCGAATGGAACTGCTCGTCTCTGTGTGGCAGGTCGTTGACCTCCCGCTCGCCATCTTCCTCGTCATCAACCTCCTGCTGGTGACGGCCTCGTTGCTCGTCTATGCAGAGCGAGTAGTGAGTGCGTTCATCCAAGAGCGGTCAGGCCCCAACCGAGTCGGTCCGCGCGGGTTGCTCCAGCCGTTTGCGGATGTGTTCAAGCTCCTCTTCAAAGAGGACATCGTGCCAACAGCTGGTAACGGATTCATCCACTCGCTGGCGCCCGTACTGATGGTGGTCATTGCGATGAGCACCGCCGCAGTTATTCCGTTCGCCGGTTCAGCCGCTGGCGGCCCTGTTGTGATTGCGGACGTGAGCGTAGGGCTTCTCCTCATCCTCGCGATGACGAGCATCTCGGTGTACGGAATCACTCTCGCTGGTTGGGCCTCCAACTCCAAGTACTCCTTGCTGGGAGGGCTCCGCTCCTCGGCGCAGATGATTTCGTACGAGCTCGCGATGGGCGCTGCTGCTCTCTCTGTCGTCCTCTATGCGGGCAGCCTCTCGATGTTCGACATCGTGGAAAGCCAGAACGAGTGGGGCATCCTAGGCTGGAACATCTTCCGCAACCCCGTCGGGTTCGTGGTATTCGCGGTCTGTGCCTTGGCAGAAACCAACCGCGCACCGTTTGACCTGCCAGAGGCTGAGCAGGAACTGGTGGGGGGCTACCACACGGAGTACTCGGGAATGAAGTTCGGGATGTTCTTCTTGGCGGAGTACGTCAACCTCTGGATCGCGAGCATGGTTGTCGCCACGCTCTTTCTCGGTGGTTATTTGCTCCCGTTCCAGGGCTTCTTCGTCGACGTGCTTGGCGTAGACGGCCTTCTGTTGACAGCGCTTCAGATGATCACGCTTGTCGCGAAAACGGCATTCTTCGCCTTCTGCTTCATCTGGATTCGCTGGACGCTGCCTCGTTTTAAGTACGATCAGCTGATGAACCTCGGTTGGAAGTACCTGTTGCCAATCGCCATCGCCAACATCTTTGTGATTGCCTTGGTCGTCATCGGCCTCTTCTTCGGCTTTGGCGTGTTTGAAGGCCGGACGATCCCAGGATTGGGCCTGTAGCGCCAGAGGCCTTCATCAGGAACAGCGCGCCCGGTCTCTCTGCGAGTCCGGGCGCCTCGCGTTTAGGTCGACTCTCCAATCTGTATGGCGAAAGAGAAGCGCGAGCTATGTGTTCGTAGCACTCTCTTGGGTAGGAGTGAGCGTTGTGTCGCCAGAGGCCGCTTTGCGAATGGGTGTGACCTGTAGGGGAAGAATGGTCCCTGTCCCGAGAGCGGGTGTAGAGACAGCGCTGCTGCCGTAAGTTCTAGCTCCAATCCACACTCGTCCAGGCTGAAGGGCGACCGACCATTATGGGACCGACCCAACCGTTTCCCCCCGATTCGTTCCAGGCACCGGCCGGGCCGGCTCCCGGCGAGCACGTCGATTACGCGCGCTCCGGCTATTACGGGCCCGCAAACAAGCCTCCGTCTGACTTTGGAACGCAGCTTCGCGACTGGGTCGATCTGATCATTCGAGGCCGGAACTGGGTTCTTGCGACGTTCTTAATGGTTGCGATCCCGGTTACCATCTACGCGATTCTGGCGCCGAATGTGTATCGGGCTTCGTCCTTCCTCTACATTGAGTCCAACGATCAAGCAGCACTGACTACGGTAGGTTCGATGGGAGCCGGAACACAGGGTACTGTGGCCAACGAGCTTTACCTCTTGCAGTACGCACAGGACCTTGCCGACGACGCCGCGCGTGCGCTTCTCGTGGAGGCGGAAACGGCGGGGGGTGAGTTGCCCATTACGCAAACGAATGACGGTGACCTTGCACCGGTCGAGACGGTCGCTAACCGCGTTGGCAACGCGATTAGGGTAGACGGCGCCCAAGACGGGGTTGAAGGTATCCAGATCTCAGCCGTTAGTCAGTCCCCTGTAGAGGCCGCGCGCGTCGCCAACCTGTATGCGGATCTATACGTGGCTCGTACCCAGTCATCTAGCCGCTCGTCCGTTTCCGCAAGCCGCAGCTTCCTCAAGCGTCAGGTGGATTCAGTCGCGGTCGAGCTTCGGGCCCGCGAAGAGGCTACTGAGGCTTATATGAATCGCGAAGGTGCCGTCCGGCTGGATCAAGAGGCCTCTAATCTCGTTGGCCAACTGTCGCAGCTCGAGGCAGAGCGTGATCAGGCACGCGTCGAGGTCGGCATCCGGTCCAACCAGATCGCCACGCTCCGCAACCAGATTGAGAGCCTTGAGCAAAACGTCGAGACGCGACTCAGGGCAACGGCGGACCGCGAACTGTCCGAGTCCCAGGCACGAGTTGCAAGCCTTCGAGCACAACTCAACCAGGAGTACCTCAGCAACCCCGAGTTCAGAAATGGCGGGGCTGATGTGCCTGCTCGCGTTCTAAACGCGCAGCGGGAGGTCGCGACGCTGGAGCGGCGGATTGAGCAGCTCAGCGGCCAAATCGCGCGTGAGGCGATGGCTGCCGGCGGCGTCGATGGCAACACCTCGGGCCTTTCTCGCATCGCGAACCTCCGGGATCAGTTGGGGCAGGCTCAAGTGGAGTTGAGCGGCCTACGCGAGCGCATCAACATCCTCAACAGCCGGATCAGCGAGTACCAGGGTGACCTCGACCAAGTGCCGGCTCAGACGGTAGATCTCGCTCGCCTCATTCGCGATCGGGAAAGCACCGAGCAACTCCTACGTAACCTGACGGCGAAGCTTCAAGAGGTCAGCGTCCGCGAGTCCGCGGAGCTGGGTTACGCAGAAGTGCTACGGCCGGCCCCTGTACCCTCGACGCCAGCGGCCCCGAACCGGACGCGCATCATGATGCTTGGCCTAGCCATTGGACTCGGTCTCGGCGTCGTCCTCGCCGTTGGTCGGGACCAGTTGGACCAGCGGATTCGCCGTCCCATTGACCTCCGTGACATGGGCTACCCCGTGTTGGGCGTGATCCCGAGCATCGACCGTCTGATCGAAGACGACTTCGGCGGAGCTGAAACTGTCCGGGTCCAAGACCGTGACGTAGATACGCGGCTAGTCACGCTGCTCGTGCCTGTCGCCCAGGCCTCCGAAGCCTTTCGAGGTCTGCGTACGAGCATCCAGTTTTCCCGTCCAGATACAGTTATCCAAACAATCCTGGTCACTTCAGGGAGTCCAGGCGAGGGCAAGACGACAATGTCCTCAAACCTCGCCGCGGTGATGGCGCAGTCCGGACGCCGCACCCTCTTGGTTGACTGCGACTTGCGCCGCTCGCGCGCGCATAAACTGTTCGGTCTCAACCGGGAGCCGGGCTTGACCGACCTCCTCTCGCGAGGCGCCAACGGTCCAGCCTCTGGCGCAGCCATCGGGGCTGTGGAGGTGGCGGACGATCTCTTCGTCCTGCCCGCTGGTTCCCACGTTCCAAACCCGTCGGAACACCTCGGGTCTCTCGCGTTGCGTCAGCAACTTGACCAGTTCAAGAAGGAGTTCGACATCATCATCTTAGATGCTCCACCTGTCATGGCAGCTACCGATGCCGTCCTGCTCTCCACGCAGGTGGATGCGTCTATGCTCGTCGCTGCCGCAGGTAAGACGAAGGACTACGAGTTGGAGTTCGCCGTCACGGAGCTCACTAACGTGGGCGCTCACATCATCGGTGTTGTGCTCAACCGGTTCGACATCACTAAGGAATACGCTTACCGCGCGCAGTACAGGTACCAGTACGGGAAGAAGTACACCTACGGCGCGTCGTCCACATGATCCGATACGCCGCCACAATCGCACTCCTCGCCTGCCTATCCCTACCGGCAGCCTACTCCCAAACGGGAAGCACAGGCGAACTCGATCCCCTCTCACGGACCGCCTCATCAGCTCCAGGCTTCTTTTACAAGTTCGAGCGCAACGATCGCCTTATCAGCGTTAGAACCTCGGGCGCTATACAGAACGCCGTCGTTCTAGTCGGGGAAGGTGCTACGGTCGCCGACCTGATCTCCTTGTCCGGTGGTGTCACTGTAGACCGGTTGGGGAACGCTACCGTTCGGCTGCACCGTCAGGGGCGCGTGGTTTCCGAAATGGAAGTCCGAGATCTGTACACCGACAGCAGCCTCGCCCCAGCACTCCAAGAGGGGGATGTCGTCGAGGTAGTAGGGTTGAACTCAACTGTCCCTGGTTTCTTCGTCCATACGGAGCCAGGCGTTGAGTCCTTCTCCGTCACGGCCTCTGGCGCATTCGCTTCCCCCGGTCGCTATACCTTGAACGTTGGAAGCACAGTGGGCGATCTGGTAGCGTATGCGGGCGGTCTCGGCTCTCTAGGCGTTCGGGACTCCCGCACAGACGTTACGGCAACGGTGCGGCTCTACAGGAGTGGGGAGGTCGTGATGGAGTCCCCGCTTAGAGAGCTATATGCACAGCCGACGATGCTCTTACAACCCGGCGACGCACTCGATCTCGAGGTTGTCTCACGCAGCAGGACTCCCCTCTGGCGAGACGTGCTCAGCGTTACGACGACCATACTGGGCGTGGTGGTGGTGGTGGAGCGCGTGTTCTTCCGCTAAAACACCACACCTGAACACCGATGCTTGCTGACACCTTACGAGACCCCCGCACATGGTGCGTGACAGGGGCAGCGGGCTTTATCGGTTCGCACCTTGTGGAGACCTTGCTCGAGCATGGGCAACGGGTCGTCGCCCTCGACAACTTCTCAACCGGCCACCGGCGCAACCTAGACGATGTCCGAAGGTCTGTAGGACCTGACGCATGGGAGAGCTTCCGCCTTGTAGAAGGCGACATCCGCGAGTTGGAGGTATGTAAAAGAGCGGTTTCCGGCGTTGACGCCGTTCTGCACCAAGCTGCTTTGGGGTCCGTACCGAGGTCAATAGCTGACCCTCTGGCGACACACCAGGTCAACGTCGACGGGTTCGTTAACATGCTGCTCGCCACGCGTGACGCGGGGATCGGACGGTTCGTTTACGCCTCGTCGTCGTCCGTCTATGGCGATCACCCTGGGCTTCCGAAAGTGGAGGGGAAGATCGGTACACCGCTGTCTCCTTATGCCGTTTCCAAGAGGACGAACGAGCTCTACGCCCGAACCTTCGAAGATCATTACGACCTCACGTGCGTCGGCCTCCGGTACTTCAACGTGTTTGGTCCGCGCCAAGACCCCAATGGAGCGTACGCTGCCGTTATTCCGAAGTGGGTTGGGCAGCTTTTATCTGGCGATCGCCCACATGTGCATGGGGATGGAGAGACCAGCCGAGACTTCTGCTACGTACGGAACGTCGTACAAGCGAATATTAAAGCCGCAGTCACGCCAGAGGTTTGTGGCGTTTTCAATGTAGCATACCAGGCTAGGACGACTCTCTTGGATCTGTACCGATATATCGTAAGTGGGCTTGAAGCATACGTAGGCGGTGAGTTGCCTTCCGAGCCCACGTTCGGTCCCTTCAGGGAGGGGGATGTCCAGCATTCCTTAGCGGACACCTCGCGCGCTCAGGCAATCCTGGACTATTCGCCTTCCCATTCTGTTCGCGAAGGGTTAGAAGAAACGTTGGCTTGGTACGCATCCGCTCATAAGGGCGCCGTAGAGGACGCTATCGCTTAGGTCTGTGGTAGCTTTATCTCACCGTGGTTTTTGTCGACCGGCCGGCGGTAAGGTGAAAAATCATCGTCCGGTTCACGCAGGGCTCACAAGCAGATTGAACAGAGAACGCGTGGGAGAAGACGGTTAAGGGGGGGCTACTGTAGCTTCGGTAGACTGCCCGCTAGAGAAATTCCTTCCAGGCTGGCCATTCCTTGCTCCCCGTCCTAACCGCTACTTACCGACTCGTGAACGACTCCACTTCTCGCGCCTTACAGGATCTCCTCAAGCGCATCGACGAACGGAGCGCGCGGGTCGGCGTAATCGGTCTGGGTTACGTGGGGCTGCCCCTAGCAGTGGTCTTCGCTGAAGCTGGACTGCAAGTCGTTGGCGTTGACGTCAACGAAGCCGTCGCGAGGGGAGTGAACCTAGGTGAGTCCCACGTCGAAGACATTCCGAGCAGCCGGTTGCAACCGCTCGTCGAGAATGGGCTCCTCTCTGCCACGACCGATTTCAGCGCGCTGTCCGATTGCGATGGGATCTCGATCTGCGTGCCGACCCCGCTGCGGAAGACGGGGGACCCCGACGTCTCGTACATCATCGCCGCGACGGAGCAAGTGAAAGCGCATATCCGCCCGGGCACGGTGGTCGTGCTGGAGAGCACGACGTACCCCGGTACTACGAGGGAAGTCATTCTCCCGGAGCTTGAGGAGGAAGGCCTCACCGTTGGGAAAGACCTGTTTCTCTGCTTCTCGCCGGAACGCGTCGACCCGGGCAGGGAAGACTGGACGACGGTGAACACCCCGAAGGTGATGGGCGGCGTGACCGACGCGTGCGTTGAGGCCGGGATGGCGTTGTACGGCGCGGCGATCGAGACGCTGGTTCCCGTGACAAGCCCGGAGTCTGCGGAGATGGTGAAGCTGCTAGAGAACACGTTCCGAGCTGTAAACATCGGCCTTGCGAATGAACTTCTTATCATGTGCGACAGGCTGGGCCTCGACGTTTGGGAGATCATTGATGCAGCCTCTACGAAACCATTTGGCTTCATGAGGTTCACGCCGGGTCCTGGGTTGGGAGGCCACTGCATCCCCATCGACCCGTTGTACCTCTCGTGGAAGCTCCGCTCTCTTAACTACACGGCCCGGTTTATAGAACTGGCGAGCGAAGTGAACACGTCGATGCCGGCCTACTGGGTACAGCACATCCAGGATGCCCTCAACGAGGAGGGCAAGGCCATCAAAGGGAGCCGCGTACTGGTAGTTGGCGTGGCGTACAAGCGCGACATCAGCGACATGCGAGAGAGCCCGGCTTTGGACATCATCCAGCTTCTCCAAGATAAGGGGGCCGACGTCAGCTACCATGACCCCCACGTGCCCGTGCTCGATCACGCCGGCATTCACCTCCGCTCTAGCGGGGTTGAAGAGGGGATGGGCGCTGCTGACTGTGTCGTCGTCGTAACGGACCACACCGACGTGGACTGGGACGCCGTGGGCACATTTAAGGGGGCCTTGGTTGACACGCGTGCGGTGCTAAACCGCCAGAAAGCAACAGCTCTCGCGACGTAAGAATTGCCTCGGTCCGCCAGAGGCGGTCTCATGCAAATAATTCAGCAGCTCTATAAGCTTTTCAACCGCCGAGAGCGGTTGCAACTGTCTGTGCTCTTGGTAGGGCTCATCGTTCGCGCGTGTATTGAAATGGTCGGCGTGGGGAGCATCGCGCCGTTTATGAGTGTCGTAGCGGACCCCTCGGTCGTGGAGACCAACGAGTGGTTGCGAAAAGCGTATGTCGGGTTCGGCTTTGAGTCCACAACCTCGTTTCTGATCGCGCTCGGCCTGGCTGTGGTCGCGGTCCTGGCGATTAGCAACGCGATTAGCGCGCTCACGATTTGGGCCATGCTCAGGTTCTCGTGGGGGATGCACCATCGTTTGTCGTTACGCCTTCTCAAGGGGTACCTCTCTCAGCCTTATTCGTTCTTCGTTCAACGGAACAGCGCGCAGTTCAACAACAGCATCCTGTCTGAGGTACAGACCGTGATGAATGGGGTGTTATCTCCCGCGTTGAACGTGCTCGCTCGGTTCCTCGTCGTCGTCGCGCTGATCGTTCTTATCATCTTACTCGACCCGTTATTAGCGCTTGCAACGGTCCTCGTATTGGGGGGCGCGTATGGAGGGATCTACTACTTGGTGCGTACGAAACAGCGCAGGCTGGGTAGGCAAAAGGTGCAAGCAAACGAGAAGCGGTACAAGATCACCGGCGAGGCGTTTGGCGGTATCAAAGACGTGAAGGTCTTAGGTCGAGAAGACGCGTTCGCGTCCAGGTTCGCCCCGTACTCGTGGACGTACTCGCAAGCGACGGCGTCGAACCGCGCCATCGCCCAACTCCCTCGCTACCTCTTAGAGACCATCGCGTTTGGGGGGATCATCCTCATCGTCGTGTACTACCTCAGCGCGGGGGAGGGGATTGCCCGGATCCTTCCGACGATTAGCCTCTACGCGTTTGCTGGCTTCCGCTTAATGCCAGAGCTACAGAACATGTTTGGGTCATTCGCGAGCATGCGGTTCAGCCAGGCGGCCTTGGACGACCTCACGGACGACATCGCGGAGTTCAAGCCCCGTGGCCAACGCGACGAATCCACTGAGCCTCTGGCGTTCCAGCAAAGCATCGAGCTTCAGGACGTCACGTTCCGGTACGACGGGGGCGAGACGCCCGCTCTGGACGCGATCTCGCTGCGCATCCCGAAGAACCACACAGTAGGGCTCGTAGGTCCGAGCGGGTCCGGCAAGACGACTCTTGTGGACCTGCTGCTGGGGTTGTACGTGCCGGAGAGTGGGGCCATCCTCGTAGACGGTCGGCCTCTGGCGGAGCCGACGATGCGCGCATGGCGGCGTCAAATCGGGTACGTCCCGCAGCATATCTTCCTTTGTGATGACACGATCGCGAACAACATTGCCTTCGGGGTACCCCCCGAAGAAGTGGACCACAAGCAAGTAGAGCGGGCGTCCCGTATCGCCCACCTCCACGACTTTATCGGCTCCCTTCCCGACAAATACAGAACGGTAGTGGGAGAGCGCGGCGTCCGGTTGAGCGGCGGCCAGCGCCAAAGGATCGGCATCGCCCGCGCGCTCTATCACGACCCAGAGGTGCTTGTTATGGACGAGGCGACCAGCGCGCTGGACGGCGTGACGGAGGACGCCGTGATGGAAGCCGTAAGCGACCTCTCCGGGCAGAAAACGCTCGTACTCATCGCGCACCGCATCACGACGGTCCGCGACTGCGACCGCATCTTCTTGATGAAGGACGGCAAGGTCGCAGAGACGGGCACCTACGACGAACTCGCTGAGCAAAGCGCCGCGTTCCGTGCGATGGCAAAGCTGGAACCGGCCTGACGCACAACCCAACCCCAATGGCTAAAAAGATTCTTGTAACCGGCGCTGACGGGTTCATCGGCTCGCACCTCGTCGAGGCCCTTGTCGAGAGAGGATATGACGTGCGCCCGTTCGTGCTGTACAACTCCTTCGGTTCGTGGGGGTGGCTGGACGACCTCGACGCCGACGTGCAGGCCAAGCTGGACGTGTTCGCCGGGGACGTGCGCGATCCCAACGGCGTGCGGAAGGCGATGGAGGGGTGCGACGTCGTGCTCCACCTCGCGGCGCTTATCGCGATCCCGTACTCGTACCACTCCCCAGACACGTACGTGGACACGAACGTGAAGGGAACGCTCAACGTCATGCAGGCGGCGCGGGACCTCGGCGTGGAGCGTGTGGTGCACACGTCGACGAGCGAGGTGTACGGGACAGCGCAGTTCGTGCCCATCTCCGAGGAGCACCCGCTGCAAGGGCAATCGCCGTACTCCGCGTCGAAGATCGGCGCCGACCAGATCGCGTACTCATTCTACGCCTCGTTCGACACGCCCGTAACCCTCCTGCGCCCGTTCAACACCTACGGCCCGCGGCAGTCGGCCCGCGCGGTGATTCCGACAATCATCACGCAGATCGCCAGCGGCAAGCGGAGGATCAAACTCGGCGCATTGCACCCGACACGGGATTTCAACTTCGTCGCGGACACCGTCCGAGGGTTCATCGCAGCGGCGGAGACCGACGCGGGGATCGGAGAGGTTATCAACGTGGGGAGTGGGTTCGAGATCTCGATCGGCGACCTAGTGCACGTCATCGCGGAGGCGATGGGGGTGGAGGTGGAGGTCGTGACCGACGAGGAGCGGATGCGCCCCGAGAAGAGTGAAGTGGAGCGGCTCCTGGCGTCGAACGAGAAGGCGGCGGAACTGCTCGGCTGGCGACCGGAGTACGGCTCCCGCGAGGGGCTCCGGCGCGGCCTCGCCGAGACGGCGGAGTGGTTCACGCACAAGGAGAACCTCCGTCGGTACAAGGCCGAGGTCTACAACGTATGAGCGCCGCCCCCGTCCAGCGCCCCGCCTCTGGCGCCAGAGGATCCCTGGCGGGCGACGTCCTAGAAACGCTCCAGGGCGTCCTCGGCTCGCCAGAGGCGTTCGTCCCGTTGCACGAGCCAAGGTTCGCCGGCAACGAGTGGGAGTACGTTAAGGAGTGCATCGACACCGGGTGGGTGTCGTCGGCGGGGAAGTACGTCGACCGGTTTGAGCAGATGCTCGCCGAGGTGACGGGCGCGCGGCGAGCGGTGGCGGTCGTCAACGGGACGGCGGCACTCCACGTCGCGCTCCGCTTGGTGGGCGTTGAGCGGGGCGACGAGGTGCTGATCCCTGCGCTGACGTTTGTAGCCACGGCGAACGCCGTAGCGTACTGCGGCGCCACGCCGCACTTCGCCGACAGCGAGGAGGCCACGTTGGGGATGGACCCGGACGCGCTCGAGGACTACCTCGCCGGGATCGCGGAGGTGCGCGATGGCGCGTGCGTCAACCGCCAGACGGGCCGCGTGATTCGCGCCGCCGTGCCGATGCACACGTTCGGGCACCCCGTCCGGCTCGGGCCTCTGGCGGAAGTCTGCGAGCGGTACGGCATCGCGCTCGTGGAGGACGCGGCGGAATCTTTGGGCTCGATGTACCGCGGCGTGCACACCGGCCGCATCGGGCGCGTGGGGACGCTGAGCTTCAACGGCAACAAGACCATTACGACCGGCGGCGGCGGCGCGCTTATCACCGACGACGAGGCTCTGGCGGACCTCGCCAAGCACCTCACTACGACGGCGAAGCAACCCCACCGATGGGCTTACCACCACGACCACGTGGGGTACAACTACCGGTTGCCCAACATCAACGCCGCGCTGGGGTGCGCGCAGGTGGAGCAGCTGGACGGGTTCTTGGCTTCCAAGCGGGAGCTCGCCTCGCGCTACTCCGAGGCGTTCGCGGGCGTGAAGGATGTCCAGTTCGTGGAGGAGCCACCGGAGAGCACGAGCAACTACTGGTTGGGCGCACTCTTGCTCGCCAGAGGCCGGGAGGATGAGCGCGACGCAGTCCTCGCCGCCACCAACGACGCCGGGATCATGACGCGGCCCGTCTGGTCGCTGATGTCCAGCCTCCCGATGTACGCGGGCTCCCCGTCGATGGACCTCTCCGTCGCCAGGGGCATCGTGCGGCGGCTAATCAACATCCCTAGCAGCGCGTTCTTGGTGTCGGACCATGCGTAAAGTGTGCGTCGTCACGGGTTCAAGGGCGGAATACGGGCTGATGTACTGGGTGCTCCGGGGCATCGCCGATGCTCCGGAGCTCGACCTTCAGATCGCCGCGACGGGGATGCACCTCTCGCCGGAGTTCGGGGCCACAGCGGGCACCATTGAGGCCGACGGCTTTACGATCTCAGAGCGCGTGGAATCCCTGCTCTCCAGCGACACGGCGGTGGGCGTCGCGAAATCTATCGGCTTGGGCGTGATCGGATTCGCCGACGCGTTCGCGCGGCTGGCACCGGACGTCGTCGTCGTGCTGGGCGACCGGTTCGAGGTTCTCGCTGCGGCGCAGGCAGCACTCGTCGCGAAAATTCCCATCGCGCACATTCACGGCGGCGAAACAACCGAGGGCGCCTTCGACGAGGCCATCCGCCACAGCGTGAGCAAGATGGCGACGTACCACTTCACCGCGACCAAGGACTTCCGGCGCCGCGTGATCCAACTCGGCGAGTCGCCGGAGCGGGTGTTCAACGTGGGGGCGCCGGGGTTGGACCACGTGCTCCAAACCGAGGCGCTCTCGCGCGAAGACTTAGAGGCCTCGCTCGGCGGGTTCTCCCTCGCTGCGCCCGCCTTCCTGGTCACCTACCACCCCGCGACGCTCGCCTCTGGCGGCGTGGAGGCGCCCGTCGCCGCGCTCACAAAGGCGCTCGACCGCTTCCCCGACGCGCACGTCCTTATCACGAAGAGCAACGCGGACACCGACGGGAGGCGCGTCAATGAACTGCTACAGGCGTACGCCGATGCCCGCCCGGACTCCGTAAAGCTAGTCGACTCCCTCGGGCAAATTCGCTACCTCAGCGCGCTCCGCCACGTCAGCGCCGTGATCGGCAACTCGTCGAGCGGCATTACCGAGGCGCCGTCGTTCGGTGTCCCGACGGTGAACATCGGCGACCGGCAAAAAGGCCGGCCCCGGGCCGAATCGGTCCTCGACTGCGCCGAGAACGCCGACGCCATCGAAGCCGCGATCCGCCAAGCGCTCGGAGACGAGGTGCAGGCGCGGCTCGCCACCGTGCGCTCCCCATACGGGGGAGGCGGGGCCTCTGGCGCCATCGTCGAGCACCTCCGCACGCTCCCCCTGGGCGAGGGGGTCCTCGCCCGTCCGTTCTACGACCTCCCCCACCACCCGTGAGCGTGTACATCATCGCTGAAGCTGGCGTCAACCACAACGGGTCCGTAGACCGCGCGATCGAACTCGTGGAGGCGGCCGCGCGAGCGGGCGCCGACGCCGTGAAGTTCCAGACCTTCAGGGCCGACGCGATCGTCAGCGCCTCGGCTCCGAAGGCGGCCTACCAAACCGCCACGACGGGCTCGGCGGAGTCGCAGCTGGAGATGGTCCGGAAGCTGGAACTCGACCGTGGCGCCCACGAGCGAATCCAAGAGGCGTGCCGGCAGCACGGCATTGAGTTCCTGTCTACGCCGTTCGACCTGGCTAGCGTGGACCTCCTCGTCCGCGAGCTGGGCGTGCCTCGCCTGAAGGTCCCCTCAGGCGAGGTCACCAACGCGCCGCTCCTGCTCCGCGTCGCCCGCCAGAGGCTCCCGCTTTTCGTCTCGACGGGAATGTGCACGCTCGGCGACGTCGAGGACGCCCTCGGCGTGATCGCCTTCGGGCTCTCGGCGCCAGAGGCGGCTGCGCCCTCGCGCGAGGCGTTCCGCCACGCCTTCGCCTCTGGCGAGGGCCAAGCCGCCCTGCGTGAGCACGTCACGCTGCTGCACTGCACCACGGAATACCCCGCGCCTCTGGCGGAGGTCAACCTCCGCGCGATGGGGACGCTCCGGCACGCCTTCGGTCTGCCGGTGGGCTACTCCGACCACACAGAGGGCATCACGGTCCCCGTAGCCGCGGCGGCGCTCGGCGCAACGGTCATCGAGAAGCACTTCACCTTGGACCGCACGCTGCCCGGCCCGGACCACGCCGCCTCGCTAGAACCCGGCGAGCTCGCCGCGATGGTGCAGGGGATCCGTGAGACCGCTCTTGCTCTTGGCAAGCCGGGCAAACGGCCCACGGCGGTAGAGGCCAAAAACGTCTCCGTCGTGCGTAAGAGCATCGTCGCCGCCCGTCCCCTCGCCAGAGGCGAGGTGCTGACCGAGGAGGCCATCACGACGAAGCGTCCGGGCGGGGGGATCTCTCCCATGGATTTCTGGGAAGCCGTAGGCCGCGAGGTCTCCCGCGACTTCGCCGCGGACGAACCCATCCGGTTTTACAAGTAGAGCCTCTGGCGAGGGCGTACCCTGTAGCTCTCCCCTCTGACCTATGCGAGACTGGAAACAAACCCTCATCAGCCCGAAGGCGACCGTCCGCGAGGCCGTCCGCGTGATCGATGCCGCGGCGCTCCAGATCGCCCTCGTCGTTGACGATGAGGGGCGGCTTCTCGGAACCGTGACCGACGGCGACGTCCGCCGTGCGATCCTAAGCGGGGTATCGCTCGACGACGACGTTGCAGGCGCTACGAACCAGAACCCGACGACGGCGAAGGAGAGCGACGACCCGGACGCGCTCCTCGCGCTGATGCGCCGGAAGCGGCTCCACCAAATCCCCCGCGTGGACCTCCGGGGGCGTGTGGTTGGCCTTGAGGTATTGGACGACCTCTTAAGCCCCGAGCCAAAGCCCAACGCTGTCGTCCTGATGGCCGGGGGGCTCGGGACCCGGCTCCGGCCGCTAACCAACGACACCCCGAAGCCGCTGCTTCGCGTAGGGCCCAAGCCCATCCTTCAGACCATCCTTGAAGCGTTCGCTAGCCACGGGTTCAGCCGGTTCTACCTCTCGGTGAACTACCTCGCCGAGCAGGTCGAGGAGCACTTTGGGGACGGGAGCCAGTGGGGAGTTCAGATCGAGTACCTCCGCGAGAAGCAGCGCCTCGGCACCGCCGGCGCGCTCTCGCTTTTGCCGGAGACGCCAGAGGCGCCTTTCTTCGTCATGAACGGAGATCTCCTCACACGGCTCAACTTCGCCCAACTCTTGGATTTCCACACACAAAACGGAGCCGCCGCTACAATGTGCGTTCGGGAGTACGAAATGCAGGTGCCCTACGGAGTGATCGATATCGAGGAGCACTCCATCGTGGATATCCGCGAAAAGCCGACCGAGCGGTACCTCGTCAATGGCGGCGTCTACGTGCTAGATCCCAGCGCGCTGTCGCTAATTCCGACCGGCGAGAGGTTCGATATGCCAGACCTCTTCACTCAACTGATCAGCGAGCAGAGGTCCGTCGCGGCGTTCCCAATCCGGGAGTACTGGATGGACATTGGCCAGCCGGAGGATTTTCACCGCGCGAATGGGCACTTCGATGAGGTGTTCGCATGAGGGCGCTCGTCGTGGGGTACGGCTCTATCGGAGCGCGGCATACTCGCATCCTCGAAGAGGATGGTCACGATGTAGGCGTCGTGAGCCGAAGGCCGGTCGACGTTTCCCGTCGATACGGCGCGCTCTCACAAGCCATCCGCGAGCACCATCCGGAGTACGTCGTTATCGCCAACCGGACGGAGGAGCATCGGCGGACCGTCAAGGAACTCGTAACCTGTGGATTCGAGGGCGTTCTCCTCGTAGAAAAGCCTCTATTCAACCAGCCTGGCTCTTTCCCGCCGAACGGGTTCAGTGCGTGCTACGTCGCGTACAACCTCCGCTTCCATCCGGGCGTCCAGCACTTACGCCAGCGGCTTCGTGGCGAGCGCGTTCTATCGGTGCAGGCGTATGTAGGTCACTACCTCCCATTGTGGCGCCCGAATCGGGACTACCGCACCACGTACTCCGCGCGGAAGGAGGAGGGCGGGGGGGTGCTTCGGGACCTTAGTCACGAGTTGGACTATCTCAACTGGATCCTGGGGGGGTGGAAGCAAGCTGAAGCGCGCGGCGGCCACCTTAGCTCTTTGGAAATCAATACCGAGGACGCCGTAGGGATTTTGGCTTCGTTCGAGAAGTGCCCGGTGGCGACCGTCCACCTCAATTACCTCGACCGCGTAGGGCGCCGTTCCGTACTGGTTAACACAGACGCCCGTACACTTGAACTCAACCTTACGGAGGGGTATATCCAAGAGGACGGCGTGAGGACTCTGTTCGAAGTAGGTCGGGACGACACGTACCGTGCCCAACACGCGGCGATCTTGGCAGGAGGTGGGGATGCCTGCACGGCAGAAGAAGCCCTTGACGTGCTGGACCTTGTCGCTGAAGTAGAGTCCTCGCTACGTCCCCTCTCACTGAGCGCGCCCGCGCCGATCCCTAGCCGATGACTAGACTTTGTACTATCTGCGCCAGAGGCGGCTCGAAAGGCGTTGAGGGAAAGAACCTCATGGATCTAGGAGGGAAGCCTCTCCTGGCGCACTCTATCGAGCAGGCGCTCGCCAGTGGCTTGTTCGGAGTCGTAGCAGTGAGCAGCGATTCAGAAGCGATCCTCCAAGTCGCTTCGGAGTGGGGTGCCGAGGTAATCATCAAGCGGCCGGGTCATCTCGCTACCGACCGCGCGCCCAAAGTCCCTGTTATCCAGCACGCTGTGCAAACGGCAGAAGCAGAGACCGGCATGCACTACGACACGCTTGTAGACTTGGATGCAACCTCACCGCTGCGTGTCCCTGCTGACATTGTTGGCGCCGTCGGCCTTCTTGAAACCCGGGGTGTTTCTCAAGTCATTACGGCGATGCCTGCTCGTCGGTCTCCATATTTCAACCTCGTCGAGTTGGACGCTGCCGGGCACGTGCAACTGAGCAAGCGTTTAGATTCGTCCGTTAGTCGCCGGCAGGACGCTCCGGCCTGCTTCGACATGAACGCTTCTGTGTACGTATGGACGCGCGAGGGGCTAACAAACTGGCAGTCTCCCTTCAACCCAGACACGCTACTGTACGAAATGCCTGAAGAGCGGTCCGTAGATGTCGATTCGCCGCTTGATGCAGAGTGGGTCCGCTTTCTTTACGAGTCGAGAGATACCCGCAGCTATGACTGAATCTTATCGAGGACTATTCGACCTGACCGGCAAAGTGGCACTCGTAACCGGCGGGAGCGGGTTGCTCGGTACGCACTTTTGCGCAGGCCTCGCTGAATACGGCGCATCAGTGGCGGTGGTCGATCTTCAGGAGGAAGCCGCCATTGAGGCGGCTCATTCTCTGCGGGAGCGTTTCGGTGTCCGAACGGTAGGGGTGGGCTGTGATGTGAGTGACCCTGCCGCCGTGGACGACACGGTTCGACTCGTAGCGAGCGAGTTAGGACGCGTTGACATCCTCCATAACAATGCTGCGTCAAAGTCTAACGACTTAGAAGCATTTTTCGCGCCGACGGAGGATTACGCAGTAGAGGAGTGGAGAAAGATCATGAGCGTCAACCTGGACGGTTTGTTCTGGATGGCCCGCGCCGTTGGCCGCCAGATGATAGCGCAGGGGGCCGGCGGAGCCATCGTGCAAACGGCGTCTATCTACGGGGTGGTAGGGCCAGATAGCCGGATCTATGAGGGGTCCCAATACCTCGGGCAAGAGATCAACACTCCGGCGGTGTACGCGGCGTCGAAAGGGGGCGTAGTGTCCCTGACTCGCTACCTCGCGACGACGTGGGCGCAGCATGGCATCCGCGTGAACTCCCTCACGCCTGGAGGGGTGGAAAGCGGTCAGAACGAGGCCTTCACATCGAACTACGCGGCGCGAACGCCGATGGGCCGGATGGGTAGGCCGGAAGAGATGGTAGGGGCGCTGATCTATCTATGCTCAGACGCTTCCAGCTACGTGACGGGTCAAAATCTGATTGTGGACGGAGGGTGGACCGCGTGGTGATCTCTTCCGTACCCGAGTTGCCCCTTTGAAACCGTTGCCTATCTCCCCCCCCCTTCAGTTCGAGACGGTCTGCATCGCGTCTACGCGCATGCAGTACATCAACGTCGTAGAGGCCGCGGCCTCGCTTGGGTTCTCCTTCGAGTCCTCCCTCCTCGTAGCGCCAGAGGCGATGCGCATACGGCTTGGGGAACCCAAAGAACCGTGGGGGGACGTGCGGTGGTATTCCTACGGAAGGGACATCGGGAGGCTGAGCCGGTGGCTCGGCCGCTCTGCCTTAGGCCGAGCGAGCCGAACGGTTGACCACGTCCGGATGTTCGCGCAGTTGCTGCCACCAGACCTAAAGGGCGGACGCTTAGTTCTCGGTAACATCTTGGACCGTAGGCTCCGCCATGTCGCCAACGCGCTCGACCCTGCCGAGTTGGTATTGATCGATGACGGGACGGCTACCATCGTCGTTGCCCAGCGGCTCCGAGACCAACCCATACAAAGTGTCTTGGCCAGAGTGGTAGAAAAAGGCTTGCGGCTGGATACGCGGTACCCCACACGTGGAACGCTGTTCACCATTTACGACGTAGATCTACCCCCGTCGTGGACACTCCGACACAATGAGTACTCCGTTCTGGGGGCGAAACTCAGGTCTGTGACGACCGCAAATGAGGCGCTCATCATTGGGGGGCCATACGTCGACTACGGTTGGATAGACCTTGATGACTACATTACACACCTTGAGGGCATTCAGGAATGGGCCCGTACCCCCATCACCTACGTCCCCCATGGGAAAGAAAGCGCGAGCGTCATCGCGGCTATTGAGTCTGCACTAGGATGCAGGACGTGGCGGCCGCCAGAGGCGTTGGAGGTCGCCCTCGCGCACCGTGGGGTCGTTCCCCGCCACGTGATCGGGTTCTACTCCTCATTCCTGCCGAATGCTGCCATGCTCTTCGGTGGAAGATGCGATGTTCTCGCTCTCGACATTGCGTTTCCGTATATGCCAGAGGCTATACGGCCTGGGATCGAAGACGTGTACGACTACCTGAGGATGAACGTTCAGCTCCCGAACTTCGCCGTAGTGACGTCAGAGGCCTTACATACTAGGCCTGCGCATATAGGCATAGTGGCGGAGGAACCGAATCGGGCAACTCTGCAGAGCAGTGGGGGTAAAAAGTAATGATTACGTTCGCTAGTTATACGAATGATCTGTTTTTTTCCAGGTATATTATGTCTGTACAAAAGTATAATATATAACTCTCAGCTAGAAAGTTTCAAGCTCGTCGTACTTTCTCGTGGGCTGTCTGCAAATAATGAGAGTACTCTCAGACAGTTACCCGGGGTTAGGGTTATAAACCTGGACAAGTTGGATGGTTTGGGGGCCGGGACTGGTCTTAATGCAAAAAAGATGTTCAATATGAACAAGCTTTACCTGTTCGGCCTTGACGAGTACGAAAAATTAGTATACCTAGACGCTGATATGTTGTGTCTTGGAGATCTGCGCCCTCTCGAACATATCGAGCCTTGGGCAATGGCTCCAGATTACGGGCAAAATGTAGGGGCGTCTGTGGGTCAAAGGATGATGTTTAACACGGGCGTTATGGTGTTGCGGCCATGTAAGGAAACGTTTGGCAATTTAGTAAAAACGTTGAGGGGTATGAGGTTTGGTCACTTTGCTGATCAGGCTGTCATAAACAAATATCTTAATGACGATAGTGTTCCAGTTGAGTGTCTTCATCCCAAGTGGAATCTTATTATCTCAAACAAACATATAAACAAGAAAATGTATAGTGATATTATGAAAAGCGGCGTTAAATTTATGCATTTCACTAAAATAAAGCCTTGGGCAATTGGGCGTGGTCTCCTCGTGGAGAAGACCTCCTCAAAGGTGTATCTCCACGCCAAAGACAGGTTGCTGCGGTGGAGGTTTAAGGAGGAAATAGCATTGTGGAAGAGTGCCGACGCCTCCATGCGTATTGAGACCGCCTCGTCCGCAGTATGACCTCCATAATCCTCCTATCAGATAAGTCCTCCGGCTCCAGCGCCGTTCAGCGTGAGTTTCTTCGCGCTGGTGCGCGGACGCTAGGCAGTACTCCGCATATGGAGGAGGAGACGCTATACTGGATGAAAGCGGCTGCCGTATTGGAGATGGAACAACCTGCCATGCGGTATAGCCGTGACGTCCCGTATACCCGGAGCCGTGCGCGGGCGGAACTAGAGTATCTCCTGAGGGAAAACGTTCCTGGTTTTTCCATTCCTTCAGATCATGAGGCGCTTGTGTTGGATGGGTGGCGGGCGTTGTGCGAAGCATATGCGCCTGCGCTGTTCGAAAAGTCACCGCATCACCTCCACTCACGCTCCGCGCTCTCGCTGATGCGGAGGGCCTCTTGCGAACTGAGCGACGTGGAGTTCCGTTTTGTCGGGCTTGTGCGCAACCCTGTCGACACGCTCTACTCAATGTGGAGCCGCTGGCGCTACGTACCCGAAGTCAGAGAGCGTGAGTGGGTCCGAGCTTACGGAAACCTGTTGAGATTTAAGGACGACATGGGAGACTCGCTACGGGTCGTTCGGTACGAGGACATCGCTTCGGATCCGGCCGAACTCGACTCTCTCGTGGCATTCGCGCTGGGTGTTGGGCAAGAACCAGATTCAAGGCTCCACACGCGGTCCGTCCAGAAGTGGCGAGAGGACAGCCGCTTTGGGTACCAACCCTCCGAAGCCGTGCTCCGCATGGGGGAGAGGTTTGGGTACGACAGGCCATCAATGATCAATCCGCCGAGGGCAGGGTGGGCTATTTACTCCAACGCGACCCGCGCGTTTCGCGTGGGCCAGCAAGCGCTCGCCCGGCTCCGCGGACGAGTACAATGATGGGATCTGCGAGACTATCGAAGACGATCGACAGCGCGCTTGCACGCTCTCCGTTCCAGGCCGCGCACCGATGGCGGACACGGGGAGACCTAGCTGTTCTCGCGTACCATAGCGTCGAAGACGGCGCGCAGTTTGCGCGCCAGATGGACCTAGTTCGCGAGCTTCGCCGCCCGGTTTCCTTAGACCACATCATCCACGCTATTGAGAACAAGACGCCGCTGCCCCCCCGCGCCGTTCTGGTAACGTTCGATGACGGCGACCGAAGTGTGCTAGAAGTCGCCGCGCCGATCCTGCTTGAAAGGCAGATTCCAGCCGCAGCGTTTGTCGTTGCCGGCCTATTAGACACAGACGCGCCATTTTGGTGGGACGAAGTCGAAGACCTAGTTCGCAGAGGGGGGCGGGCTGACATTATCGACCCTCGGGAGTCCCCATTCGGGGTGGTTCGAACGCTTAAGAGGATCTCGAACTCGAAGCGCCTTCTTGCTATCGAATCGCTAAGGCGTACGGCGCGAGAGCCTGCGCCTCGGATGCTGCAGTTACGTCGGTCCGAACTCGTGGAACTTGAGCGCAGCGGGGTCGAAGTCGGCAACCACACGATGACGCACCCGTGCCTCCACGAGTGCTCAACACATACGATCCGAGAAGAACTGGCTACGTCGCAGCGCGAGCTGGCTCAGGTGTTGGGCCATGCTCCGCGCGCGCTCGCGTATCCCAATGGGGACCATGACCCTAGAGTTCGAGAAGCAGCTGAAGCATGCGGCTTTCGAGCAGCGTTTCTGTTCGATCACCGTATGGCGCGGAGCCCGATACCGGATCCTCTCCGGATTTCTCGCCTACGCATCGACGCGACCGCATCATTGGAACGGCTACGGGTCACGCTAAGCGGCTTACATCCTGCGGTGCACCAAGCTCTAGGGCGTCCCTGAACCGCCCGCGCACATAGCCATCAGGGCGGAGCGTTGGGCAGGCGGCCAATCGGTTGTTTCCTGCTGATCGGCAAAAGCGTTTCCTCATGCTTGACGGGCTCAGTAGTCTGAGTGGCTATTATATTCCGCATCTCGTCACCCGTCTCTTACTCGGCTGAAGGTTGCCGGGACCCCGACTTAAAATTATAAATCCGATCCGGGCATGAAGCAGAAAGTTTTTGGGATAGGACTGGGTAGAACTGGCACGACTACTCTTAGAAAGTGTTTTCACCTATTGGGCTATTCGACAGTTGGTTCAGATGATGACATGTTTGAGCTATACAGTAGTGGTGAGATGGACCGCTTGTTGTTCGAGGTCGACAAGTTTGATTTTGCCAAGGACTATCCCTGGGCTCTTATGTATAAGG
Source organism: Rubricoccus marinus (assembly GCF_002257665.1). NCBI lineage: Bacteria > Pseudomonadati > Rhodothermota > Rhodothermia > Rhodothermales > Rubricoccaceae > Rubricoccus > Rubricoccus marinus. The sequence goes on along the minus strand of NZ_MQWB01000001.1, from coordinate 2,522,127 downwards.
AGCTTGATGAGAGGTTTCCTGATAGCAAATTTATTCTGACTACAAGAAAGAGTGGCGACATCTGGTACGACAGCTTGCGGAGGCATGCAAAGCTGAAGGGGAAAGACATGAGTTTGTCTGTGCGAGGCCTCGTGGGCGAGGGTTCTGGCAAAAAAGATTACATAGAAATGTATGAGAATCACAATCAAGAGGTAAGGGATTACTTCAGGGGGCGGGATAATTTTGCGGAGATGTGTTGGGAGAACGGGCATGGGTGGGGGGAGATCTGCACGTACCTGGGTTTGGCTATACCCCTGGAGGATTTTCCTCACAGCAACCCCAGCCCGAACCTAGCCAAGCGATATTACCTGAAGGCACGGAGGCCGATCCGGGCGCTGATAAAGAAGTACACCGGATTGTAAGGGCAGCACTGTTCCCGTACCCGAGGGTTAGGGGCAGCCTGCAATGTCTGCGCAGAGTGACCTGACATATTCCTTTAGACCCCGCTCTCGTATGCCCCTGGCGCTCCGCATTGCGCAACTCGTCTCAAGCCGCCAGAGGCGAGGGGCTGAAGTCTTCGCCTCGGACCTCTCCGAAGCCCTCGCCGCCCTCGGGCACGAGGTCTCCTTCGCCGGCTTGGCAGCACCCCCCGTGGAGCCTCTGGCGCCAGAGGTCACAAACGTGGACCTCACGTCGGGGCCTTTGGCGTCAATGAGTTTGGAGATCGTCCGCTCGACCGCTCGGCACATCCGCGAGACGCGGCCCGATGTGATCCAGGCCAACGGGGGGGCGGTCATGAAATACGTCGCGCTTGCGCAGGCGTGGGGGCGGACGCGGGTGCCCGTGGTGTATTGCAACATCGGGCTCTCCAGCGACTGGGTGCGGCACAGAGCTCAGAGGGCATGGACCGGGTGGCTGCTCCGACGGGCCGACGTGACGGCTGCGGTTAGCGCAGCAAGCCGCGACGATCTCCTCCGCCAGTACGGCCTCGACCCTGCGGTCGTCCGAGTGGTCCGGCGAGGCGTAGACGTGGGAGCAAGGGTACGCGCTGACGAGGGCCGCCGGGCGCTTACCGAAGCGGGCGTCCCCTCCGGGTCCTTTGTGGTGTTGCACGTTGGGAGCTTCTCGGAAGAGAAGAACCACGCGGGACTTATCCGCATTGTTGAGCGCGTGCGTGCGGAATCGGACCGCGACGTCCGGCTAGTGTTGGTGGGTGGCGGACCTCTCTACGAAGCCGTCGAGAGGTCCGCTCCTGCTCACGTACACATCCTCGGCATTCGCGAGGACGTCCCCGCTTTGATGGCTGGCGCCGATGTCCTCTTGCTTCCCAGCCGGACGGAAGGGATTCCGGGCGTCGTTCTTGAGGCGGCCGCCCAAGGGATCCCTACGGTAGCGTACGACGTGGGCGGTGTCAGCGAGGCTGTCCGTGACGGAGAGACCGGTGCTGTCATTGAGGCGGGGGACGAGGCTGCTGCCTCTGGCGCAGTGCTCCGGCTAATCCGAGAGCCGATGACGCTTGCTGAGTGGGGGGAAGCCGCCCGGGCATTCGTGCGCGACGAGTACAGCTTGGACGCGAGCGTCCACGCATTTTTAGACCTCTACCGAGAAATCACTCGCTGACGCGGATGGCACACTTCCTCAAAACGCTCTGGCGGAAGGTCCGCGACCGATTGTATCACCGAGTCGTCTACATTTACTACGTCGTAGACCTTCCCGCGCCGGAGATCGCGCAGGACTCGCCTCGCGTGGCGGTGGACGACCCCTCGGCGCACGACGCCCCGGTACCCGACGGCTCTGCTCGGGCGTCGCCCTCGTTTAGCAATCGGGTTGAGGACCGGGCGCGGACCGGGTCCAAGTTCTACACCGTCTCGTTCAACGGCAACCTTGCCCACTGGGGGTGGGCCACGCCCTTCGAGGGCAAGATCCGGCTGCGCTCAGCCGGAGCGGTGCTCGTGACGGGCAAGCCGGGCGTGATGCTCGTGGACTTCTACACCGAGCCAGCGTTCCGCCGTCAGGGGCTCTACGCGGAGAACATCCGCAAAATGCTTCACGACGCCACGGCCTCTGGCGCCGAGCAGGCCTTTATTGCGACGAAGATGACGAACACGCCGTCGCGCCGGGCCATCGAAGGAGTGGGGTTCCGCCCGTTCCGCGAGTACACCCGAACGCGCGTGCTCGGCCGCTCGTGGACTCGGGCGCGCGACCTCCCCTCTTAAAAAGCGCCCGCCCGCTCTCCCCCGAGACCCGGCGGCATCTCTATGCAGCCCCCCTCCGAAGCCGCCGTGCCGACGTTCCAGATCACTGAGGAAACCATCTCGCCAGCCTTCACCGACGAGTGGGAGGCGCTGGTGTATAACGTGGGGGGCTCGTTCTTCCAAAGCCCGCAGTGGGTACGCGCGTGGCAGAAGGCGTACGCGCCAGAGGCGCCCCTTCTCGCCCTGACGGCGCGCGACGCCGACGGCGCACTGGTAGGGACGTTCGTCCTCGCCGAACTCACGCGGGCCGTCCACCGCTACGCACCGCTCCCCCTCGCCTACCTGGGCGTCGCGGGCTCGGGCGCGGGCTCGGCCGATCGGCTGGGGCCTCTGGCGGAGTCCGAGGACCTCGCACGCGCGCTGTTCCACGCCGCGCTCGGCGCGCGCCCTGGCCGCTCGGTCTTGCTGGAATCACTGGGGCCGCTCGCCCCGCCAGAGGTCGAGGGCGCGCTGACGAAGACCGCGACCTGCCCCGTGGCGGACCTCTCGGATGTTGAGGCCGTAAAGGCGCTCTGGAGCCGGAAAACGCGGAAGAACAACCGGCGCCACCGCCGCAAGGCCGAGGACGCCGGCCTGAGCCTCCGGTGGTACGAACCCGGGGAGGCCACGGCCGACGTGCTGAAAGGGATCGGTGCGCTCCACATCGCGAGGCAGCAAACCCTCGGGCGCTCCGGCCTCTTCGACGAGCAGCGGCTCCGCGTGCTCCAAGCGATCGGCGAGGGGCGGTACCGCGACAGCGACGGACTCTGGGTCTCAACGCTCACCGATGCCAGCGGGGTGATCCGCGCTGGGCTTATGGGCTTCCAGTACGCGGGAGGGTTCTACGAGTACAAGACGGGGTGGGACCCTGATTACTACGAGGTGTCCCCAGGTAAAGTCCTCAAAACAAACTCAATTGAGCGAGCCATAGATGGCGGGCTGAGCCGCTACGAGTTCCTTCGCGGGACAGAGTCCTACAAGTTCCGCCTCGGCGGCGAGAACCGCCCCGATACGACTGTGCTCGTCCCGCGGGGCGCCGCAGGACGGCTGCTCGCCATCCGAGAGCGCTTCGGCGCGGAGGCCACTGAGCACGCCGACGAGGAGTCGTCCGATTAAGTCGGGAGGGGGGGCATACCGGGCGCGTCACATCGATGAAGAGGGGGCTGCTTATGCTGCGCTCCGGAGGCGCGAGCAAACGACCGCCGCGCGTCGCCGCACGGTCCTCTGGCGAACGGTATGCGAAGACTGAGAGCGCCGCCTCGAACCCGCACCCCCGGGCTGTACACTCCCTTTCACCCCGCTTCTCCCGTCCCGCGCCGCGCTGTGAGCATCCGCGTTCTCCATCTGATTAAGAGCCTCGGCAGGGGCGGGGCCGAGGTACTGCTAGAGGAAGGGCTCGCCAAGGCAGATCGCGAGCGGTTCGAGTACAGTTACGGGTACTTTCTCCCGTGGAAAGACGCTGGCGAAAAGCCCCTGCGCGACCTCGGCGCTGGGGTGAGGTGCTTCAACGCTGGGGGGACGGCGCGGACGCTGCTCTCGGCGCGGAGGGTCGCCGCATACCTCCGCACGAACGGCATCGACCTCGTGCACGCTCACCTGCCCATCTCTGGAGTCGTCGCGCGGGTGGCGGGCCGCATGGCGGGCGTCCCCGTGGTGTACACCGAGCACAACGTGATGGAGCGGTACCACCCCGTCACGCGACGCTTGAACCTCGCGACGTGGGGGTGGCAGAACGTTGCCATCGCGGTGTCGGGCGACGTAGCCGAGTCCATCGAGTCCCACGCCGGTGCTAAGGTCCCCGTCCATACCGTGCTGAACGGCGTGAACGTGTCCACATTCGACCCCGAGGCGTACTCGGGGGACGCGGTGCGGGCCGAGTACGGCATCGCGCCAGAGGCCCCCGTCGTGGGCACCGTCGCGGTCTTCCGCCCGCAGAAGAGGCTGGACCACTGGCTGGACGTCGCGCAGAAGGTGGCGCACCGGGTCCCAGAGACGCGGTTTGTTGTGATCGGGGACGGACCCCTGCGCGCCGAACTGGAAGCGGGCGTGGAGGCGCGTGGGTTGGGCGAGTCGGTCTTACTCGTCGGGTTCCAAGAGAAAGTGCGCCCGTTCCTCGCCGCGATGGACGCGTACCTCATGACCTCGGAGTTCGAGGGGCTCCCAATCGCGCTCTTGGAGGCGATGGCGATGGCCCTCCCGCCCGTCGTGACGGGTGTCGGCGGGATCCCGGAGCTGGTCGCCGACGGGGAGAACGGGGCTGTCCGGCGGTTTGGCGACACTACGGGCCTCGCCGACGCGCTCGTCCCGTTCCTGACAGAGCCGGCACGCCGACGCCGGACCGCGCTCGCGGCGCGCCGCACGGTGGTGGAGGGGTTCAGCATGGGCGGGATGCAGGGCGAGCTGGAATCGATCTATACCCGCGTGCTCGGCGCGCCAGAGGCATGAGCGCAACGGGACCACACGCCGCGGGCACGCCCGAAGCGGACGGCCTCACGATCCGGCGAGCGACGCCAGAGGACGAGGGGGCGATTATTCAACTCATCCGTGAGAGCATGGGGCCAGACGACGCCGTGGAATGGTCGGCGGAGTTTTGGCGTTGGAAGCACGAGCGCAACCCGTTCGGCACATCGCCTGTCCTCGTCGCCGAGGACGCCGGGCGACTCGTTGGGCTCCGGACATTTATGAGGTGGATGTGGACATGCGAGGGGCGACCGGTTCCAGCCGTCCGCGCCGTCGACACGGCGACACATCCCGACTACCGGGGGCGTGGGATCTTCCGTCGCCTCACCGTCCGTCTCCGCGATGAAATGGGCGAAGAGGGCGTCGCGATGGTGTTCAACACTCCAAACGATAAAAGCCGTCCGGGATACCTCAAGATGGGTTGGGAAGTCGTCGGGAACCCTACCGTCTGGGTCCGGCCCGTCCGACCCCTTCGCGCGGCGAGGGGATTGTTGAGCGGCGACGGTTCGCCTCTGGCGCCCACCGTGCGCGCTGAGGCGGCGGTAACAGCGCTCGATTCTCCCGGTGTGGCGTCCATCGTAGACGCCGCAGGGGCGGGCGGGGTAGGGCGGTACCACACCGCTCCTACTCTCGACTACCTCCGATGGCGCTACGGCGCCATTCCGGGGTCCGACTACCACGTCGCAGTGCGCGGGGACGGCAGCGGCGGCGCGTTGCTCGTCGTGAAGACCCGCCTCCGCGGGCGGATCCGCGAACTCCGCGTGTGCGACGTGGTGGCAAACGAATCGGCGGAATCGCGCCGAAACGCGCGGGTGCTGCTCCGCCGAGCGGGCCGCTTGGCGCACGTGGACGCGGTGATCGTGATGCCGACGCCAGAGGCCCGCTGGAGCGACCTCGCGCGAGCGGGGTACGTCCCTGTGCCCCGGTCCGGACCCACGCTCACCGTCTACCCCCTGGACCTTGCACCCGGGGTTCCGCGCCCTACTCTTCTGAACAATTGGAGCTCGTCCATCGGCGCCTTCGAACTCTTCTAGCCCGTTAAGTCAGACATGCGAGAGATAAACCTAGAGCTGATCCCACTCTACGACAGTCCCCTGGGCGTCGTGGCGATGCTGATGGTCTACTTGTTTATCGCCTTCGGGGTCTCGACGTCCCGACTCCGGCCAGCGCTGAAGTGGTTGCTTTGGGGAGGGCTCGCCGCGCGCGTTGTGGGCGTGCTGCTGCGCGATGGGATTAAGGCGGACGCTATCCGGTACTACAAGCTCGCGGGGTCGCACGCGTTGCACTTCGCTCAGTTCGACTTCTCTCCGTTCTGGGATAGCACCCAGTGGTGGGGCGGGAGGGACTGGATGGGGTCGAACATCATTCCGTACCCGGCTGGGTTCATTATGGTGTTCCTCGGGCAGAACATCATGGCTGTGTTCTTCGCATACGCGCTGATTGCGTTCGTGGGGCTTCTGTGTTACGTCCGCGCGTTTGAGAACAGCCTGCCCCGAGCGTCCTCGACGGGATACATGGCGTGGATTTGCCTATTCCCATCGCTGTGGTTCTGGCCGTCCAGTATCGGCAAGGAGGCGCTGATGACGTTTGGACTCGGGGTAGCGACGCTGGCGTACCTCCGGTACGACGGGCGCACACGTTGGGCGCTCCTTGTGGCGGGGCTCAGCGTAGTCTTCGTCATCCGGCCGCAGGTGGTAGCCGTGTTTGCGATGGCTATGGTGCTCTCCACATTTCTGGATTTCAAGCGGTGGACGCCTCTCCGCATCTTGCAAGGGGCGGCACTTCTGGGGATCGGATTTGCGATGATGTGGTACTCCTTGAGATTCGCTGTGGAGATGGATGGCGTAGGGACTGTCGAGGACTACGTGGCGACAAACGCCAATAACTCCACTCAGGGTGGTAGCGAGGTTGGCGCTGCATCAATGAGTCCTGTTGGTGTTTTTGTGTCCATCTTGAACGTCCTATTCCGTCCTTTCCTATGGGAGGCTCACAACGTGACGGCTGCTTTCGCCGCGATAGAAGTGTCGATGATGTGGGGGATCATCTTCGTGAGGAGGCGTCAAATCGCAGCCATGTTCAGAGTGTGGCGGAACCACCTCGCCCTCCGCTTCGCCATCCCCTTTACGGCGCTTTACGTGATCGCGCTGGGGATGAACCTCGGCAACCTGGGGATCATCGCGAGGCAACGGGTCCTTGTCTTCCCCCTGTTCTTCCTCATCGTAGAGGCTGGTACGATGGCGGTGGCCGCAGAGACGAGGAGGCGTAGTGCGATTCCCCCCGCACCACCGCGCTTCCCGATGCGGGGGGCCGGGACCCGTCCGGTGCCGACGTGAGCGACCTCCAACCGACGGTGGCCTCTGGTGCCTTCGTGCTCTCGGTCGACTTCGAACTGCACTGGGGCGTGCGCGACCACACGCCGCCAGAGGCTCCGTACGCCCAGGCGCTGCGCGCCGCGCGCGGCGTGGTGACGGAGACGCTGCGGAGGTTCGAGACCCGGGGCGTGGCCTGCACGTGGGCGACGGTCGGGTTCCTCTTTGCGCGGACGCGGGACGAGCAGGAGGCGCTCTCGCCCGCGTCCCGCCCCGCGTACGCGGACGCGGCGCTGGACCCTTATGCCGAGCCCGTGGGGAGCGGCGAGAGCGAGGACCCGCTCCACTTCGCCGCGAGCCTCGTCGACGAGATCCGCGCGGCGCCCCGCCAGGAGCTCGCCACGCACACGTTCTCGCACTACTACTGCGGCGAGCCCGGCGCCACGCCCGAGACCTTCCGGGCCGACCTCCGCGCCGCCCAGAAGGCCTCTGGCGAGCCCGTGCGCTCAATCGTCTTCCCGAGGAACCAGAGCGGCGATGCCTTTCTAGCCGTTCTTCCGGATGTTGGAATTGACGTCTACCGCGGTAACCCCGAAGGTAGACTCTGGCGCGCCGAGGACGGTGCGATGGGGCGGCAACTCCCGCGCCGACTCGCGCGGCTAGCCGACTCGTACCTCCCGGTCCGGGACGACGTCGTGCGGTGGGACAGCGTCCTCCGGCCGGACGGGCTAGCCGACGTGCGGGCTAGCCAGTTCCTCCGCCCCGTCTCCCCGCGACTCGCGCCCCTGCGCCCGCTGCACCTCCGGCGTCTCCGGCAAGGGATGACGGCGGCGGCACGCCGGAAGCAGGTGTACCACCTGTGGTGGCACCCCCACAACTTTGGGACCTATCCCGAGGAGAGCTTACGGGACCTCGACGCGCTGCTCGACCACTTCGAACGACTTCGCGACCGCTACGGGTTCGCCTCGCTGACCATGGCCGAGGTCGCAGACGCGGCGCGACGCCGCAACCCCTAACGACATGTGTGGACTCGCCGGATGTTTCGCCCCCGCCACGAGCGCGGCCCAGCGCCAGGCCGAGGTCGCGCGCATGAACGCGTGTATCGTGCACCGCGGCCCCGACGCCTCTGGCGTATGGGCGGAGGAGACGGGCCGGGTGGCGCTGGGGCACCGCCGGCTCTCCATCCTGGACCTCTCAGAGGCTGGCGCGCAGCCGATGCGCTCTGCTAGCGGCCGGTTCGTCGTCGCGTTCAACGGGGAGGTCTATAACCACCTCGACCTCCGCGCCGACATAGACGGCGTGGAGTGGCGGGGACACTCCGATACGGAAACGTTGGCGGCGGGCTTCGAGGCGTGGGGCATCCGCGCAACGCTGGAGCGCGCGGTGGGAATGTTCGCGCTCGCGATCTGGGACCGTGAGCACGGAGAACTCGTTCTGGCACGAGATCGGCTCGGCATCAAGCCGCTGTACGTCGGGCGTCTGGAAGGAGGGGGGGTCGCGTTCGCGTCGGAGTTGGAGGCCGTAGCGCGGCACCCGGCGTTCCGCCGCGAGATCGACCGCGAGGCTGTGGCGCTCCTCCTGCGTTACGGGTGTATCCCCGCCCCTCATGCGGTGTACGAAGGGGCTCGGAAGCTCATGCCGGGCTCCATCGTGACGTACCAGGCGCCCCACTTGGATGCGGGCGAGGAGGAGGTGTACTGGTCCGGTGCCGCCGTCGCCGCGCGGGGCCAGGCGTCCCCATTCACCGGCTCGCCAGAGGCCGCGGTCGACGCGCTGGACGGCCTCTTGCGCGACGCCGTGGGCGCGCGGATGCTGGCCGATGTGCCGCTGGGGGCGTTCCTCTCTGGCGGCGTGGACTCCTCGACGGTGGTGGCGCTGATGCAGGCACAAAGCAGCCGGCCCGTCAAAACGTTCACAATTGGCAGCCACGACGCGCAGTACGACGAGGGCGAAGACGCCGCGGCCGTCGCCAAACACCTCGGCACGGATCACACATCGCTGGTAGTGAGCCCGGAAGACGCGCTGGCCGCGCTGCCGGCCTTGGCCGCAAGTCAGGACGAGCCGTTTGCGGACCCCTCCATGCTGCCGACGTTCCTCGTCTCCCAGCTCGCCCGCCGTAACGTGACAGTCGCGCTCTCGGGCGACGGCGGCGACGAGCTCTTCGCGGGCTACAACCGCCACCAGTGGACCGAGCGCGTGTGGCGCGCCATCCGCCCGGCCCCCCGCTGGGTGCGCGGCGCGGTCTCGCGCGGGATTGAGGCCGTATCGCCAGAGGCGTGGAACGACCTCTTCGAACGGTTCGCGCCCGTGCTCCCGCCGTCGCTCCGCCTCCGGATCCCCGGCTACAAGCTGCACAAGCTCGCCGGCGTACTCTCAGCGTCGTCCCCGCTGGACGTATTCGAGCGCTCCTCGGCGCAGTGGCAGGACGCGGCCCGCCTTGTGCGCGGCGCTGACGGGCTCGCGCCAGCGCATCCCAGCGAGCTTGCGGGACTACCCGACATCGCTTCTCAAACGATGCTCGTGGACCTCTTGCGCTATCTCCCCGACGTGATCCTAACCAAGGTGGATCGCGCAAGCATGGCCGTAAGCCTGGAGGCCCGGGTGCCGCTCTTGGACCATCGCGTGGTGGAACATGCGTGGAGCCTCCCTCTCGGCCTCAAGCTCCGCGACGGCACCACGAAATGGGCGCTTCGCCAGGTGCTCTACCGTTACGTGCCGCAGCCGTTAATCGACCGGCCGAAGTCCGGCTTCGACCTACCCCTTTACGACTGGCTGCGTGGCCCTCTCCGGGGCTGGGCCGAAGCGTTGCTCGATGAAAAGAGACTCCGAGAGGAGGGCATCTTCGAGCCCGAACCTATCCGCGAGGCCTGGGCACAGCATCTCGCCGGGACCCATTCGCTGGAGTACCCTCTCTGGACTGTCTTGATGTTTCAGTCATGGTTGGACGGGCGCCACACGCCAGCAATCGAGGCCGAACGCGCACAGGAGTAACGCCTCCGTCAGCGACGGAGGGTATTGCGGCATAAGGTTGCAATGGAATCTTCTATGGGAACGAGAAGGCGCGTTCGGCGCGCGGATTAGCTTGCATGGATGCTCCGCGCCCGTTTCCGTGGACAAACCCATTGGAATGACAGAGTCCATCCGTTCCCATCCTACATGCCACGCAATCATCCAGGCCCGGATGGGAAGCCAGCGGCTGCGCGGTAAATCGTTGATGCCTCTGGCGGGAGCGCCGTTGCTTTCACGGGTGCTGGACCGGGTTGGCGCGATGGACTTCGTTGATACGATCACCGTCGCAACATCCAACGAAGCGGCAGATGATCCCATCGCGGCTGTATGCGCGGCGCGAGGCGTCGCCTGCGCCAGAGGCCCCGAACGCGATGTGCTCGCACGTTTCGTGCTGGCAGCGCAAGAACTCGCGGACACCGATGCGGTCCTGCGCTTCACCGCCGATAACCCACTGTACGACGCTGATCGGACTCGGCAGCTTGTCCATGCCTATGCCTCTGGCGAGTATGGCTACGCTGGGATCAAGGGGCTCTCGCCTCACGTGCCGGAAATTGTACGCGTGAGCGCGTTGCGAGAAGCACACGCTGAAACAGAAAGCGCGTACGACCGCGAGCACGTCACCCCATTTGTGATTGCGCGGCCGGATCGGTTCAGCGCGCTGATCCTGCCTGAGGACGCGTTCGGCTTGCGCCCAGGCCTATCGCGCCAACTCACGTTGGATACGGCCGAAGACCTCTCGCGCATCGAAGCGCTCTTGCGCGACGTTGAGGCCTCTGGCGATCCCGCGACGGTTGAAGCATGCTATGCGTGGTTAGAGAAGCGCGAGGCGCCAGAGGAGGTTGTACGTCTGGCCGGCCACAAGGTGGGGAAGGGGCAGGCGTCCTTCATCGTGGCGGAGATCGGACAGAACCATAACGGCGACCTAGAAACCGCGCTCGAACTCGTGGAGATGGCCGCGCGCTGCCGCGCGAGCGCGGTCAAGCTCACCAAGCGTGACATCGCGAGCGATCTCAGTCGCGAGATGTACGACCGACCGTATGAGGGTCCGCAGTCGTTTGGCGCTACCTACGGTGAGCACCGCGAGGCGCTCGAACTGACCGAAGACGAGCACCGCGTCATTCGCGATCACGCCCACGCCAGAGGCCTCGTGTGGTTCTGCACGGCTTGCGACATCCCTTCAGTGGAGATGATGGAGCGGCTAGGCAACCCCGTGTACAAAGTCGCCTCGCGCGATCTCGACAATGAGCCGCTTCTAGCGCGTATCGCGCAGACCGGCAAGCCGGTCATCCTCTCGACGGGAATGGCGGGTCTGGAGGACTTGCAGATCGCGCTCGATGCGCTGGGCGATGGGCCGGAGGCCATCATCGTGCTGCACTGCGTCTCGCAGTACCCTACGCCTATCGACAGCGTGAACCTGCGGGCGATGGACACCCTGCGGGAGGCCACAGGCCTGCTCATCGGGCTCTCAGATCATACCACGGGACTCGCCTCGTCCATTGCGGGCGCCGTCATGGGTGCCTGCGTGGTTGAAAAGCATGTCACCCTCTCGCGCGCCGCCAGAGGCACGGATCACGCAGGGGCATTGGAGGAAAGCGGGTTGCGCACCCTCGTCAAATACATCCGCGAGGCAGAGCGCGCGATGGGTGACGGCAACCCCGCAGCAGATCCCGCCACGGAGTCGGCGCGGCAGAAGCTCTCGCGCAGCCTGACGCTCAACCGGCCTCTGGCGACGGGAGCGGAGATCACTGAGGACGCACTGACACTCACCAGCCCGGGAACGGGCGTGCCATGGCGCCGCCGAGGTGAAGTGGTGGGCCGAAGGGTGGCGCGGGATTTGGAGTCGGGTACGCAGATCCGCTTTGCCGACCTGGAGCCCGACTCCTCTGCATGACTGTTGCTCCTCTTTCTGCTGTCCTCTTCGATGCCGGTGACGTGCTCTACGACGCCACAGCGTGGCGCCGTTGGCTTGCCGAGCGCTTGAGTGCCTCTGGCGTTGATATCACGTACCCCTTGCTCGTTGAGCGGTGGGAAGCACAGCTCGTAGACGTCTACACGGGCCGTGTCGGATACTGGGACCGCTTTCGGCGCCTGCTCTCCGATTTTGACATTCCCGACGCCGATCTCCCCAAATGGGAAGCAGCAGCCCGGGCGAAGGGATCGGAGGTGCAGGAAGTCCACCGCGCCTTCGACGGCACGCGTGAGATGCTGGAAGCGCTCCGCGCTAGAGGCCTTCGCCTCGGCGTGCTCAGCGACACGCAGCAGCCTGCCGAAGACGTCCGCCGAAAGCTGGATGGCTTCGGCTTGGATGGGCTCTTCGACGCAGTTGTGACCTCGATCGACATCGGTCACGTCAAGCCGGAGCGGGAGGCGTATCAAGAGGCGGCCAACGCCGTAGGCTCGCCTCTGGCGCAGTGCGCCTTTGTCGCGCACGATGTGGACGAGCTAGAGGGCGCGCAAGAGGCGGGGATGTGGGCCATCGCTTTCAACGCGGCTCCTGGTGTGCCGTGCGACGCCTGGGCGGAGTCGCTTACAGACCTCGTTGAGCTTGTCAACTCTCGCCTTCCCGCCTAGCGATGCGCGTCCTCATCCTCGCCGTCGCCGGCTACGACGAGCGTCTGGCACACAAGCTCGCAGAGGAAATACGCCGCCAGATGCCAGAGGCCCGCTTCGCGGGCATCACCACGCGGGAGCATAACCTCGCGTCGAGAACGTGCTACATGCGTTCGGTGGATCTGTTCGAATCCGTTACCACGCAGGCGCAGTTCCTCAACCAAGCCGCCGCTAGCGGCTTCGACTACGACAACGCGGTTCTCGCCAGGCTCGAAGCTGACTACGGCGATCCACGCCTGTGGCCCCTCGTGACCGCGGATCGGCGGATCTCGGTTGCGACCTCGCGTGACTTGGTCCGCTATGGCAAACCATTCACGCGCAGCGAGACGCTTTCTATTCTCCAGCACCGCTTTCTGGGCTTGGAGGCGCAGTTCGATGCCTTCCAGCCCGACCTGCTTCTCTTCGCTGGCGGCGACACGAGCCCCGGCGTCGGACCTGTGGCCGAACGCATTGCCAAGGCGCGCGGCATCCCGGTGATCGTTCCTCACCTCGCACGCTTGGGCGACCTCTACGTTCTCGCGGATACGGTCTACTCGCGCTTTGCAACTGTTGAGGAAACGTATCGCGAACTGCTCGCGACGCCAGAGGCCGAGGCGGGCCCAGAGGCGCTGGGCCTCTTGCGCGAGGCGGGGGATCACCTTGCTGGCCGTGTGCCGGCCTCACCGGATGAGATCGCGGCGCCATACGTAGACCAGACGCTGCCGCCGAGGGGGCCTCTGGCGCGCGCTGGCCTCTGGCGGGACGCCTTCGTGGACGGCGTAACAGGACGGACGCGCGGCGACCTCCAGGAAATTCCCCCGCTAAACCGGCTCCGTGACAGCTTCACGCGCCGCCTGCGTATCGCGGCACTCTCGGCCCGGTCCCCCTTCCGCGCGCCGGAGGCCAGCGCGCGCTACGCATTCTTCCCACTCCACTCCGAGCCGGAGATCGCCCTCCACCTCTACGCTCCTTACTGCGTGGACCAAGCGGCCGTCGTTCGCAACGTGGCGCAGTCGCTGCCGGTAGGCGTGGCGCTGTACGTTAAGGAGCACCCCGCAATGGCCTCTGCCGGGTGGCGGAGCCTGAGCTTTTATAACGAATTGGCACGAACACCTAATGTCTACCTTGTAGATGGAAACGCGCAGGAACTAGTAGCAAAGTCCGAAGCCGTAATCACCATAACGGGTACCCCAGGATGGGAAGCTGCCATCGCTGGGAAACCGGTACTGACGCTAGGCGAGGTGTTTTACAACGCGCTTTCCTCCCACGTGACCGCCCTGCGGTCGCCGCGGGACGTGGCGGTCGAGTATGAGCGCGCCATCGCTGCGCCACGCGACCATAAGTCGCTCGAACTCTACGTCGAAGCTATCACGAGGCATGGCATCTCTGTCCCAAGCGGCGCATTGTTTAACTTGGCTTCAGAACACACCATCGATCTGGGTACGCTCTCAGCTTACGTAAGCCAAGTATTAGACGATCTTCGTCGCCAGAAGTCCGTGCGTGAGAACTAAAGGATGACGATTCTCTATCTAAACCCTGCTCTCACAAACTTCGGGCCTGGCCCTGCGGTGCACGGCAACGCCCTCGTGGAACAACTCCGCGGAATCGGTGAGGACGTGGTGACGTATCCATCCGTACTTCGATCCTCAAGCGCTGTCTCAGGGGGCGTTCCTGCCGTCCTCCGGAAGGTAAAACGCAGCGTCGAGCAGTCCGTTGGACCTGTACTGCGGGTCCCCTACTCCATCCAGCGAGGCCTGCGAAGTGCCTCTGCAATGCAAAGCGTCGGCGCTGATGTCGTCCTGGCGAGGCACACTGCATACGACTTATCTCCGGCGTTGCTCGCGAGACGTCTGGGCAAGCCTCTCGTGCTGGAAGTGAACGCGCCGATCTACATCGAGCAGCGGCTGCTCGGCATCCGGGAGCGGCCTCTTCTCTACGCGATGGAGCGAGCGAGCTGGCGCGCGGCCGACTGCATCTATGCTGTCTCCAACGCGGTTCGCGACGCGATTATTGATGTGGGAATAAGTCCGGGGAAAATCGCAGTGATCTACAACGGCGCAACTCCCGACCCTATCGCTCCGATGCGGGGGGCTAAAGATGCTGGAGAGGAAATCGAGATCGTGTTTGTAGGGTCTCTGTACAAATGGCAGCATTTGGGAGACATGATCCGCGCCCTAGCAGAGAGCCGCGCCAGGGGCACACGTGTTCGACTCACGGTGGTGGGTACTGGAGACTACTTGGAGTCAGCTCGTCTGACGGCGGAGGAATACGGGGTTGCGGACTTTGTCACCTTTCTTGGTCGAGTTCCACACGATGAAGTCAGGGAGCAGTTGCGTGCTGCTGATATCGCAGTCGCTCCTTATCCCAAACTTGAGCACTTCTATTTTTTACCGCTCAAATTATTCGAATACATGGCAATGGCGCTTCCGGTTATTGCGTCAGATCAGGGTCAGGTTCAGTCTGTGCTGAGCGACGGGGAAACAGGTCTGCTTTATGCGCCTGGGGATGTAGGAGCTTTGAGCAAAGCCATCGACACGCTGGCTGTAGATCCTGACTTGCGCGCACGTCTCGGCGGAGCAGCACGCGCGCGGCTAGAATCTCGTTACACATGGCGCCACACGGCTGAGCATGTCCGCGACTTATGCGTTGAGGCTCGAGCCCTTCACGATGGGCGGCCTGTCCGCCTCATCCAGTCATCATAAGAAGTGTTGAGACCTTGCGAGCCCTTCCAAAAGTGACCTCTAGAGCATGCCCTAAGAATGATGGCCATGAAATGCACCAATGGGCGAAGGGCTTAGCGCAGACGTGGAGGAGCATTACCGGCCCCGGCGTACGCGAAACGTTGAGGTATATACAAGATCTTCTGCCTAACCTGAAGATTCGGGAGGTCGCGACGGGAGAGTCTGCCTTTGACTGGACGGTCCCCGATGAATGGACGCTGCGGGCGGCCTGGATTGAGAACGAGGCGGGCGAGCGAGTCATAGATGTCGCCAACCATCCACTTCATGTAGTGGGTTACTCCGTGCCCACGGACCAATGGCTGGACCGTGCGGAACTGGAGACGCACTTGCATTCGCTTCCAGACCAACTCGATGCGATTCCGTACGTCACGTCGTACTACGCGCCACGGTGGGGCTTTTGCCTCACGCACCGTCAGAGGCTCAAATTGCCTGAGGGCCGCTACCGCGCTGTGGTGGATTCCACACTCATGCCCGGGGTTCTCAACTACGGAGAGCTCCTGATTCCAGGCGAGACGGAGGAAGAAATCTTGCTGTCGACGTACATCTGCCATCCCGCGATGGCGAACAACGAACTCTCGGGGATCGTAGTGACGACGGCTCTAGCGCGCTACTTGGCCTCTGACGGGAGGCCGTTCGACGCCGCTGGCGTTGAGTCGGAAGGGGCGCCCCGGAGGAGGCGTTACTCCTACCGAATCGTGTTCGTGCCGGAGACGATCGGCTCCATCGTCTACATCAGCCGAAACCTCGATGCGTTGCGGGCGCGTGTGCGCGCAGGCTTTGTCCTCACATGCATCGGCGACGAACGCGCGTATTCCATGGTACCGACGCGGTGGGGGACTACTGCATCTGACCGGGTAGCGCGGCACGTGCTCCGGCACCACGCACCGGAGCACAACGAGTATTCGTTTCTGGACCGTGGCAGCGACGAGCGGCAGTACTGCAGTCCGGGTGTGGACCTTCCCGTCGCGTCCCTCATGCGCTCTAAGTACGGTACCTACCCGGAGTACCACACGTCGCTAGACGACTTAGACCTCGTGACGCCGAGAGGCCTCGCTGGCGGTTTCGCCATCGCTAAAGAATGCGTGGACGCTCTGGAAGCCGATCGAATTCCCGTCGCTACCACGCCGTGCGAGCCTCAGTTGGGCAAGCGTGGCTTGTATCCTACGCTCAGTACGCGTGATCGCTCGCTTCAACCACGCGCGCTCGTGGACCTGCTCGCATATGCCGACGGCCACAGCACGCTTCTAGAGATCGCCGATACCATTGGTGTTCCGATGCGGGAAGCTGTCCAACTATGCACGCGCCTCGAAGATGAGGGGCTCATCGACTCCTTTCCGACCGTCCCTGAGTTCCCACCACGCCTCCGCCGCCCAACCCTATGACCCACTCTCGCGTTTCAACTGTCGACTGGGAAGACGACATCTACGCCCAAGGGCAGCAACTCAACCATTGGCCGTTCTCAGACCTCGTGTCGGCGGTCTACGGGATCGCTGCTGGGCGGGATCCGAAGACGCTCCGCGTGCTTGAGGTCGGCGCTGGAGCGGGCAACAACGTGGTCTTTCTGGCAGAGGCTGGGTTCCAGACGACGGCCCAGGATATGTCCCCTTCCGCTATCGAGTACGCTCGCCAGAGGCTCAACGCGAAGGGTCTCACCGCGGACCTTCACGTGGGCGATTTGGTCAGTCTGCCCTTCGAGGACGAGGCGTTCGACATCGTGATCGACCGCGGGGCGTTTACGCAGAACAGCTTAGAGAACACGACAAAGGCCGCCGCCGAGGCGCACCGTGTGCTTACTCCTGGAGGGACTCTGTTGTGTTTTGATCTGATGAGCGCCGGCCACGCTGACAAGCGCTTCGGGACGGAGGTCTCCCACCACGCCTACGACCACTTCACCGATGGCGTTTTCCAGCGCGTCGGACTGACGCTGTTCGTGGACGAGGACGACATCGAGGAGATCTTCGCGCCGTTCCACACAGTGGATGCGGTGACGGTCAGCAAGCACCGCGGCGAGACGCCTCTGTGGGAAGCCTACACCATCACGGCCACCAAGTGATCTCCGCTCCTCGCCTCTGGCGCCAGAGGCTGACTTCCTGCCGCCAGAGGCCTCTGGCGCGCTCCCCCCTCGCACAGGCTGGTAGGTGACGAACGGATATTCCTTGGCTCCTGTGGAAGACGACGGCGCGTGGGACGCGCTCGTTCGTGAGTCCCCTCAGGGCTCCCTTTTCGCGACATCGCTGTTTCTCCGCACACTGCCTGATGGGTTTGAGCGCCGGTGGGTGCTTAAGGGTGAGGAGCAAGTCGCAGGTTTGTACTTCGATGCGGGAGCGGCACCACGAGCGGCGGGCCAACGCGCGCTGATTTACAGCGGCGTGTTATTCAGCGCGGCGGTCTCCATTAATACACCCTCAAATCGGTCGCGTCGGTTTCACATTACCGAAGTGCTCATTGCGTGGCTGGAGCGGGACTACCGCTCAGTCGCCATTCGGCTCTCGCCTCACGTCGAGGACGTGCGGCCGTTTTCGTGGCACGCTTATCACTCGCGAGACCCCTTCGAGAAGTACACGCTTACACCGGAGTACACAAGCTACCTCGGTTTGGGCGAGTTCTCCTCTGGCGTGAGCGCGGCGGCAGTGACACGGATGGGGCAGTCGCGCCGGAACCTCTGGCGTCAAGGCCAGGCTCGAGGGCGCACGGAGGAGATGTCGCGGTTGGACCTCCTCACGCGCGGCTACTCAGAACTCATGGAGGCACAGGGGAAGCCGGTCACAGCCGCGACCACACGGGCACTCGTCGTCCAAATCAGCGCGTTAATTAGCGCTGGCGTAGGCGCGCAGTACGTTACCTACGACGGCAATCGGCCGGTCTACACCACCGTCTTCGGGTGGGACTCCAAGCGCGCGTACAGTCTCTATAGCGCACCTATTGGCGACAAACCAACGGCGTGGCAAGGGACTGTATGCTATCTCCATGCGTTCGAGCACCTCGCCGCCAGAGGCCTGTGCGAGGTAGACTTCGAAGGCGTGAATAGCCCCCAACGAGGCTGGTTCAAGCTCGGTTTCGGCGGCGATCTCCGGCAACTGTTTCTGGTCACCCGACCGCGTCGGCCCGAATGACCAAACCCCGCCTGCTCTACGTTGTCACGCACCCGATGACGGCGCGGCACCTTTTGCGCGGTCAACTCGCAGCAGCGCAAGCGCGCGGCTACGATGTCGCCGTCGCGACCTCGCCCGGCCCTGACCTCGACGCGGTGGCAGAGCGCGACGGTGTAACCGTCCTGCCCGTCCCGATGGCTCGCGAGATCGCACCTCTGGCGGACCTCCGCTCAGTCTGGGCGCTTGTGAAAACCATGCGTCGCTGGCGCCCGGACATCGTCAACGCCGGCACGCCGAAGGCCGGCCTGCTGGGGAGCCTCGCTGCGCGCCTCGCGCGCGTGCCCGTGAGGATCTACACGCTTCGCGGTCTGCGCCTGGAGACCACAGTCGGCAAGACCCGCACGATCCTGAGCACGACCGAACGGCTGGCCTCTGGCGCCGCACACCGCGTCGTCGCGGTCAGCCAGAGTCTTGCCGACCGGTACGTTGAATTGGGTCTCGCGCCCGCTTCCAAGGTGACCGTGCTCGGGCAGGGAGCGAGCAACGGCGTGGACGTGGACCGCTTCGCGAGTCCGGACCCCGAGGCGGTCGCGGCGCTACGCCAGAGGCTCGGCCTCTCCGAGGACACGCCGGTGATCGGCTTCGTGGGGCGCTTTACGCGCGACAAAGGCATCGCCGAACTCGTGGACGCGTTCGATGCCGTCTACCGGCAGGCGCCAGAGGCGCGTCTGCTCCTCGTGGGGGATTTCGAGGCAGGCGACCCCGTGCCTCTGGCGACGACCGAGCGGATCCGGCAAGACCCGGCCATCCTCACGCCCGGTTTCCTGCCAGACCCGGCGGCGGCGTACGCGCTTATGGACGTGCTCGCGTTTCCGTCGTATCGAGAGGGCTTTCCCAATGTGCCCATCGAAGCCGCAGCGGCAGGTCTCCCCGTTGTGGGCGCACGCGCCACGGGGACCGTGGACGCCGTCGTGGACGGCGAGACTGGTGCGCTCGTGCCCGTAGGGGAGACCGAGCCTCTGGCGGATGCGCTCGCGCGCTACGTGAACGATCCAGGCCTACGACAGAGGCAAGGGGGGGCTGGTCGCGCGCGGGTCCGCGCTCATTTCACCCACGAAGCCGTCTGGGCGTCCTTGTTTGCGGAGTACGAACGCCTCCTAGCTAAGACGGGGCGGCCGACGCCCTGACCGAATGGGTCTGGAGTTCCGCGTGAGCGCCCGGGCCTCTGGCGTACTCTGCCATTCCTCGCACCTCACCGACTCATGCGCCGCTCCATCTACGCCCGTTTCGGGAAGTCCATGCTGGACCGCACCGCCGCCGGCCTCGGGCTCGTGGTCCTGAGCCCGGTCCTCGCCGGGGTGGGCGTCCTGGTCCGGCAGAAGCTGGGCTCGCCGGTCCTCTTCCGGCAACAGCGACCTGGGCTCCACGGCAAACCGTTCGAGATGGTCAAGTTTCGCACGATGACCGACGCTAGAGGCCCTGACGGAACGCTCCTGCCCGACGCGGACCGTCTTACGCCGTTCGGCCAGTTCCTCCGCAGTACGAGCTTGGACGAGTTGCCCGAACTGTGGAACGTGGTCCGCGGCGAGATGAGTCTGGTGGGGCCGCGTCCGCTTCTCATGCGGTACATGGATCGCTACAGCCCTGAGCAACTCCGTCGCCACGACGTACGCCCCGGCGTGACCGGCCTCGCGCAGATCGGCGGGCGCAACGCGATCTCATGGGAGGAGAAGTTCGCGCTCGACGTGGAGTACGTCGAAAACGTCTCGCTCGCGCTTGACCTCAAGATCTTGCTCCAAACCGTTCTGCAGGTCGTCCGACGTGCCGATGTCTCGGCCGACGAGCACGTCACCATGCCCGAGTTCCTGGGCTCGGCGCACTCCGCGCCAGAGACCAACGGGCTTGCCCTCGCGCCGTCGCCTCTGGCGGCGAAGCGGTGAGCGTCCTCGTCGTTGGCGCGGGCGGCCACGCCAAAGTGGTCATCGCCACGCTACGGGCCTCTGGCGCTGAGATTGCAGGCATGCTTGACGATGCGCCAGAGGCCTCGCCTGTCCTCGGCGTTCCGGTGGTAGGGCGCACGGAGGTGCTTTCTTCCCACGCCGGTCAAGCCGTAATCGCGATCGGGAGCAACCGCGTCCGCCAGAGGATTGCCGGAGAGTACCCAAGCGTAGCGTGGGCTACAGTCGTGCACCCCGCGGCCGTAGTGCACGAGAGCGTCGCTCTCGGTCCCGGGACGGTCGTGTTCGCCGGCGCCGTGCTTCAGCCCGACACAGTCGTCGGTCGGCACGCCATTATCAACACCTCCGCGACAGTCGACCATGACGGCGACATCGGCGACTTCGTGCACGTCGCGCCGGGGTGCAACCTCTCGGGCGGCGTCACGCTGGGGGAGGGCGTCTTCCTCGGCGTCGGCGGCGCGGCGCTCCCGGGCGCCACCGTGGGCGCGTGGACGGTCGTCGGCGCCGGCGGAGTCGTCGTGCGCGATCTTCCCGCGAACGTAACAGCCGTAGGCATTCCCGCACGGCCTCTGGCGCGACCTTAGAGCGCCGTTACCTCCTAGATATGATCGATCTGCCGCGCATCTTCCTCTCGCCGCCCCACATGGGGACCGACGAGGCCGCCTTCGTCACCGAAGCGTTCGACACCAACTGGGTCGCGCCAGTCGGCCCGCACGTCGACGCCTTCGAGGCGGAGTTCGCGGAATACGTGGGCGCGAAGCACGCCGTCGCGCTTTCCTCCGGCACGGCCGCGTTGCACCTCGCCCTGCGCGATCACGGCATCGGACCAGGCGAT
The DNA here is from genome assembly GCF_002257665.1 of Rubricoccus marinus. NCBI lineage: Bacteria > Pseudomonadati > Rhodothermota > Rhodothermia > Rhodothermales > Rubricoccaceae > Rubricoccus > Rubricoccus marinus. The sequence goes on along the minus strand of NZ_MQWB01000001.1, from coordinate 2,500,921 downwards.
AAGGTCCTCGTGAGCGACCTCACGTTCTGCGCCAGCGTCAACCCGATCCTCTACGAGGGCGGCACGCCCGTCTTCGTGGACAGCGAGCGCGAGTCGTGGAACGTGGACCCCAACCTCGTGGAGGACGCCTTCCGCGCGCGCGCCTCTGGCGGGAATCAGTTCAAAGCCTTCGTGCCCGTCCACCTCTACGGTCAGACCGTAGACATGGACCCGATCGTCTCGCTCTGCGAGCAGTACGGCGTCACGATCATCGAGGACGCCGCCGAGGCGCTGGGCGCGACTTATAAAGGGAAGTCGCCCGGCATCTTCGGCCGCGCGGGGATTTTCTCGTTCAACGGCAATAAGATCATCACCACCTCTGGCGGCGGGATGCTGGTCACGGACCGCTCCGAGACAGCCCAGCACGTCAAAAAGATGGCGACGCAGGCGCGCGATCAGGCCCCGCATTACGAGCACTCCGAGATCGGCTTCAACTACCGGCTCAGTAACCTCCTCGCGGGCGTCGGCCGGGGACAGCTCCGCGTGCTGGACGAGCGCGTGGACGCCCGCCGCGCCGTTTTCGACGCATACGTGGACGCCCTCGGCGATCTCCCCGGCGTGGAGTTCATGCCCGAAGCGCCCTGGGGACGCAACACCCGGTGGTTGACGTGCCTGACGCTCCAGCCTGACGCCTTTGGCGCCACGCCAGAGGAGGTGCGCCTCGCCCTCGAAGCCGTCAACGCCGAGGCGCGGCCCGTGTGGAAGCCGATGCACCTCCAGCCGATCTACAAGGACTACGAGTTCATCGGTGGAGACGTCTCTTCCGATCTCTTCGCCAGAGGCCTCTGCCTCCCGTCTGGTTCCTCGATGTCGCCGGCCGACATCGCGCGCGTCGTGGACACCGTCGCGAGCACGCACCACGCCATCGCGTAACGGACTCTGACCTGCGCGGGGAGCTAGGCCCGTATTACCCTGTGCGGGCCTCCCCGCTGCTTTCCGCCGACCGCACCGGCGCGCCTTACACCGACCCGTTCCTGACCCCCCGGGCCCGAGTCCACTCCTCCGCATGCGCAACGTCTCCGCCGTCAAGTTTCTGGCCGACGTCCTCGTTTGGGCGGCTCTGACGCCTCTGGCGTTCCTGCTCCGCTTGGAAGGCAATGCGGACGGCTTCGTGAACCAGCTTCTGGCGTACGGATCGGTCGCGCTCGTCGTAAAAGTGGTCGCGCTGTACGGCGCGCGGATGTACCTGCGCCCCTGGCGGTGGGTTAGCGTCCGCGACCTCCGGCGCCTCCTCATCGTCGTCGGAGTTGTAACGGTGGTGTTGACCGTCGGCGTTTTGATCGCCTTCGGGTTCTCCGTGGATCGCGGCGTGGCGCCCGTCCCGCGCAGTGTGCCCATCATCGAGGGGCTCCTTGCCGTCCTCGCACTTAGCGGGCTGCGCATGGTCAGCCGCTTGCGCAACGAGCGCCAGAGGCGCCCGCAAGAGGCCGGGAAACGAGTGCTGATCGTAGGCGCGGGCGAGGCGGGTGTGATGCTCGCACGCGAGATGCTCCGGCACCCCGAAGCGGCGCTCACACCTGTCGGATTCTTGGACGACAAGGATTGGAAAACAAAGCAGCCGCACCTCGGCCTGCCTGTCTTCGGAGCGCTGAGCTTGCTGGAGGAGACCGTACGCGAACAGGAGGTCGACGAAGTGCTGATCGCGATGCCGTCTGCAAAGGGCGATGTCATCCGCGGCATCGTGGAAGCCAGCCAGCGCGCCGGCGTCCCCAGCCGGGCGGTCCCCACGCTTACGGACCTGGCCTCTGGCGAGGTCGAGATCTTGCAGTTCCGCGACATCGACGTGGAAGACCTGCTCCGGCGCGAACCCGTGCGACTGGAGCCTGAGCCGATCAGGGCTTACCTGAAGGGGAAGCGCGTGATGGTGACGGGTGCCGGCGGCTCTATCGGGTCCGAGATCGTGCGCCAAGTGGCGCAGTTCGGGCCGGCGCAGATCACGCTGCTCGGGCGCGGTGAGAACAGCGTGTATCTCATCAACCGTGAGATGGCGCAGCGCTGGGGTCACATCGAGCGCGAAGCGGTTATCTGCGACGTGCGAGATCGGCACTCGCTCCACTCCGTGTTCGAGCGCTTCAAGCCTGAAGTCGTCTTCCACGCGGCCGCGCATAAGCACGTCCCGCTGATGGAGGCCAACCCCGAGCAGGCCGTGTGGAACAACGTGATGGGCACGCGCAACGTCGCCGAGCTGTGCTCCGAGCACGGCGTGGAACGTCTCGTCAACATCTCGACGGACAAGGCGGTGAACCCCACCAATGTCATGGGCGCATCCAAGCGCGTGGCGGAAAAGGTCGTCGCCGACGTCGCGAGCCGAAGCGAGTGCCTCATGGCGTCCGTCCGGTTCGGCAACGTGCTGGGCAGCCGCGGCAGCGTGGTGCCTCTGTTCCGCGATCAGATCAAGCGCGGCGGGCCAATCACGGTCACGCACCCGGACATGGTGCGCTACTTCATGACCATCCCCGAGGCCGCGCAGCTCGTGCTGCAGGCGGGCGCGCTGGACGACAAGAACCGCGTCTACGTGCTCGATATGGGCGACCCGGTCAAGATCGCGGACCTCGCGAGCGACCTCATCTTGCTTTCGGGCTTGGAGCCCGGGGTAGACATCGAGATCGTGTTCTCTGGCGCCCGGCCTGGCGAAAAGCTTTTCGAGGAGCTGTTGCTAGCAGAGGAAGGCATCGAAGCCTCGCCGCACGAGAAGATCTTCGTTGCTCGGAAGGGCGCGCCAGATGCGAGCTTCCCGGCCAAACTGGAAGCCCTCCTCGAAGCGGCCCAGACGGGGAGCGATCAGGCGGTGCGCGACGCGTTCCAGTACGTCGTGCCGTCGTACAAGCCTGAAAGCGCGGCGCCCGAGGGCAGCGGCCGGTCCGAGGCGGGGCCCGCCTCCGGTGACGGCTCCACCCTGGAGCCTCTGGCGACGCCGTGAGCGTAGGAGAGGGCACGGCAACGCCACGTCCGACGTGGCGCCAGGACATACAGGGCTTGCGCGGCATCGCGGTCCTCTTGGTCGTGCTGTACCACGCGGGCGTGCCGGGATTCTCGGGCGGCTACATCGGCGTGGACGTGTTCTTCGTGCTCTCGGGGTACCTCATCACGGGCTTGCTCGTGCGCGAGGTGAACGAGACCGGGCGTGTGGACCTCTGGCGGTTCTACGCCCGCCGTGCGCGGAGGCTGCTGCCCGCGGCGGCAGCGCTGATTGTGGGCGTGGCGCTTTTCGCCGCCGTGTTCTACGCGCCTGTGGAGCAGGCGCTGATCGCACGGACGGCACTCGCGACGGCGGCGTACGCCTCCAACCTGCTGTTTGTGAGCGACGCGACGGACTACCTCGCCGCTGGCGCCGAGACAAACCCGCTGCTGCACACGTGGTCGCTCGCGGTGGAAGAGCAATTCTACATCGCGTGGCCGCTGCTGGTCGGTGTGCTTCTGGCAGGGTGGGCGGCGTTTAGAAAGGCTGGGGCGGCCCCGCGCCATCGCCAGAGGCTCGTATGGGGCGCGGCCCTCGTCTCGCTCCTCTCGTTCGGGTTCATGCTGGCCCTGATGGGCTCGCGGTACGCGCACTGGGCGTTCTTTTTCTCACCTGCGCGCGCCTGGGAGTTCGGCCTCGGCGCGCTGGCGGTTCTCGCGCCGCAGGCTGCCTCTGGCGCCAGAGGCGACGCGACCGATAATGGGGAGCCCGCCAGAGGCCTGGCTGGCCTTCGCTTTGAGGGCGGTTCCGACCCCGTCTCGCCTCTGGCGCACGCGCTGGGGTGGGCCGGCCTCATAGCCGTTCTCGCCTCTGGCGTAGCGTTCACGACAACGACGCCTTTCCCCGGTTGGGCCGCTCTGCTGCCGACCGTCGGCACGGCGCTCGCGCTCCGTGGCGGAACGGCCGCGACACGGACGGCTCTCGCGCGAACCCTCGCGTGGCGACCGCTGCAAGAGCTGGGGCGGCTCTCGTACTCGTGGTACCTCTGGCACTGGCCGGTTCTGGTGTTCGCCGCCGGGCTATACGGGGAGCTGCCTCTGGCGACGCGCGTCGCGCTCGCGCTGGGCTCGTTGCTCTTGGCAGAGGTGTCCTACCGGTTTATTGAGAACCCTGTCCGCCACAACCGCTGGTTCGCGGCCTCGTCCCGGCGGGGACTCGGGCTCCTGGCAGGCGTGACCGTGCTTTCTCTCGTGATCGGAGGCGGATGGTACGTCGCCGCCAGAGGCCTGGCCGAGAGCCCGCGGCACCGAGCGCTGACGAATGTGCTGAAGGATGTCCCGGATCTCTACGAGCGCGAGTGCCAGCGGAGCACGGTCAGCGACACGCTTGGCGAGGACTGCACTGACGTGTTCGCCTCTGGCGAAAACCTCGCCTCTGGCGCTGACTCCACGCCGACCGTGCAGGCGCCAGAGACGGGTCGCGAGGTCGTCCTGCTCGGCGACAGCCACGCGGCGCAGTGGGCGCCTGCGTTGCAGGCCATCGCGAAACAGCGCGGCTGGACGCTCTCGTACCACACCAAGTCTGGGTGCGCGCCGCTCGGCGTCTCCTACGTCGACCCGCGCCTGGACCGCATCTACACAGAGTGCGAGACGTGGACGGGACTGGTCATGGACTCCATCCGCGCCGCACGCCCGGACCTCGTTGTTCTCGCGATCTCGCATCAGACCCCGATCTCGCCAGAGGCGTGGCGCGAGGGGATGGACCAGACCCTCGTGGCACTCGCGGAGGCCTCCGGCGACGTTGTCGTGTTCCGCGACACGCCGTGGGCGCCGACAGACACGCCGGTCTGCCTCTCGCGCCAGGAGCACTATGCGGCGTTCGGCCGCACGCCCGACCCGTCCTCGTGCGATTTCGCGGCGGACCACGATTCCGGAGAGCGGGTCTACGCGATTCTCAAGGCCTCGGCCCGCGCCAGAGGCGCATCGGTCTTGGACCTGACAGACCTCGTGTGCCCCGGGGGCACGTGCACCGCTCGCCGAGGCGAGATGGTGACCTTCCGCGACCCTCACCACATCACGGCGACCTACGCCGAGGCTCTCGCCGAGCCCTTGGCGCGCGAACTGGACCGCGTAGTGCCGTCGCGAGCTGCCTCGCCAGAGGCGGAGGGATAGCCTCTGGCGCCAGAGGCTAGTACCGCGGCCCGAGGGGGACGGCGGACCAGCGGAGGAAGAGCTGCGGGGCGACAAAGCCCGAGCGGCCGAACGCCTCGTCGTCGGTCATGCGCGCGAGGACGCGGAGGCCGACCGTCGCGTCCGGGAGCACGCGGGCGCCGAAGCTGACATCCGCGAACGCGAGCCTCTGGCGGACGCCCTGGAGCGTCGGGTTGGGCTCGGGGACGCGGTCACCGTTCTCGCGCTGCGGATCGGAGCCGTAGTTGAGCAGGTCGGTGTTGCGGCCGCGGACGGTATAGGAGAGGTCGGCGGAGAAAACGAGATCGCGGGAGGGACGGTGCTCCAGGCGCACGTTGAGGTCGCTCGCGTTGGGGCCGGCCGGGTGGCCGAGCACATCGCCGTAATGAACGGCGGCGGTGACGGAGTCGCGGTGGGCGTAGACGTACGGGCGGATGCGGCTGTATTCCACCTGGAGATCCGTGTTGACCAGCCGACCGAGTCCAGGAATCTTTGGGTCCGAGACCTGCGCGCCGAGTACGAAGCCCCACTTGCTGGTCCACGCGTCGTCGAAAAAGCGGGCCGCGACTAACTCGTCCAAGAGGCCCTGGCCGTAGACGCGGACGCCAGAGGTCGGGCGCCAGGCAGCGCCAGCACCGAGCAAGATGTTGTCCGGACTGCCGAGGTCGCGCTCGACGGCGCGGTACAGCGCGAACGGCGTGAGGTAGGCGAGTTCGAAGCCGTTGCGGTTGTCGTCCTCGCGGTCGCCGAAGATGACGGTCTCGAAGACCTCGATCTCCACGCCCGCGCCCGGCCGGTACGCCACGCGGTGGAACGCGCCGTAGCGCTGCTCCACGACGCCGTCGGAGTCGCTCCCGCCGGCCTCTCGCGGGTCTAGGAAGCGCGCGTACACGCTTTGAAAGGAGAGCGGGCCGACGTTCAGGCGCACCTGCGCATGGTCGTACTCGGACGCGTAGTTGCTGAGGATGAGCGAGCCTCTGGCGAAGCCGAGCCGGTTGCGGTCGCGCCCAGCGCGGAGCTCGACAAAGCGGTCGCGGTAGCCGACGATGCCCGTGGAGCGGACGTAATCGTACTCGGCGTCGGGGGCGTTGGCTGTCCCGCCGGTTGTGCGCGCAAAGGCGATGCGCGGCGCCGTGCTGCGTGTGCGCGAGCCGTTGGGCACCAACTCCTGCGTTTCCGCGATGCGCGTCTCGGCGAAAAAGTGCCCGGCGTGACCGGCTACGCGGAGGCCTCTGGCGAGCGTCCACGCCGAGCCGGTTTCAGTCCCGCCCTCCTCGGCGCGGTTGATCTGCGCCGGACCGTAGGAGAGGTCCAGAAGGGGAGAGGCCTCCAACCCGTAGCCGTCGCCAGAGGTGGAGATAAACGAGCGGCGGTTGGCGTACAGCGGCGTAGACTCGGCGCGGGCACCCAGGAACCCGGCGGTCTCGCGGCCCAGGTAGCCGTCCAGAAGCGCCCGGTCCACGGCAGACATCCCGCTCGCGTCGATCGAGTCCAGCATCGCGAGGGCCGCGCGCGTGTTGAGCGGCAGCGCGCCGGGGTCCAGCCGCGGCAGGCGCCCGAGCGCGTGCTGGCGCAGCACGAACCGTTCGAGGTCGCTCTCGATCTGCGTCAGCCCCTCGGCCTGAGCGCGGGCCTCTGGCGCAGCGAGGAGGAGAAAGGGGAGAGCGAGGAGCGGGAGAAAGCGGCACATGGGCGGAGCGGAGGGGCACGCGAAGGTAGGCTCGCGCGCGGTCCCTCCGGCGCCAGAGGCGCACGCGCACCAGACGTGCTACGCGGCCGTTCGGACGAGCCCCTAGCTTCTGCCACATGACCCGGCTGGCCGCTGTTCTCCTGCTCCTCGCGCCTCTGGCGGCTCCGCTCGCGCAACCGGGGGACTGGCTCGCGCCAGAGGCCCCACCGATGACGCTCTCGCTGCGCATCCCGATCAACCCCGCGCCCGGGCAGCCGACGATCACGCCGCGCCAATGGGCCGAGATGGGCGCCGTCGCGCTGACGGGCGTGGGGCACCTCGCGGCGTCGGAAGCCGGACTCTCGGCGGCGTACATCCCTGTCGTGATCGGCGGCTGGGGCGGCTACGTGGGGTACCGCGGCGTGACGGACGAGGACTTTTTCCGCGACCTCGGGTTCACGTCAGAGAACCTCGGCCCGGCGTTCCGCGACGCCTCCATCCTGGCGGGTGTCGCAACGGCCGGGATGGTCGCGATCGGCGCGGCGCAGGGGACGCTGCGGCTGGAAGCGGACATGCTGCCGCTTCTCGTGCTTTACCCCGCGTGGGGGCTTACGCAGCAGATGCTCGTGCAAGGCATGGTCACGCGCCACCTCAGCGATGGGGGCTTGAGCCCGTACCTCGTCACGCCGATCGCCGCCGCCGCGTTCGGGTCGGTCCACGTCCCCAACTGGGAACTCACCGCGGCCACAACGGGCCTCGGGCTGGCCTACGCCGGGCTGTACCAGAAACACGAGAACCTGTGGCCGCTCGGGATCTACCACGGCGTGCTCGGCGCCGAGTTCTACGTCTGGGTGCTGGGGCGGAACCCGTGGGAGGAAATGTTTGGCGGCGAGGCGCCATAGCCACGCTGCCAGAGGCCTCTGGCGCGACACGCGAGGCGGCCCTACCGCCCGCGCCACGCGTAGACGGTCGTCGTCCCGCTGGGGTCGGTGATCCACAGGCGGCCGCCATGGAGCGCGAGGCGAGCGGCGCCGGGGAGTGCCTCCAGGCGCAAGCGGCCTCTGGCGACGGTGCCCACGAACGCCTCCGGCCGGCCGCCATTGAGCCGCTCGTCCCACCCGCGGAGCGTGGCGCGGCCCGTCGGGTTGACGATGAGCGTTTTCGCGAGGCGCCGCAAGCGGAGGTCGAGCGTTGTCGAACGGTCGCCACGCACCTCCACGGCGTCCCACCGGCCCACGATGGACGTCTCGCCCAGCAGCACGTCGCGGTGGGACTCGATCGCCGAGGGTGCGCCGTGCGGGTCCAGGGTCTGCGCCGACGCGGCCGCCGCGAGAAGGAAGGGAAGGGCGAGAGCGATTCGCCAGAGGCGGAACGGGAGCATGCGCGGTACCTCGCGGAGACCGTGCCGGCGCCCCGCGTGTCGGAGAATAGCGCGCCGCTCGGTGCCTCTGGCGCGACAGCGAGGGGAGAGAGGTGCCGCGCCCCACCTGTTTCGCCTCTGGCGCCAGAGGCGAGCGGAGTCGAATGCCAGAGCCCCATGTTGCTACTCCGTGCGCATCACGCAGTACGCATCACCCCCCTGCGCCAGAGGCCCGCCCGACGGCGATCTTCCCCCTTCCACTCCATCGCGCCCATGTCCGACTTCGACGCCGCCGTCCGCACCGTTCCTGACTTTCCCGAGCCGGGCATCCAGTTCAAAGACCTCACGCCTGTCCTAGCCAACGCAGCCCTGTTCGCCAGAGGCGTCGAGGCGTTGGCGGAGCCGTGGAAAGACGCAGGCGTGACGCACGTGCTCGCCATCGAGTCGCGTGGGTACTGGTTTGGCGGCGCGCTAGCAGTGCGGCTCGGCGCCGGGCTCGTGCCGGCGCGGAAGCCGGGCAAGCTGCCTCTGGCGGGGCCGCGCGAGACCTACGCGCTGGAGTACGGCGAGGACGCCATCGAACTGCCCAAAGACGTCCTGCCACCGGGCGCACGCGTGCTCGTCCACGACGACGTGATCGCGACCGGCGGCACGGCGGGGGCGGCGTGCCGGCTCGTCTCGCGCGAGGGCGCGGCGGTTGTCGGCGCGTCGTTCGTGCTGGAACTCGCGTTCCTCGGTGGCCGCGCGGCGCTCCCCGAAGGCACGCGTGTCCACGCGCTGATGACCGAGGGGTAAGCCTCTGGCGCCAGAGGCGCGCCCCAGAGAATTAGAATTAGGCGACCGCGATGCAGGAGATCTCGACCTGCGCGTCGCGCGGCAGCTTGCCCACTTCGAGGGCCTCGCGGGCGGGCGTGGCGCCGCTGAAGTAGCGGGAGTAGACCTCGTTCATGAGCGCGTAATCGTCCATGTCGCGCAGGAAAACCGTTACCTGCACGACATGCGCGAAGTCCATCTGCGCCTCGCGGAGCACGGCCGCGATGTTGTCCAGCACCTGCGCCGTCTCCTCCTGGATGTCGCCCTCGATCTTCTCGCCGCTCTCCGGGTCCATCGCGATCTGGCCCGAGACGTACAACGTCTCGCCCACGAGCAGTCCCTGGCAGTACGGACCAATGGCAGCGGGCGCGCCAGCGGCGTTGATTCGGCGTCTCGGCGAGGGCGGTCGCGGGGTCATAGGGGCGTGGGGTTGGAGCGCTCAAGTTGCCTGTCGCCAGGGGCCCACCCAAGCGAAAAACCAGCGGAACGCGCGAGAAGGACGGGTGCGCCGCGTTGTTGCACCTAGGTTCCCTCTGCCCCTTCCGTCCCACCCTGAGATCCCATGAGCCGTCACGGCCGCGTACTTGTCGCCATGAGCGGCGGCGTCGATTCCAGCGTCGCCGCGGCCTTGCTCCATGAGCAGGGGTACGACGTGGTGGGCGTCACCATGAAGACGTGGGACCACGCCACGACCGGCGGCAAGGCCGAGGCGCAGGCTCGCGCAAAGGCGCCCGGTGGCAAGCAGGTCGGCTGTTGCTCCTTGGACGACATGAACGACGCCCGCGCCGTTGCCGTCCGGCTCGGCGTGCCGCACTTCATCGTCGACATCCGCGACGAGTTCGGCTCGTTCGTCATCGACCGCTTCGAGCGCGACTACCTCACCGGACGCACGCCCAACCCCTGCGTGCTGTGCAACACCCACGTCAAGTGGGCCGCCCTCCTCAAGCGCGCCGACGCGCTGGACTGCGAGTGGATCGCGACGGGGCACTACGCGAGGGTCCGGGCCTCTGGCGCGGAGGTATTGGGCGGTGGAGACGTGGCAACGGGAGGGCCTCTGGCGCCAGAGGCGGAGTCTGCCGCTGGCCGCTCCCCGCAGGCTACCTCCCGCCGCTACATCCTCTCGCGCGGCGTGGACCGCAACAAGGACCAGAGCTACGCGCTGTGGGGCGTGGAGCAGGCGCACCTCGCGCGCACGCTGCTCCCGCTCGGCGCGATGACGAAGCCGGACATCCGCGCCCTCGCGGCCGAGATGGGACACCTCGAAGTGGCCGACAAGAAGGACTCCTACGAGATCTGCTTCGTGCCCGATGGCGACTACCGAGGCTGGCTGGAGCGCCGCCGTCCCGGCCTCGCCGAGCGCGTGGGCGGCGATTTCGTGTGGGAGGCCTCTGGCGACGTTCTGGGGCAGCACCGCGGGACGCCGTTCTACACCGTAGGGCAGCGGCGCGGACTCGGACTCGCGTGGAGCGAGCCCATCTACGTCACGCGCATCGACCCGCTGACGGAGACGGTCTACCTCGGGCCGCGCGAGGCGCTGAGCGGACGGACCGTTCTCGCGAGCGACCTCAACTGGGTCGGCGTGGGTGGCTTCCCGGAGGAGACGCGCGTAACGGCGCAGGTGCGCTACAAGGACCCCGGCGCGCCCGCGCTCGTGCGGCAGACCGGCGAGGACTCCGTCGAAGCCGTCTTCGAGGCCCCGCGCTCGGCGCCCGCGCCCGGACAGGCGCTCGTGCTGTACGACGGCGACGACGTGCTCGCCGGCGGCTGGATCGACGCCGCGCACCGCGACGGCGCGCTAGAGGCGAAGCGCGCCGGAGCCTCTGGCGACGGCGAGATGCACACCACGCTGCCCGTCCTGTCGTGAGCGAGACCCGAGAGTGCCCCGCCTGCGCCATGCCGACCGACGCCGAGGCGCCGGAGTGCGAGGTCTGCGGCTACGAGTTCCCCGAGTCCAAGGCCGGCGTGACGGCGATGACGTGGCTGTTTATCGGTCTGATGGTCCTTTTCGCGGTCCCGCTCTTGGCGTGGCTCGCGGGGTGGTTCGGCTAGCCTCTGGCGCCAGAGGCTCTCAGACCGGCTCCGGCTCGCCGAGCGCTACGTCGAGGTCGTCCACGACGACGCGGAGCCGTGCTTGGGCGTCGCGGAGGCCCTGGTTGTAGATGGACGGACCGATCTCCTCCAGCACGAAGTCCAGGACGAACCCTGCCTGCAGGTCCCCGATGGTTTCGTCGCGCTCATCCTGGAAGTAGGCCTGAATGGCGCGCGTGAGGTGGCGGCGCGTCGGGTCAGGGAGTGAGATGGGCATGGGCACGGCGCCAGAGGCCTCTGGCGGGGTCGGGAAAATGGAGGCGAGAAACGAAAAGCGGGGAGGTGCGCTGGCAGAGGGGGGCACGTGTCACGCCTTGCGCACGAACTCGGACTTGAGGCCCATCGCGCCGATGCCGGGGATCTTGCAGTCGATGTCGTGATCGCCGTCGGTCAGGCGGATGTTCTTGACCTTGGTGCCGACTTTGACCACGGACGACGAGCCGCGCACCTTGAGGTCTTTGATGACCGTCACGGTGTCGCCGTCCGCCAGGGGCGTGCCGTTGGCGTCGGTCACGCCAGAGGCCTCTGGCGCCGCCACCTCGGCGGCGTCCTGTGACCACTCGTGCGCGCACTCGGGGCAGACGTAGTTGTTGCCGTCCTCGTAGACGTAGACGGAGGAGCAGTGAGGGCAGGGGGGAGGCTCAGGCATAAGCTCGGTGGGGAGCCCGAAGCTACCGGGGCGCGGGCGCCAGAGGCTTTACGAGCCGCCGTAGATCCCGTCGAGCAGGCTCGCCGCGGCGAGAGCCACGAGCGCGAGCAGTGCGGCTGCGATGCCAACTCCGACGGCCGCTCCACTAGCTACGCCGGTAGCAGTGCGGGTTTTACCGGCGGATGGTTGCTGTGTATCCACGCGACGAATGTCCGTAAGGGCGAAGGCGACCCGGGCGTTCTCCACTCGGCCGATAAGGCTGTCGCCCACGGTTGATGCTTTTTTGATGTACAGCTGACGACCGTCGAGCAGCAGGAGCCGGACTGTTTCGGGGCCACTGGTAGGGCCGCCAACGCTCGCGCGCGGGACGGGCCGCCAGGCTGTGCATCCGGCGAGCAGGAAAACGAGGCTGAAAACAACTAGCCGCATCGCAAGGCCTAACGTGTGGGCGCGTAGTGTGCGGCCAACGTACGCCGTTACGCGTTGGTCTCACCAGAGACATGGGGCTCGGCCTCTGGCGCCAGAGGTGGGGAGCAGGCCGGCGCCACCCGCTTGCGGTTCTCGCTTCCGGTCGTACTCTTTTGGTCCTGATAGACTTATCCCACGCGATGATCATGACACGCTCTTACCTCCTGACTCGTACGCTCCCGTTCCTGCTCGCCCTCGCTGCGGTAGCGCTCATTGCCCTGCCAGCCACCGCGCAAACGGGTTTCCTCAAGATGGATGGCATCGACGGGGATGCAAAGGCCCGCGACCACATGGGCTGGATCGACGTTGTATCCGTCTCCTATGATTGGGAGAGGGCGGCCGGTCCGGGAACGGGGCAGGGAAGACGGCGAGCCAGTGTGACCTACGGCGACGTGGTCATCGTCAAGGAGATCGACGGCTCTACCCCTATGCTCATCGATGCGCTAGCGCGAGGGCGTGCCATTCCATCGGCTTTGCTCGACGTGATGCGCGGCAATTCGGTGGTGCTGAAGTACGAACTCACCAACGTGGCGGTCACCTCTCATTCCATAAAGGACGGAAGGGAGCAGGTGTCTCTGAGCTTCGAGAGCATCGCGATCACGCATCCAGATTCAGGCCGCGAGACCGAAGTCAATACCGTCACTGGCAGGTGACCGGCCTAGCTTCGTAGGATCCGTAGCGTGCGCACGACTTCCTGAGCTGAGCCTCTGGCGCCAGAGGCCACGCGTCACGCGGGCGCCTGCCGACGAGGCCAGCGGTCGCTCTTGCCTATTACCGGAGCGCGTGCCTCCGCTAGTTCATCCGCGGGTCATCCGGGAACGTGGAGAGCAAGGCGTACTCGCCACCCATCTCACGCAAGATCTGGCGCCAGAGGTCGTCGTCCTCCTCGGCGAAGGCAACGCCGGGCGTGCCTTCCATGACGATCCACGAGCCGTCCTCGGCTTCGGCGTCCAACTGCCCCGAGCCCCAACCGGAGTAGCCGACGAAAAAGCGGATGCGATCCGCGTCCAGACGGCCGCTGGCGATGCCGTCCGAGATGGCGTCGAACTCGCCGCCCCAGTACACGTCGTTCAGGACCGGCATCGCGCCGGGGACTGTGTCGCCGTAGGGGTGGAGGTAGTGCAGCGTGTCCGGCTGGACCGGGCCACCGTGCCAAAGCGTCGCGTCGAACGGGAGGTCGATCGTTGCGACTTCGGAGAGCTTCACGTTTGCGGGCCGGTTGAGCACGAGCCCGAATGAGCCCTCCATGGTGTGCTCGCAGATGAGGATGACGGTCCGCTTGAAGTTGGGATCGGGCATCGGCGGCTCGGCGAGGAGCAGCGATCCGGGGACGGGCGAGGTCATGCGGCGGTGGGAGGAGGGGCCGATCTAACGGCGCGCCCGCGGCACGGGTTCGGCCTCTGGCGCCAGAGCCTACTGTCCCGGCGGAGGCGGCCCGGAGGGAGGGCCGCGGCGCACCGGACGAGCAGACCTGGCCTCTGGCAGCGCGAGCGCGCCGAGGTCGATCTCGCCCATGTCCGTCTCGAAGCGAGCGCGGATGGTCTGCGTGCCCGAGGCGAACGCCAGAGTCTCCGGAGCCGCGTAGGGCGCGAGGCGCCCGCCCGTCCACGCGCCGTCGCCGTCACGGTCGACGACGAACCGAACGCGGAACTCACCCGGGGGAAGCGCCGGGAAGGCGAACCGGCCGCTGGCGTCGGCTGTGGTGCGGTACGGCTCACCCGAAGCGGGGAGCGCTTCGATGAGGACGGTCTCGCCAGAGGCTCCGCGGATGGAGCCGCCCGATGCGTCTACGATGCTCCCAACAAGTGCGCCCGTTTCGCTGGGTGCCAGGCGCCGGTATCGCTGCGTCTGGGTGGAGTCGCCGGCGCGGAGCGTAAAGGCCGTGGCCTCTTGCGAGACGAGAAAGCGGAAGGTGAGCCCGTCCGATGTCTCCCACGCCAGAGGCTCGTCGGTGGACGCGCCGGTGACGGAGACGGCGTCGAGCGCGGCCGAGTCTGGCGGTGCGGTAAAGCGGACGCCGGGTAGCACGCCTGGCCGGAGCGTAACAACGGAGTCTGTCGGCGCCTCTGGCGAGGGCACGAAGCCGGCGAAGCGCGCCGTGACCGTATCGGGCCGCGCGGGCGGCGTGAACGTGAGGCTGAACGCCGCCGTCCCGTTGCCGGTGGAGTCGGTCACAACGCCTTGCGCGACCTGCGCGATCTGGTGCGGCACGTTCGCCAGAGGCCGCGAGGCGACCAGGCGCACCTCTTGCGGGCTGATCGGGTCCACGTAGACGGCGCGGATCGGCACGCGCGCGCCAGAAGCGGAGTCCGCCAACGCCCACGCCTCTGGCGAAGCGGAGCCCAGCCGCACGAGTTCGGAGAAGCGAACGGCGAGGCGCTGGTCGCTCAAGCCTCGGGCGCGTTGCGGCTCGGGCGCGAGGCTGTCTGCGCTCGCGAGGTACAGCGCCAGCGGCGCGGCTTCGGTCGTGTCCGCCGTCGCCAGAGGCCGGGCGGGGAGCGCGAAGGCTTCGCCGGGGTCGGCGCGGCGGTTGCGGTTGGCGTCTTGCACGGCGGCCACGAAGAACGTCCCGCGGCGGAGGTATTCCAACGAGAACGCGCCGTCGGCGCCGGTCTCGGTCTGGTAGTCCGGGGGCCTCTGGCTGGGATCGGGGAGCGCGCCGGAGGAGTCCGCGGCGTAGGCCCACACGGCGACGCCAGAGGCCGGCGTGCCGTCCTGGGGCAGCAGCACGCGGCCGGAGATCTGCGCGCGGTCCAACTCGTCGCCCGTTGCGAAGGCGAGCGTGATCGGCGCCCGGAGTGCCACGCGCCGCGCGTCGCGGAGGTCGGTCGTGACCGTCACGACGTAGGTGGTCGCCTCGCGCAGGGAGTCCAGCGTGATGCGGACCTCGCGGCCGCGGATCTCCACCTCGGGCGGCGTCTCGGCCTCTGGCGTCACCTGGACGGCGCGCGCACCCGCCGCGTCCAGCCGCTCGGAGAACGTGAGCACGATCTCGCCAGAGGCCACGCGCACGGCTCCGGCCTCTGGCGAGCTGGAAACGAGCGCGGGCGGCGTCGTGTCGGCCGGTCCACCGGTGGGGGGGACGGGCGTGGCGCAGCCGGCGGCGGCGAGGGCGAGCAGGAAGGCGAGGAGGCGCAGAGCGAGGACCAGAGCGTGTGGATACAAAACCGCCTCTGGCGCGAACGCCAGAGGCGGGAATCTCGCACCATCGGTGGATGGCGAGAGGCGTGCGCCAGAGGCGCGTACGCGGCGTTACGCGTAAATGCCGCGGAGGCGGAGCGCGTTGGCCACCTTCTCGATCGCCATCACGTAGGCGCCGATGCGCATCGGCACGTCGTACTTCGTGGTCTCGGCGTAGACGGCGTCGAAGCCGGAGCGCATCATGCGGTCCAGGCGGCGGTTGACGCGGTCCAGGCTCCAGAAGTAGCCCTGGCGGTCCTGCACCCACTCGAAGTAGGAGACGGTCACGCCGCCCGCGTTCGCGAGGATGTCCGGGACCACGAGGATGCCCTTGTCGCTCAGGATCTCGTCCGCGTTCGCCGTCGTGGGGCCGTTGGCGCCCTCGACGATGATCTTGGCCTGCACGTCGGCGGCGTTCTTGCTCGTGATCTGGTTCTCACGCGCGCACGGCGCGAGCACGTCCACGTCGAGCGCCAGAAGCTCCTCGTTCGTGATCGTCTCCGCGCCGTCGAAGCCGGCGAGCGAGCGCCCGTGCGCCTCGGAGTACGCGATGGCGGCGTCGATGTCGATGCCGTTGGCGTTGTAATAGCCGCCGCTCACGTCGCTGACCGCGACGATGGTGCAGCCCTGCTCACGGAGCAGCTGCGCCGCGATGGAGCCCACGTTGCCGAAGCCCTGCACGGCGACCGTGCACTGGCCGGGGCGGAGGCCCAGCTTCTCCATCGCGCTGAGCGTGGAGGTCATCACGCCGCGGCCCGTGGCCTCGCGGCGGCCCTGAGAGCCACCGATCGAGATCGGCTTGCCGGTGACGACGGCGGGCTCGGTCCGGCGCACGTGCATGGAGTACGTGTCCAAGAGCCACGCCATGACCTGCTCGTTCGTGTTCATGTCCGGCGCCGGGATGTCCTTGTCCGGGCCGAACACGTCGAGGAGGTTGGCGGTGTAGCGCCGCGTGAGCCGCTCGATCTCGCCGGGGCTCATCGTGGACGGGTCACACGTGATGCCGCCCTTGGCGCCGCCGAACGGGACGCCCACGATGGCGCACTTCCACGTCATCCACGCCGCCAGCGCCTTCACCTCGTCGAGGTGCACGTCGGGCGCGAAGCGGATGCCGCCCTTCGAGGGCCCGAGGACCTCGTTGTGGATCACGCGGTAGCCCTGGAAAACCTCCAGGTCGCCGCTGTCCATCACCACGGGCACGCTCGTGATGTGGATGCGCGACGAGGAGCGGAGGTACTTGTAGAGTCCGTTGTCCAGTTCGAGCAGTTCGGCTGCGTAGTCGAACCGCTCCATCATGTCCTGGAACGGGTTGTCTTTGTCGACGTGGGGCGTGGGCTCCTGGTAGAGAGCGGGGGTCGTGACGTCGCGCTTGAAGGGGGTAGCCATGGAGTCCCGGCGGGCCGGGAGCGGGTGTGTGTCGAAAGGGATCGCCATGCGAAAGCTACGCGGAGGGGCAGCGGCTCGTGATGAGGAGCAATGCTCGCCGCTTTGAGGAAATGGCGAACGTCAGGAAAGCATGCAGGCCAGATACCGCCGATGGATCGGAAGCGCTTCCGGCAGGGGAAGCTATCGGCGGATCTGCTCTGTTCTCAACACGGGATTCTCCTGAGGAGCGGTTCGGCCCCGTCTTCACGCGGAAACAGACAGGCCACGCCCTGCCAGAACCCAAACTCCGGCCGAGCGCTCGCCAGAGGCCTCTGGCGCGTCCGATCTTGCCGCTCCCCACCCGGTACCTCTGCGTGACCCGCCAGCGGCTTAAAGACCTCGCTTCTCTCTCGTCCCGCAAGGGGCGTCGTCAGAACGGCGCGTTCCTGGTGGAGGGCGTCCGCTCGGTCGAGTCCGCCGAAGCCGCTGGGGCGCCTCTTGCGGAGGTGCTCGTGGCGCACGAGGCCGCGGAGACCGACCGCATCAGTCTGCTCATTTCGCGCCTGGACGCCAGAGGCGTGCCCGTCCACCGCGTGGCGGCGAAAGACATGGCGCGCGTGGGCGACGCGCGGACCTCGCAGGGCGTCGTGGGCGTGGCGCGGTCCATCGTCGCGCCTCTGGCGCCACCGGATCGGCGCCCAGGGGAGGCGCCGGCGGCCTCACGGGTTTTGGTCTTGGACGGCGTGCAGGACCCCGGCAACGTGGGCGCGCTGGTGCGAACGGCCGCGTGGTTCGGCGTGGATGCCGTCCTGGCCGACGCCAACAGCGCCGACTTCGAAGGCCCCAAGGCCGTCCGCGCCGCGATGGGCGGTTTGTGGGACGTGCGCCTCTCGCGCGTGGACGATCTCGGCGCGGCGCTCGACGCGCTCCGCGCCAGAGGCCTCGCGCTCTGGGGCGCGCACGCCGCGCCCGGCTCCAGCGTGCCTCTGGCGGAGTGGGCGCCGCGCGCCCCCTCTGCGCTGGTCATGGGCAGCGAGGGGCACGGGCTCTCCGAGGCCTCGCGCCAGAGGCTGACGGGCGGCGTGTGGATCCCCGGCGGCGGAGGAGAAGGCGCCGAGTCGCTCAACGTGTCGGTCGCAGCCGGCATCCTGATGCACGCGTGGGTGCAGGGATAGCAGGATGCGCCGTGGGGGAATGGGCGGGTCCACGCCTCTGGCGCCAGAGGCGAGCCCTCTACGCCAGCGCGTCGAGGCTGAACGCTTCCAGCGTTTCGAGCACGACCGTCGCGCCGGTCTGGTTGAGCGCGTCCATGTCGTAGCGGCCCGTCGCGACCGCCACGCTTTTTGCGCCGACCGCCTGCGCCGCCTCCACGTCGCGCGGGGTGTCGCCGATGAGGACGAGGTCCTCCGCCGCCAGAGGACGCTCAAACAGGCCTCTGGCGCGCTCCAGCGCCACGAGGGGGAGCTCGTTGCGCGCCTCGCGGTCCGAGCCGTAGGCGCCGAACGCGAAGGCCTCGCCGAGCCCGATGCGGCCGACTTTGAGATGCGCCATGGGCTCCAGGTTGCCGGTGAGAAGCCCCAGCGGCTCGCCTCTGGCGCCGAGCTGCTCCACGAGTTCGACCGCACCCGGGAGCGCGTCGACGGTCGCCTCGTCCCAGGTCGCGTGCATCCGGCGGGCGTACGCCTCGCAGGCCTGGCGGACCGCCACGTCAAGGTCGAGGTCCAGATCGCCGGCGATGTCGGGGTCCGAGAGGATCTCGCGGAAGATCTGGGGGTCCGTCTTGCCCGAGAACGGGACCGACTGCGTGTCGAACGGGCGCCCGAAGTGCGCCTGCAGCGAGTGCTCCACGGCGCGGCGGCCGACGCCGTGGGACTGAAGGAGCGTGCCGTCGATGTCGAAGAGGAGGACCATGCGGGAGGGAGGCGGGATGGAGAGATAGGGGATGAAGGAACGCGGGACAAGATCCCAGGCCTCTCGCGCGCCACCCTGCTTTCGTGCGGTCTTCGGCCGCTGGCGCCAGGGGGCCCCACATCCTTCCCGCTGCGCCAAACCGCTGTCGCTCGTGCGCGTTACCATGCGCCCCAGACTCCGCCGACCGCTTTCGATGCCCGAGCCCTCGCTCTTCGACGACCTCCCCGAGCCGCCCGCCACGCCAGAGGCCTCTGGCGACACCGCGCCAGCCGGCGCGCCCGACCTGTTCAGCGCGCCAAGCGCCTCCGCCACAGCGGAGCCCGCGCCAGAGGCGCCCTCCAGCGACGACACGCCGCCCTGGGACGAGCCCGACGCCGACGCACCTGACGACGCGCCAGAGGCCTCTGGCGAAGACGACGAGGAAGGGGAGGAGCGCGAGACGCTGTTCCTCGCCGACGCGATGGCGCTGGCCTACCGCGCCTTCTTCAGCATGAAGAACGCGTCCATGAACGCGCCCGACGGGACCGATACGCGCACGCTCTACGGCTTCGCGACGGCGCTGCTCAAGCTGCTGGAGGACCACCAGCCCGAGCACATCGCCGTCGTGTTCGACCCGCTCACGGGCGGGCCCAACTTCCGCGACGAGCTCTACGAGGACTACAAAGCGCACCGGCCGCCGATGCCGAGCGAGATCAAGTCCTGCATCCCGCTTATCAAGGACCTCTGCCGCGGCTTCGACATCCCCGTTCTGGAAGTGGACGGGATGGAAGCCGACGACGTGATCGGCACGCTCTGCCGCCGCGCCGAGGGCGAGGGCGTGGACGTCGTCATCTTCTCCGCCGACAAGGACTTCCGCCAGCTCCTCTCCGACGAGGCCTCTGGCGCCGGCCCCGGCTGCGTGCACATGCTGCGCCCGCCGTACATGGGCGAGGTGTTCAACCGCGAGACCGCCGAGACCTTCCGCGAGAAGTACGACGGCCTGGAGCCCGTGCAGTTCATCGAGCTCCTCGCGCTCATGGGCGACAGCGCGGACAACGTGCCCGGCGTGCCCGGGATCGGCGAGAAGACCGCCATCAAGCTCATCAAGCAGTACAAGACCGTCGAGAACCTCATCGAGCACCGCGACGAGGTCAAGGGCAAGCGCGCCAACGACGGCCTCACCAACCACGCCGAGGACGCGCTGCTCAGCAAAAAGCTCGTCACTATCGCCACCGACCTCGACGTCACCGACGACTTCGGCGACCCGTTGGACTGGCACTCGCTCCGCCGCACCGACCCCGACATCGGCGCGCTGAACAACCTCTTCGACCACGTCGGCTTCGGCACGCGGCTGCGCAACCGCGTCAAGGACTACGCCGAGGGCCGCGAGCGCACCCGCGCCTCTGGCGGCTACCGCAAGAGGCAGAGCACGCACCTGCCCGAGAGCGACCCGTCGCTGGACTTCGACTTCGGCCCCTACGAGCCCGTCACCGCGATGGACTCCGACGCCGTGAGCTACGCGACGGTCTACGAGAAGGCCGACCTCGGCACCGCCGCTGAGGAGGCCGCGGGCGAGCCTCTGGCGTTCGACACCGAGACCACGAGCGTGGACGCGATGGAGGCCTCGCTTGTCGGCGTGTCGCTTTCGTCCAAGGAAAAACGCGCCGTCTACGTCCCCACGCCGCTGCCTGACGGGACGCAGACGCAAGAGGCCCTGGACGCGATTCGCCAGAGGCTGGAGGACCCCGGCGTCGAGAAGGTCGGCCACAACGTGAAGTACGACCTGCTCGTCCTGGGCAACCACGGCGTCGAGGTGGCCGGGCCGTTTTTCGACACGATGGTGGCGCACTACCTCATCGAGCCCGAGGCCAGCCACAAGCTGGACGACGTCTCTAGCTTCTACCTCAACTACCGCCCGCAGCCCATCACGGACCTGATCGGCACGGGCAAGAACGCGCTCAACATGCGCGACGTGCCGGTGGAGGACGTGGGCCCCTACGCCTGCGAGGACGCCGACATCACGCTCCGCCTCGTCCCGCTCCTGCGCCAGAAGCTCATCGACGATAAGCTCCTCGCCATCGCGGAGGAGATCGAGTTTCCCCTCGTGCCGGTCTTGGCCGACATCGAGCGGCGCGGCGTCAAGGTGGACGTAAAGGTCCTGGACAAGATCAGCGTCCAACTCGAAGCCGAGATGGAGCGGATCGAGAAGGAGGTCGGCGAGCTCGCGGGCCGCGTCTTCAACATCGGCTCGCCCAAGCAGATCGGCGAGATCCTGTTCAACGACCCGCCCACGGACGAGGAGCGCGCGGCGGCCGCGCAGTGGGAGCAAGACGTGCGCGACAACGAGTCGGGCAAAGTTGAGGGCGACCCCGATGCGAAGCCCAAGACCAAAAAGCAACTCGCCGAAGAGGCGCCGACGTGGGGCCTCGGGCTCCAGCCTCTGGCGAAGACCAAGAGCGGCGCGCCCAGCACGGCCGAGAACGTGCTCAGCGAGCTCGCCCAGGAGCACACCCTGCCCGCGCTCATCCTGGACTGGCGCAAAGTGTCCAAGCTCAAGAGCACCTACGCCGACCGCCTGCCCGAGCTCATCCACCCCGAGACGGGCCGCATCCACACCGACTTTAACCAGACGGTCACGGCCACAGGCCGCCTCTCGTCCTCCAACCCCAACCTCCAGAACATCCCCATCCGGACCGAGATGGGCCGCGAGATCCGCCGCGCGTTCGTCGCAGCGGATGGGTGCAAGCTGTTGGCGGCGGACTACGCGCAGATCGAGCTCCGCATCATCGCGCACATGAGCCAGGACGCGGGGCTCGTGGAGGCGTTCAGCGAAGGGCGCGACATCCACACCGCGACCGCCGCCCGCGTGTTCGACGTGGACTACGAGGACGTCACGCGCCCGCAGCGCGACCGGGTCAAGCAGGTCAACTACGGCATCCCGTACGGCATCAGCGCCTTCGGGCTCGCCAACCGGATGCGGATCTCCAACTCCGAGGCGCAGGAGCTCATCGACCAGTACCGCGCCAGCTACCCGACCGTGATCCGGTTCCTGGACGGGCTCGTGGACGACGCCCGCGCCAGAGGCTACGCGGAGACGCTGCTCGGCCGCCGCCGCTACCTCCCGCAGCTCAACTCCCGCAACCCTAACGACCGGGCCTACTCGGAGCGCATCGCGCTCAACATGCCCATCCAGGGCACGCAGGCGGACATGATCAAGCGCGCGATGGTCTCGCTGCACAACGCGCTGCCTCTTGCGGGGTTGGAGACGCGCATGATCCTCCAGGTCCACGACGAGCTCGTCTTCGAGGTGCCTCTGGCGGAGGTGGACGCCGCGACGGAGTTGATCCGGCGCGAGATGACCGCCGCCTTCCCGCTCGACGTGCCGGTCGTGGTAGACGTGGGCGTGGCCGACAACTGGCTGGACGCGCACTGACGCCTCTGGCGTCCGCATCCGGTAGGGGAGAGGGACACCCCCTCTCCCCGCCATGCGCACCCTCCTGCTCTCCGCCGTCCTCCTCCTCGCCAGCGGCTGCGCCTCCGACGCGCCCGCGGACGCCGCCCCCTCTGACGATTCCGCCTCTGGCGACGCCACCTCCGCGTCAGAGGCCGCGGCTCTCTCCAACGCCAGCGGCGCCGGCTGCCTTGTCGGCACGTGGCAGATCGACCCGGCGTCGATGGACGTAGGCAAGGTCCCCGCGATGCAGCAGATCCCGGACGCGCAGTTCTCCGTCGGCGGCAGCAGCGGGCGCGCGCTGCTCGTCTTCGAGGCCTCTGGCGACGCCGTGCAGCGGTTCGAGAACTTCTCCGTCACGATCAACGCGGCCGTGATGGGCCAGACGGTGAGCGTCCGCAACGACTACAGTGGGACCGCGCGCGCGACCTACGCCGTCGAGGACGACCGGATCGTGATGACGCCGGGCGAGGCCGAGCTGACCTCGTCGGTGAGCGTCAACGGCGGCGCGGCTGAGCCCAACCCGTTCGCGACCGAGAGCGTCTTCGAGGAGTGGGAGCGCGGCCGGACCGCCTTCGAGTGCAGCGGCGACGAGCTCACGCTCGACATCTACGGCCCGGACAGTGCCGGCGGCGAGGTCTTCGTCCGCGACGTGCGCTACACGCGGGTCGCGGCCTGACACCAGAGGCGGCGCATACGCGGTGCTCGAAGCCTCTGGCGCCTGAGACGTCCGGCGCCAGAGGCCCAAACCGCTGTCATCGCGAGGAGCGCAGCGACGCGGCGATCTCGCGGTTCAGCGCTCGGCGGGACGAGATCGCCGCGCTTCGCTCGCGATGACACCTGTCTGGAGAATGGCGCACGTAGAGCCTCTGGCGCCAGAGGCGGGAGCTACTTCTGGAACCGGACCTTGAGTTCTGACGCCACGCGGGGCATCAGAGCGACGGCTTTCGCAATCGTCGCCTGCTTGGCTGCCGACGAGCTGTGCGTCGCCACGAGCCACCCGTCTGTGACCTCGCGCACTTGGCGGTGGAACTCCGGCTTGCCGGGATAGAGCGCCTCTGGCGTCGGGGCGAGAAGCCTCCGCTTCTTGGTTCGGGTTGCCACATCGAACCGCTCTAGGAACGACGGGTCTCGCTCAGAAAAGGCGCGCAGAACCCCCGCCAATACGTCCGCTCCCGTTTTGCAGGCCACGAACCGTCCGTCGAGTTCGAAGCCTCTGGCGGGGAGCGCGCTCGCATTCAGCGCAGCAGGTGGCGTTGCCTCTGGCGCGAGAGGCGCCGGCTTCTGTCGCCTGGGCGTTCGAGGCTTCGACTTCTTGCCCTTCGGCAGCGCGCCAGAGGCGGGCGCGAGCGTGGCGAGAAACGCCACGAGGTCGGCGGGCTCGGACTGGAAGCCGCTCACGCTCTCCACCTCTGCCGCCAGACGCTCCAAGATCGTAGCGTCCTCGCTCTTGACGAGATTGGCCCACGCCTGCGGGATCGCCGCTAGCGCCCCACGCCTCTGGCGGGCGCGCTGGCAGTCGCGGCGTGCGCGGTCGAACGCCTCGCCAGAGGCCACGGCGTCGCGCGCGAGGTAGCGCGTGAGCTTGTCGGCGCCTTCCGTCAGCGACCGCTCCGCGAGGTCGAGGAAGAATGCTCGGCGCTCCTCCATTGAGCCCTGCTCGGCGGGGACGTGCACGCTCCACGTCGCGCCATCCGTCAGCACCGCCAGAGGCACGCCCTCCATGAACGCGTACTCGAACAGCTGGCGGTCGGCGCCCGCAGCCTTGCCGGGCTGCTTGACTTCGACAAAAACCGCCGGCCGCTCTCCTACGAACAAGGCGAGGTCAACGCGCCGCGCACCGACGCGGTACTCGGGCTTGTTTATTGACGGGTTGTAGAGGTCCCATCCAAGCGCGTTTAGGATGGGATCAACGACGCCGGAGCGGATCGCGGCCTCGTTATCGAAGCTGTTCGTAGCGAGCCGCTCGCGGGCGGTCTCAATGCGGTCGCGGAGGTTGGACATAAGGCAAGAGAAAGACTGAGCAAGATCGCACGCCGGCTCCAACGCGCCAGAGGCCTTTGGCGTGAGAACCCGTCACGGGGACACTGGTACGCACCGCATGCCGCCCGATCTGCCCCCCGTCCCCGACGCCGCCCCGCCGTTTGTCACGCCCGAGCCTCTGGCGCTCCGCTTCGATGGCTTCCCCGCCGAGGGCCTGGAGGCGCTGGAGCGCTTGCGTGCCGAGCCGCACATCGGACGCTACCGCGAGGAGAAGGAGGTCATCAAGCGCGCCATTACCGAGCCGTTCAAGCTCTACCGCGACGACCTCGCGCTCAACTGGGTGATCCCCAACGGCATCCCGTTCGAGACCGAGAAAAACGTCTTCTCGCGCATCCTCAAAAACGACTTCGGCGCCGGCGGCTCGCACAGCCACCTCTGGATGAGCTTCTACCGCCTGCCGCGCAAGAGGCTGACGGACATCCAACTCAGCCACGCCGTCCACCCCGACGCCTTCCGCTGGGGGCTCTACATCGGCGACTACGCGCGCGGCCTGTTCGGTCCGGCCCGCCAGAGGCTGATGGACGAGCCGTCCGATGCGCTCGCGATCCTCAACGGGCTCATCGAACGCGGCTACCGCTTCTCGTTCGCGCCTCACGTTACCAAGCCCGAAGGCCGCCCCGAGTTCTCCGAGCCTCTGGCGGCGTTGCCGGACGGCCTGGAGCGCGCCAAGGGCATCTGGATCATGCGCCGGATCGGACGCGAGGAGATGGACGCGCTGGGGCCGCGCCTCGTCGCGCGCGCCATCGAGGAGCAGGCGGCGCTGTGGCCGCTGTACCGGTTTCTGGCCGAGGCGCCTCTGGCGGGAATGGAGGGATAGGCGGAGCGGTGGAGCTTCGCGCCTCTGGCGCCAGAGGCGCGAGGGATGGGAGGCACACAAAAAAAGCCGCCCTCCCGAAGGAGAGCGGCTCGTGGAAAGGCCGAGGCCTATCCGGTTGCGCTTACATGAGGCTGCTGCCAGCCGAGGAGAGCGCGGCGCCGAGCTGCTCGAGCGCGGCGTCGCCGCCGGCTGCTGCAGTCGTCTGCTCACCGAGCGAGCTCAGCGTTGCGCCGATGGCGGCACCGTCGAGCGGGTCGGTCGTGAGCTGCGTCTTCAGCGTCTGGAGACCTTCGACGACGCCAGAGGCCTCGGGAACGTCGCTCAGCTTCGCGATCCACGAATCGATGTTGGCGACGGCTGCGCCGGGCGCCATGGCGGTGAGGCCTTCAGCCGGGACGGCGTCGAGCGTCGCCTGTGCGGTGACGTCGGACTCCATCGTGGTGTCGTCAGTCATCATGTCGTCAGCCGGGGTTACCGGATCAACAACCGCGACATCGTCGACGGTCGTGGTTTCGACGGTGTCGTCGTCGGCGCAAGCCGCGAGCGGCAGGACAAACGCGAGTGCGAGGAGGGAGATCTTGTTGAACATGGGGAGGGGGGATGATATGGAGAGCGAGCCACCGTGGGCGAGAGCCGTTCAAGCTCCCGTGCGGTCGATCACTCGATCAGAGCGACACGCGCCGGGTGACACCAGCGTTGTCTAAATGGGCTACCTGCAAACATGAGGTAGGGTTCTCTCACGGCGAAGTCTTCTTTTTCGGGCCGCTTTCGAGGGCTCTCTTCGCCCTCCGAGCCCCTTCTCGCCCGATCTTCCGGCTCCGCCGCCCACCAACTCCCCATGCTCACCGCTGTTTCTGAAGGGTCCGTCCTCACCCTCACGATGGACCGCCCCGAGGTCCGCAACGCGCTCAACGCCGACCTCGTGGCCGCGCTCCGCCAGAGGCTGGACGAGGCCTCTGGCGACGCGTCCGTCCGCGTGATCGTGCTGACCGGGAGCGGCTCGGCGTTCTCTGCCGGTGCCGATCTCGCCGCGCTTCAGGGCCTTCAGACCGCCAGCGCCGAGGCCAACCTCGCCGACTCCGAGCACCTCGCGGGTTTGTTCGACGCCATCGTGCAGCACCCGAAGCCCATCGTGGCCAAGGTGGGCGGCCACGCCATCGCGGGCGGCTGCGGGCTCGCCGCCGCGTGCGACTTCTCGCTCGTGGCCTCTGGCTCCAAGCTGGGGTTCACCGAGGTCCGCATCGGCTTCGTGCCCGCCATCGTGGCCGTCATCGCGCGCCGCAAGCTCGGCGACGCCGCCCTGCGCGATCTCATGCTCACCGGCCGCCTCATCACGGCGCAAGAGGCCGAGGCCTGTGGCCTGATCACGCGCGCGGTCGCGCCAGAGGACCTCGACGCCGAGACCGACGCGCTGTGCCGCTCGCTCGCGGCGGAGACGAGCGGGACGGCGGTGGCACTCACCAAGCGGCTCCTCGCGGACGTGCACGGCATGGGCTGGGCCGAGGGCGTGAGCTACGCCACGCGCCTCAACGCGCTCGCCCGCAGCACCGACGACTGCAAGGCGGGCGTCGCGGCGTTCCTGGGCAAGACCGCGCCGCCATGGAAGGCGGAGGCAGAGGGATAAACGGCTCCGCGGCGTGCGACCCGCCAGAGGAGGACCGTGCCTTTCGCCTCTGGCGCCAGAGGCGCACGTAGGGCATGCGGCTCTTGTTGGATGCGGCCTTAACCCGGAACTCGGAACCCGGAACTCGGAACTGGGCGGCTCCGCCGGTAGCTTCCCGGCACAACCCCCAGCCCACACATGGCGACGTACAAGGAAGCAGGAGTCGACATTGACGCAGGCGAAGAGGCCGTGCGCCGCATCAAAGGCCCCGTACGGGAGACGTTCACGCCCGGCGTGCTGACCGAGATCGGCAGCTTTGGTGGGCTGTTCCACCTCGCGGCCTCTGGCGCCATGCGCGATCCCGTGCTGGTGAGCAGCATCGACGGCGTGGGGACCAAGCTCAAGGTGGCCACGCGCGTCGGCAAGCACGACACGATCGGCGAGGACCTCGTCAACCACTGCGTCAACGACATCGCCGTAAGCGGCGCGCGCCCGCTGTTCTTCCTGGACTACTTCGCCACGGGCAGCCTGCGCCCCGACGTGTTCGAGGCCGTCGTGCTGGGCTTCGCGAAGGCGTGCAAAGCCAACGGCTGCGCGCTGATCGGCGGCGAGACCGCCGAGATGCCGGACCTCTACAAAACGGGCGACTACGACCTCGCAGGCTGCGTGATCGGCATCGTGGAGCGGGATTCCATCGTGGACGGCCGCGACATCGAGGAGGGCGACGTGCTTCTCGGCGTGCCCTCTTCCGGCCTGCACACCAACGGCTACAGCCTCGCGCGGAAGGTCCTCTTCGACCGCTACGTGGCCGCGGACACGCCAGAGGCGCTCGGCGGCGCGTCCGTCGGGGAGGCGCTTCTCCGCGTCCACCGCTCCTACCTCGACAGCATCCAGGCGCTGATCGCGGAGGACCTCGCGACGGGCTTCTCGCACGTGACCGGCGGCGGCATTGAGGGCAACACGCGCCGGGTGCTTCCGGATGGGCTGGACATCGCGGTGGACTACAGCGCGTGGAAACGGCCGGGCCTGTTCCGCCTGATCCAGGAAGTGGGCGAGGTGCCGGAGGAGGACATGCGGCGCACGTTCAACCTCGGCGTGGGGCTCGTCGCCATCGTGCCGGCGGCCAAAAAGGCCCGCGCGAAGACGGTTCTGGGCGCGCTCGGCGAGCCCGCCTTCGAGATCGGCCGCGTGGTCAAGGCGGACGCAGCGTAGCGATCGCCGCGGCTGCTCGCCTCTGGCGCCAGAGGCGAGCGCGCCGGGGCCGAGGCTCACGGGCGGCCGGACCCATCCCGGTGGCTCCACCGTACCTTCGCGCATGGACATCGAAACCGCCCATACCGCCGTCTTCGGCGCTGGAAGCTGGGGCACGGCCCTCGCCTACAGCCTCGCGAAAGCCGGCCACCCGGTCACCCTCTGGGCCCGCCGCGAAGACGCCGCGCGCGAGATCGCGGCCACGCGCCGCAACGCCGCCTACCTCCCCAACGCCGAGCTTCCGGCAAGCCTCCGCGTCACGTCGGACCTCCACGAAGCCGCCTCTGGCGCAAGCGTGTGGCTGTTCGCCGTACCCAGCCAGTCGCTCCGCAGCGTTGCCACGCAACTCGCGGACCGGGCGACCGAGCCCGAGGCCATCGTCTCGGTCGCCAAGGGGATCGAGAACGGGACGCTGCTGACGACGAGCGGCGTGCTCCGCGAGGCGCTGCCTCTGGCGCCAGAGGCCCGCGTGGGCGTGCTCTACGGGCCGAGCCACGCCGAGGAGGTCGCTCTGGGGCAGCCGACGAGCGTGGTGGTGAGCATCCCGGACCTCGCCATCGCGGAGCAGGTGCAGGCGCTGTTCATGACGCCCTCGCTGCGCGTCTACACCAACACGGACCTGGTCGGCGTCGAAATCGCGGGCTCGGTCAAGAACGTGATGGCGCTCGCCGCCGGCATGGGCGACGGGATGGGGCTGGGCGACAACGCCAAGGCCGCGCTCGTGACGCGCGGGCTGGCCGAGATCACGAGCCTCGGCCTCGCGATGGGCGCCGCGGCGCACACGTTCGCGGGCCTCGCGGGGCTCGGGGACCTGGTGGTGACGTGCTTCTCGAAGCACAGCCGCAACCGCGGCTTCGGCGAGATGATTGGCGGCGGGAAGTCGCTGGAGGAAGCCGCCGACGCGATGACGATGGTCGTCGAGGGCATGAAGACCACCGCGTCCGTCCGCGAACTCGCCTCCCGCTACGGCATCGAGATGCCCATCACCGAGGCCGTCGCGCGCGTCATCGACGGCGAGAGCGCGCCGTACGACGAGGTCTGCTCGCTGATGACGCGCGATCCCAAGCACGAGGCCGCGCACCTCGACGGCTCCGCCTTCGCCTGAGCCTCTGGCGCCAGAGGCGCGTGCGCCTGGTCCACACAGGCGGTCCCAAGCGCCAGAGGCCGAGCCGCCCACGTACCGCGCCGCAAACGACGGCAAAGGCAACGCCGACCGCCTCTGGCGCGTTGGCCGGACTCTCCCCCCGACCCCTTCCCCTATGACCCTCGATGATCTCCGCCGCCTCGCCGCGATGGGGGAGGGCCGCTACCTGGAGTTCAAGAACCGCGTGCCGCGCCCGGACCGCCTCGCGCGCGAGATCATCGCGCTCGCCAACACCGACGGCGGCAAGGTCCTCATCGGCGTGGACGACGACGGCTCGGTCGTGGGCGTAAAGGACGCGGACGAGGAACTGTTCGCGCTGCGCGAAGCACTCGGCGGGCGGGTCGAGCCCGAGGTCGAGATCGAGGTCGAGCCCGTGCGGGTGAGCCGCCGCCGGCTGGCGCTCGTCGTGGACGTGCCGCCATCGATGGACCGGCCCCATTACCTCCGGCCGGACGCGGACCCGCGCCAGAAGCGCAAGGTGTTCGTGCGCGTGGAGGACCAGTCCGTCGAGGCCTCGCGGGAGGCCGTGCTGCTCATGAAGGAGCAGCGCAAGGGGACCGGCGCGCGGTTCACCTTTGGCGAGCGCGAGCGGAAGCTGCTGGCCTACCTGGACCGCCACGAGCGCGTCACCGTGGAGGGCTACGCGCGGCTCGCGGGCGTGCCGCCCTGGAAAGCGTCCAAGACGCTCGTCCAACTCGCGCACGCGGGCGTGCTCGCGCTGCACGCGCAGCCTGGCGGCGCGGACTACTTCACGGCGTCGGTCGCCTGAGCGTTAGGAGCCCGGGGCGGCAACGGCGCGGTCGCCAGAGGCCTCTGGCGCTTCGAAATACAGCCCGCGGTGCGCGCGGCACCCGGGGTTGAACGCCGCGCCGCACGATGGGCAGGCGTCGCCAGAGGCGAGGTAGGCCCCTGGCGTCAGAAGCGTGCGGCAGGCGCCGCAGAGGACGGCGGGCTCGTCGGCCCGCGCCAGAGGCCAGGGCGTAAACGCCCGGCCCACCGTGGCCTCGTGGCAGGACGCGCAGGGGTAGAACGCGTCGCAGCAGCCGCACCGCAGCGCGACGATGTCCACGGCGCTGTGCCAGTGCGCGCACCGCGTCTCGGCGTCCACGTCCACGCCGCGGAGGGGGACCGTAAAACGCGAATCGGCCTCTGGCGGGCGCGTGGTGCGCGTCTCGCCAGAGGCCGAGGGGCCGGAACGATCCGGGGAGTTAGTCACGCGAGATCTGGCGCAGGCCGGCGAACGCGCCAGCGGCCAGCCACACCTTCGCGAGGTCGAACGCGATAAAGAGCAGCGCGCCCTTGACGATGGACTCCATCCACGTCGCGTGGCCGGCGGCGAAGTGCAGCCACGTCACGCCCGCGGTGAACACGAGGAGCGAGCCGATGGTCATCGCCGCAGCGGCGCCGACGAACGAGGTCCAACGCTTCGTCATCATGCCCACGAGGAGCGCGACGATCGGGTAGGAGAGGAGGTAGCCGCCCGTAGTCCCGAAGAGGTACTCGGCGCCAAAGGCACCAGAGGCGAAGACGGGGAAGGCGAGGCCGGCGACGAGGTACAGCGCCATCGAGAGCGCGCCGTTGCGCGAGCCGAGGAACAGGCCGGCGCCGTAGACGGCGAGCGTCTGGAACGTGACGGGCACCTCCCAGAGGTAGATGCGCGCCTGCGCGCCGAGGGCCGCCAGCGCGGCGAAACCGACGACGCCGGCCACCTGCGCGGCAACGGTCGCGCGCGGGCCACGGAGGGCGTCGAGGATGGACGGGCGGGGAGCGGAGAGAGCGAGAGCGGACATCGCGGCAGAGAGGTCGGAGGTGAGCGGGCAAACTACGGAGCCTCTGGCGGGATCCGGAAACGTCGTGGGCCTCTGGCGCCAGAGGCCGCGCGCAGACCCCGCGTGCATGCCTCCCGCGCGCCAGAGCCGGTGCAGCGCGGGCGGGGCGGGCTCCGTATGGGCGGGACACACTCATTCCCTCGCCGTGCGCCGACTCCTGCTCGTCCCTCTTTTCCTCCTCGCCGCCTGCGACAGCGGCCCCAGCTTCGGCGACGACTTCCTGAGCGTTTACAGCTTTACAGCGTTCAACGCCAGCGGCCAGAGCGAGGGCGCGGTCCTGACGCGGGGCCGGATCGGCCTGACGTACATCCCGAGCGACGTGAGCAGCATCCCGGACGGCTGGCAGGGCCAGTGGGACCTCCGCGCGGCCGCCGACGGAGGAACGATGGAAGGCGCCGTGGACGGCGAGGGGACCATCAGCGGGCAGACGCTGGAGGACGGCACCATCGAGCTCCGCTTCGCCGTTCTTGTCGGCTCCCGCGCGGATGCGGAGATAGGGTATAGGCTTCGGGGCTCGTTCGAGGATGACGGCGAGCGGTTTGTCGGCACGTGGACCTCGTACGGCGGCTTTACCGGCGGCCCGCTCTTTAGCGGCCCCTTCGAGGCGCAGCTCACGCGCCGCGCAACGGAGTTCATCATCGCCGGCTGACCTCCTCAATTCCCTGCAACCCGCAACGCTCGCCAGAGGCCTCTGGCGCCACCACGCATGACACGGCTCCTCTTCCTGCTCCCGCTTCTCGCGCTCGCCGCGTGCGACAGCGCCTCTGGCGGCAACACCTACGATCTCTCGCTCTACAGCGGTGAAGGCGAGCGCGTCGCCCGTATCACCTTCGAGCGCCCGGTAGGCGACCCCTGCGACGCCATCGGGTGCGGCAGCGGCGAGGCGGAGTGGAAGGCGACCGATGTGGAAAGCGGGTTCCGTCTGAGCCAAAGGCGAGGCACGCTGTACGCTCAGGAGACCGGGTTCGGCGCGTACCGCCTCACGCTCACGCCCGAGATCGCGGACGACGGCATCCGCATCGAGATCGAGGAAGACCCACGTGGCGCCGTATCGGGGCGGTGGTCGTACAGCACGCTTTCTGGCGAGGTGGCCGGTGGGGCCGTGCGCGGGACGCTCGGGTAGGGGGCGGCCTCTGGCGCACGGATGGGCCGCCAGAGGCCCCTGGCGGCGCTCTGAGGCCTACTGACACCGCGGGTGTCACCGGCTCGCGCCGAGGTTGGAGCCCCTTCCCGCCCGTCCTCTCGTGTTGCCCGCCCCTCCGGAGGCTTCGCCGTCGCGCCTTTTCGCGCTCGTCGACGCCAGCAACTTCTACGTCTCCTGCGAGCGCGTCTTCCGCGCCGACCTCCGCCAGAGGCCCGTCGTCGTCCTCTCCAACAACGACGGGTGCATCGTCTCGCGGAGCCAGGAGGTCAAACGCGCCGGGATTCCCAACGGGGCGCCGTACTTCAAGACGAAGCGGCAACTGGAGCGCATGGGCGCGGCCGTGTTCTCGTCTAACTACGAGCTCTACGGCGATTTCAGCCGCCGCGTGATGGAGGTCCTGGGCACGTTCACGCCCGACGTGGAGCCGTATTCCATCGACGAGGCGTTTCTCGTCCTCCACACGCCGACGCCAGAAGACCGTGACCCGGCGCGGCTGCGCGCATTGGCGAAGACGATCCGCGACCGCGTCCTCGCGTGGACCAAGATCCCCGTCCGCGTCTCCATCGCGCCGACGAAGACGCTCTGCAAAGCGGCCAGCGAACTCGCGCGGCTCCGCGGCGGCGCCGTCTCGCTACACGGCCTCTCGCCAGAGGCGATGTCCCGCGCGCTGGAATTGGTGCCCGTCCAGGATGTCTGGGGCGTCGGCCGCGCGACAGCGCGCAAGCTGGACGCCAGAGGCGTCAAGACGGCCCGTCAGCTCCGCGACCTCTCCGACGCGTGGGTGCGGAAGCACCTCCACACCGTCGGGATGCGGACGGTGTACGAGCTCCGCGGCGTGTCCTGCATCCCGCTGGAGCGCGCCCCGAGGCCGCGCCGCACGCTGATGCGGAGCCGGAGCTTTGGCACACCCGTGACCGAGCCTCTGGCGCTGCGCGAAGCGCTGAGCACGCACGCCAGTGCCGCCTGCGCCACGCTGCGCGAGGAGGGCTTGGCCGCGAAGGCCGTCCAGATCTTCTACCACACCGGCCGCCACGGCCCCGGCCCGCACCGCTCGGCCTCGCTCGCGCTTCCTCTGGCGACGCCGACCTCGTGCACGGACGCCATCCTGAGCGCAGTCCACGCGCTTCTGGCGCAGTCGTGGGCATCGGGCGACGCCAGGGGCACGCCGTTCCGCTACAAGAAAGCCGGCGTGATGCTGCTCGACCTCGCGCCGTCGGCGGAGGCGCAGGCGGACCTGTTCAGCCCGCGCTCGCCGGAGCGCCAGAGGCTGTTCGAGACCATGGACGCGCTCAACCGGCGCTACGCCCAGCCCGCGATGAGCCCGGCCGTGTTCCTCGCCGCCACGCACCTGCGCCGCCCGGGCGCGGCGCGCGCGTGGGAAACCCAGCGCAACCACACCAGCCCGCGGTACACCACCGTCCGCGCCGACCTCCCGACCGTCCGCGTCTAGGGCGCCTCTGGCGCTCCCGCCACTCCTTTCCACGTTTCCCTCGCCAGAGGCCCATGTCCCCCGAACCCCGTTCCAGCGTTGTCGGCTTCGTCGCGCCCGTCGTCGCCGAGAGCCGCCACCACCGCATCGACCTCAACGAAGTCGTGGGCCTGACGGAGGCGGGCACGCTCGCCGGCCGCTTTCTCGTGACCGTTGAAGGCCTCTCGCCCGGCGCGCTCGACCTCCGCGCGGGCGACCTCGCGGTCGTGGACTGCACGCGCACGCCAGAGGCGCACGACCTCGTCGTCGTGGAGCGCGATGGGCTCCTCGCGATGGCCTCTGGCGCCGGGAACGAGGAGGTGTTCGGCGTGGTGACGCACTTCCTCGTCGGCGCGCGGTAACCACGCCAGAGGCTGGGCGCCAGAGGCTCAGGCGCCGGGGGCCGCGTCCGCCACGTTCCAGCCCCAGGCCAGGAGCGGCATCGCGTCCTGCGCGAAGGCGACCACGTCGCCAGCGAAGCCGGGCGACTGCGTGGCCTCTGGCGCCACCTCGCGCGTGGCGACGGTCCCCTTCCACTTGAGGTACGGCGCGATGGCGGCGTCCGCGAAGCCCTCGAAACCGCGCGGCATCCGCTTGAGCGTGCCCGCGGGGCCGGTCCCGAGCGTGAGCCCGCTGCCTTCCAGTTCCTCCACCACCGCGAGCCAGGCCTCTGGCGCCCCAGCGATCCGCTCGCGCCAGCGGCGCAGCAGTGGGGACTCCATCGCCCAGAAGCCCGCCGCCAGGAAGCAGTGCTCGGGCTCGACGTGGACATAGAGCGAGCCGGGGCTTTTCTTCTTGCCGTCGCGGGAGAGGACGAGGCCGAGGTGCGTTTTGTAGGGCGCTTTGTTCTTGGAAAAGCGCGTGTCACGATAGATGCGGAACGGGGCCTTTTTCGGGTCGCCCGTGAGTGGGAGCCCGGCACGCGGCATCGCCTCCGCGAGTTCGCCGACGAGGCAGCGCGCCGGCCACAGCAGCTCGTCGTCGTAGGTGGCCTTGCGCGGCTTGAACCAGTCCCGCTCGTTGTGGGCGCGGAGGTCGCGGAGAAACGCGAAGGCCTCGTCGCGGAAGCCGGGGAAGGGGGGGAGGGAGTCGGGCGTCATGCGAGGGCGAGAAAGAGACCCGAAGCTAGCGGGCGGCCGCGCCAGGGGCGTGTCGCGGGCCTCTGGCGCCAGAGGCGGAAACCGGGTAGACCCTGGACATCGAGGCCGCCAGAGGCGCTATGCGCCGGGAGCCTCGCCTTCGGGCACCTCCACGGCTTGGCGGGGCGCCTCAATGGGGAGGCAGACCGTGAACGTCGTCCGGCCGGGCTCGCTCGCCACGTCGATCCGGCCCTCGTGCTGCGCCACGATGCGCTGCACCACGTCCAGCCCGAGGCCTGTCCCTTTGCCGGGGTCCTTCGTGGTAAAAAAGGGCTCGAAGATGCGGTCCACGGCCTCTTGCGGGATGCCCTCGCCGTCGTCCTCGATGTCCACGCAGATCAGGCGGCCCTCGCGGCGGGACCGCAGTGTGAGCGTGCCCGCCTCTGGCGCGGCGTCGATGGCGTTGTCGAGGAGGTTGGTCCAGACCTGGTTGATCTCGCCGGGGTAGACGCAGACGCCGGGAATGTCCTCGCCCCACTCGCGCTGCACGCTGAGGCTCTTTTTGCGGATGGAGTGGCCCAGCATGGTGAGGGTTTGCTCGATCCCCTCGTGGAGGTCCGTCGTCTGGCGCGTGGGCGCGCGGTCCATGTGCGAGTACGACTTGACCGACGCGACGAGATCCGAGATGCGCGCGGCCGACCGCTCGATCTCGGCCATGAGCCGGTCCACGGCCAGCCCCTTCTCAATCCACAGGACCACGTCTGAGAGTGCCTCTGGCGGGATCTCACGCGCGAGGCGGTCCAGCGATTGGGGCGTGGCGCCCTCCTCCGCGAGGACTTCGGCGACGACGTACGCCTGCGGCACGCCGTGGTCGTCCAGCCAGTCGGCCAGCTCGTCCTCGCGCTCGCTGCGCTCCAGCGCGGACTGCGAGCCTACCCCGGGCGCCGTGCACGTCTTGAAGGCGGCCCGCGCGGCCTCCACCTGGTCCGGCGAGAGCCCGTGGCCGACCAGGCTGGAGACCAGCGGCATCATCCTGCTAAAGCGGTCTCGCAGGTCGCTGGCGCCGCGCTGGATGGCGGCGGCGGGGTTGTTGAGCTCGTGCGCCAAGCCAGCCGAAAGCTTGCCAAGCGAGAGCATCTTCTCGCGCTGCTGGTCCTGCCGCGAGGACTCCCGCACGCGGTCGGTCATCCGCGCCACGAGCCGCTTGCCGACTTCGGGCATCCGCTCCATCATCTCCCAGAAGTGGTCCTTGTGGATCGCGGCGATCCGCGCGTCCTCCGTCACCACGCCTTCTCCGCCGAAGGTCTCCATGCGTGAGAACGGGAGCAGCCCCGAGATGTCGCCCGCGTGGATCGTCCCGAACGGGCGCCGCTGCCCCCCATCGAGGGTAAAGATTTGGAAGGCCCCTTCCAACACCACGAACATCTCCACGGCCTTGGCGCCGGTCTCGAACGGCGCCTCGCCCTCGGCATAGCGCCGCTCCTCGGCCGTCTCGGCCAGCCACGCGAGGTCGGCCTCCGGCTGGTCATGGAACACGTCGACGGACTGAAAATCGGCGGCGGTGAGCATGGCGCCAGAGGCTGTGTACGCCGTGAACGCGGCCTCTGGCGCGGGGCTCCCGGGGACGATCTGGAGCGCGAGCCTCTGGCGTGCGGGCGGAGGCGCGTCGCCAGAGGCCAGATGTAGCCGTCCCGAGCGATCTTGAGGCCTCCGCCTGAATCCTCATGTCCGTCCCTCTCGCGCGCCTCCTTATCACCTGCCCCGACGCCCCCGGCATCGTCGCGGCGGTCAGCGGGTTTTTGCGCAACCACGGCGCCAACATCACCGCGCTAGACCAGCACTCTACCGACCCCGAGGGCGGTCGCTTCTTCCTCCGGGCGGAGTTCACCACGCCACACCTCGACCTCGGCGCGGGCGCGCTAGAGGCGGCCTTCGCGCGCGTCGTGGCGGAGCCGTTCGAGATGGAGTGGCGCATCCTCTACGCCTCGCGGCGCCAGAGGCTCGCGCTGATGGTCTCCAAGGTGGACCATGCGCTCTTGGAGATCCTGTGGCTGTGGCGCCGCGGCGAGTTGGACGCCGAAATCCCGCTCGTGGTCAGCAACCACGACGCGCTCCGCGAAGAGGTGGAGCGCTTTGGCGTGGCCTTCCACCACATCCCGGTCACGCGGGAAACCAAGCCGGAGGCCGAGGCGCAAACGCTCGCGCTGTACGAAGACGCCGGGATCGATCTCGTCGTCCTCGCGCGCTACATGCAGATCCTTTCGCCGGCGTTCGTAGGGCGCTACCCCCAGCGCATCCTCAACATTCATCACTCGTTCCTGCCCGCTTTTATCGGCGCGGACCCATACCGGCAGGCGTTCGAGCGCGGCGTCAAGGTGATCGGCGCGACGGCGCACTACGTCACGGACGATCTGGACGAGGGGCCGATCCTAGAGCAGGGCGTCGCACGCGTCACGCACCGGCAGTCCGTCGCCGATCTCAAGCGGCTCGGGCAGACGCTGGAGCGCGACGTGCTCGCGCGAGCGCTTCGGTGGCACTTGGAAGGGCGCGTGCTCGTGCACGGCAACAAGACCGTCGTGTTCGCTTGAGCCTCTGGCGCGGGGCTCCCAGCCAAGCCACCGAGCCCTGCGGCGCCCTCCGCCGCCAGGGGCCAAACGAGCGCGAGCCGCCCCGGGTGTGGAGCGGCTCACGAGGGGAAGGGTGGGCGCCAGCGGCTACTGGCCGCGCCCGGTCTTGTCCTGAAGCTCCTCGATCTTCTCGGAGGCCTCGGCCTTGGTCAGGCCTTCCACTTCGGAGGGGTCGGCGTCGGCCTCTTGCGCGAGGGTGTGGAGGTACGACTGCTGCGCGCCGGTCATCTTCTCGTCGCCGGTGACCCAGTTCTCGGGGTCCTTCTGCGCGTTGCTGTCGGTGTTGTTCTGATCTGCGGGGGTAGACACGTCGGTTTGGGAGGTGTGTGCCCCTAACCTCGCGAACGGTGCTGCCACCGGTGTGTCGCCGGGAAATCCCTGAGCCTCTGGCGTGCCGCCCTCGCGCCAGAGGCTACGCGCCCGGGCGTGCTCGCCAGAGGCCGCGACGCACGCGGCGTGCAACCAACGGGGGGCAGCGGCATTGGCAGCCCATGACGCTCTCCGTGACCTGCCGCCTCGTGTTGCTCCCGTTCCTTCTGGTGCTCGCCAGCGGCTGCGGCGCCGACGGCAACACGCCGGAGGAGGTCCCGGACGCCGAGGCGCTTACGCAAGCCGCGGCTTACCTCGACGCGGACCGCCCCTGGGGCGCGGCGCAACTCCTCCGCTCGTACACAGCGAGCGACCTGGAGGCCCTGACTCCCGAGACGCGCGTGCTGGCCGCTCGCGCGGAAGCCGCCGGGGGGGAGTGGGAGCGCGTCGGCGTTCTCCTGAACGGCGTGGAAGGGCTTGACTCGCTGGATGGAGGCCGGGGGATCTACCTCCTCGCGCGCTCCCGCGATGACGCCGGTGACTTGGACGCGGCGCGCGAGGGGTACGACGCGTTTCTCAGCACGTCCGACCCGGCTCGCATGGGCATCGAGCGCGACGCGGCCCGGTTGCGGCGGGCGCTCGTGATGGCCCGGCAAGACCCCGAGGCGGGGAACCGCGCCCTTGCGGAGGTGCCGGGCGTCTCGGCCGAGTGGCGGGCGGTGCTGGAAGCGGAAGCGCTGGCGCAGAGCGGCGATGCCGAGCGCGTCGAGGCGGTCGCCGGGCCGTACACGCGGGGCGCGCTCGGTCGCCGAGCGTGGGCGGCGCGTATCGAGGCCGCGCGCAAGTCGGGCGATCTCGGCGCGGCGCGGGTTTTGGCGGATCGGGCCCGCACGCAGGCGGCGTCCGGTCCGGCTCAGGCCGCCTTCGCGCTCGCCTCTGGCGACCTCGCCGCCGAAGCGGGCGAGGCCGAGACCGCACGCGCGCGTTTCCGAGAGGCCATCGGCGCCTCGCCTGGAAGCGCCGCCGCGCGCGACGCTGCCGCGCGCCTCCGCACGGGCACGCCAGAGGCCGCCGACTGGCTGGCGCTCGCGGAGACCGACCGCGCGCTCGGCCTCAACGCCGAGGCCGCAGATGCCTACGCCGCGTGGCTGGCCTCTGGCGCGGGCACCCCCGCCCAGCAAGCCGAGATCCGCTACAAAGCGGCCGACGCGCTCTTCGACGCCCAGCGTTACGACGAGGTGGAGGCCGTGCTCGCGCCCATCCTCAGCCGGACCGACGCGCGCGAGCTGTGGGCCGGCACGCTCGGCCGGATGGGGCGCACGCCAGAGGCCGCGGCGCTCTACCTCGGCCTCGCCTCTGGCGACCCGGCCCCCAACCTCTACTTCGCCGCCGACGTGCTCCACCAGGGCGGGGACCTCGCCGCGGCGCTCCCGCTCTACCAGCGCGTCGAGCAGGAGCACGCCGGGTCGCGCTGGGCGGGCCTCGCGACGATGCGCCGGGCGGGGCAGGCGTTCCTGGAGGAGGACTACGCAGAAGCGGCTCGGCTCTGGGACGGCTACCGAGCGCGCCAGCCCGGGGGCACGCACGCCCTCCGCGCGCTCTACTGGGCCGGGGAGGCGCTCGCAGCGTCCGGAGACTCCACAGCTGCGGACGCGCGTTTTCAGGGCGTCCTGCGCCAGGAGCGCGACTCGTACTACGCGCTCCTCGCGAGCCGAGCGCTTGGCGTGGACTTCTGGCCCCTCCCTATGAGCGCGTCGCCGCCAGAGGACCCCGCCGCGGCCTCTGGCGCGGAGCAGGCCTTGCGGGGCGTGGACGTGCTCCGCGAGGCCGGGTTCGACGACGCCGCCGAGGCGGAACTGGATCGCGCCATCGCCCGCGTAGGCCGGGGGGACGCCGCGCGGTACGCGCTCGCCGAGGCGCTCGTGGAGCGGGGTTACGGCCGGCACGCGATCCAGATCGGACTGTCGCTGGGCGGAGGCACGAACGCGCGGCGGCTCCGCGTCCTGTACCCGTTCCCGTTCCGGCGCATGATCTCGGCCGAAGCCGAGGCGCGCGGGGTGGACCCGTTCGTCGCCGCAGCGCTGATCCGGCAGGAGTCCCAGTTTTCGGCGCGCGCCACGTCCCACGTCGGCGCGCGGGGGCTCATGCAACTCATGCCCGCCACGGCGCGAGCCCTCGCGCAAGAGGAAGGGCTGGACGGCTGGGACCCCGACTTGCTGTACCTCCCCGAGGTCAACGTGTACCTCGGCACGCGCTACGTCGGGCAGCAGGTGGCTGCGTACGGGGGCGCGCTGCCCGCCGTGTTCGGGGCGTACAACGCGGGCCCGCACCAGATCGACGCGTGGCGGGCGTTCCCGGAGTACGGGCGCGACGCGCTGTTCACCGAGCGCATTCCTTTCCGCGAAACGCGCGACTACGTCAAGATCCTGACCCGCAACCGCGCGATCTACGAAGGCCTCTACGGCGCGCGCTAGGCCTCTGGCGAACGCAACCGGGGCGCTCTCCGCCAGAGGCCTCTGGCGGCACGCCGCTACAGCGACGCCAGGTGTTGGTGCACGAACGCGACCGCGACGGAGCCCTCGCCGACGGCGCTGGCGACGCGCTTGACCGACTCGTGGCGCACGTCGCCCGCCACGAACACGCCGGGCACGCTGGTTTCCAGCAGGAACGGGTCTCGCGCCAGAGGCCAGTGCGCGAGGTCCTCTGGCGTGAGGTCCGGCCCGGTGCGGACAAACCCCTTGTCGTCGCGCGCGATGAAGTCGCCCAGCCAGTCCGTCTGGGGCGTCGCGCCGATAAAGACGAACACGTAATGCGTCTCGACCTCGGTCGTCCCGCCCCCCTCGCGGTCCCGGATCGTGATGCGCTCCAGGTGGCCGTTGCCGTGGCAGGCCTCGATCTCGTGGCCCAGGCAGACCTCGATCTGCTCGTGCGCCTCGATGCGGTCCACGAGGTACTGGCTCATGCTTTTCGCGAGGTCGTCGCCGCGGACGAGGATCGTGACCTGCGCGGCGTACTCCGCGAAGTGCAGCGCCGCCTGCCCTGCCGAGTTGCCTGCGCCGACGACGAACACGTGCTCGTCCTGGCAGCCGATGGCCTCGGTCATCGCGGCGCCGTAGTAGACGCCCTGGCCGGCCATCTCGTCCGCGCCAGAGGCCGGGAGCGTGCGCCAATCCACGCCCGTCGCGAGCATGAGCGCGTGGCAGGCCACCTCGGAACCCGTGCTGAGCGAGAGGATCTTGTACGGCCCCTCGGCGCGGATCGACTCCACGCTCACGGGCGCGAGGATCTCGACGCCGAAGCGCTTGGCCTGGCTCACGCCGCGCCGTGCGAGGTCGGCGCCTGAAAGGCCGGAGGGAAAGCCGAGGTAGTTCTCGATGCGGCTGGACGTGCCGGCCTGCCCGCCCGGCGCCTCGCGCTCGATGAGGACCGTTTTGAGGCCTTCGCTCGCGCCGTAGACCGCGCTCGCCAGCCCCGCCGGGCCGCCGCCGATGATGGCGAGGTCGTAGAACTCCCGCTCGGCCGTTTGGCTGAGCCCCGAGGCCTGGGCCACCTCGGCGTTGGTCGGGTTCTCCAAGTGCGCGCCGTCGGGCGTGACGACAAGCGGGAGCGTGGCGCCAGAGGCCAGCTCGCAGGCGCTTTCGTCGCGCTCGACGTCGAGGAACGTGTACGGGATCTGGTTGCGCGAGAGGAAGTCGCGGAGCCTGTGGCCGTCCGAGCTCCAGCGGTCGGCGATCAGGCGGAAGCCGCCGAAGCCAGGGCGCCACGTGCCGCGCCAGTCCGCGAGCAGGTCGTCCAAGACGGGGAAGAGCTTCTCCTCTGGCGGGTCCCACGGCTTGAGGAGGTAGTAATCGATCCGCCCGCTGTTGATGGCGCCGATGGCGGCGTCGGTATCGGCGTAGGCCGTCAGCATGGCGCGCTTGGCCGCTGGCGCGATCTCGGCGACCCTTTTCAGCGTCGCCACGCCGTCCAGGTCGGGCATTCGCTGGTCGCTGAGCACGAGGGCCACGGCGTCGCCGCGCTCCGTCAGTTTCTGGACCGCGTCCACAGCCTCGGCGCCCGAGGAGGCGCGGATCACGCGGTAGCTCTCGCCATACTGGCGGCGGAGGTCCCGCGCGATGGCGCGGAGCACGTCGGGCTCGTCGTCAACGACGACGATGGCGGGGTTGCGGGTGTCGGCCATGCGGAGAGGGGAGTGGGCCGACAACGCCAGAGGCCGCGCAAGGCTCCGGGGCGCGGGGGCGGGACACCCGCCTGAAGCAAAGCGGCCGCTGGCGCCAGAAGGCCGGCTTTCCCGGCGCCGGAACGCCAGAGGTCCGGCGCCAGAGGCTCAGCCCATGATGCGGATGCCGGGGCGGCCAGGGCCGCCGCCCGATCCCGCGAGGTCGTACACGAAGCGGAGCAGCACGTAGCGGCCGAGCGAGCTCACGCGCTCCTCCTCCAGGTACGAGGCCGTGTTGTTGTACGTCACGCCGAGGTTGCGGTCCAGGAGGTCCGTCGCCACCAGCTCGATGCGGCCGCGGCCTTGCATGATGGTGTAGGCGGCGGAGGCGCGCCAGAGGGGAACGGCCTGGGTGCTCGCGCTGCCGCCCGCGACGGCGTTGCCGTACACGTCGAGGTCGAAGTCGGTGCTGATCTCGAACGCGTCGCTGGGCGTCCAGCCTAGGCCGGCGGAGAGGCCCCAGTTGACGTAGCTGCGGTCGAGCTGCGGGTTGAGGGAGTACGCCGCGTTGTTGTACGTGATCTTCGGACCGATCGAGAGGTCGAAGCGCTCCTTGTTGCGGTTCTGCACGGTCGCGTTGAGCGTGCCGCGGAAGAGGCTGGAGGCGTTTTCGTCGCCGTTGATGATCTCGACGGCCCGGTTGAACAGCGTGTTGGCGGAGAGGCTGACGCGGCTTTTGATGGGCTTGTAGACCGTCCCGAACGAGCCGTTGCCGATCACGCTCCACGTCCCCGACGTGTTGATGGGCGTGGAGGTCTGGCGGAACTGCGCGTCCACCGTCCGCGAGGTGGAAATCGCCGTCGGGCTGTAGGAGCCGCGGACGAAGCCGAAGAAGTTGGTGGAGGTGAACTGGTCGAAGGTGAGGTAGCGCGCGTTGAGACTGTGTGTGTAAGCGGGCCGGAGGTCCGGGTTGCCGACGTAGATCCGCAGCGGGTCCGTGATGTCCACGACGGGCTGCAACTCGCGCACGCTGGGCTCGCGCGTCGAGGTCTCGTAGCGGAGCTCGACGTTCCGGCTCTGCGAGAAGGCGTAGCTGACGGTCGCCTCGGGCAACAGGCGGAGGTACTGCTGGTCGATGTTCTGGTCCGCGCCGCGCTGGGTGCCGTCCAGGCGCGTGAGCTGCGCTGTCAGGCCTGCGGAAAGGCTCACGGGCTCCGTATTGCGCACGTAGGTCACGCCGACCTTGTCGTAGAGGTAG
Source organism: Rubricoccus marinus (assembly GCF_002257665.1). Taxonomy (NCBI): domain Bacteria; kingdom Pseudomonadati; phylum Rhodothermota; class Rhodothermia; order Rhodothermales; family Rubricoccaceae; genus Rubricoccus; species Rubricoccus marinus. The sequence continues at coordinate 2,458,130 of NZ_MQWB01000001.1, read as the reverse complement.
GTCCGCTCAAAGGCCGAGCTCTGAGCGGCGTTGAGCGTTCGCACATCGCCCAGGATGTCGAACACCTCGCGCGTCTGGTCCTCTCGCGTCTCGCGATGCTCGACTCGCGCCTGGAGCGCCTGCTTCGGCGCCAGAGGCTGGGTGAACAGCAAGGAGCCGCCGGCCGTGAACGTGTCGCCGCGTTGGGACTGCAACTGGTTGATCTCCTCGGTCGTGAGGAGGTCGCCGCTGGCGTAGAACCGGTTGGTCGCGAGGAAATCCGCGTCGGCGTCGGTCTGGTTGAGGTCGGCGTTGAGCTCGGCGACGAGGCTGCGGCGGCCGAACTTGCGGCGGTACGTGAGCGCCGCGTCGCCTCCGGCGTTGGAGCCGTCGGTGTCGATGTCGGTGTCGCTGGTGTTTTCGAGGAGGTCGGCGGTGTTGAAGGTTTGCTGCTCGGTAAACGTGCGGGCGCCGTTGGTGCCGTAGCGGAGCGAGGAGCGGAGGCGGATGTCGTGCCCGTCGCTGATCTTGTGCTCGCCGAAGAGGTTGAGGCGGTGGATCTGAGTGCCGTCGTCGCCGTCGGCGGTTTCCTCCAGGCGCGAGGAGAGGTCCTCGCCGAAGAACTGCTGGCGCTGGATCGACCTCTGGCGCGTCTTGTCCAGGTTGTGCAGGAAGTAGCTCGTGCGGATCGAGGTCTTCGGGCTGAACTCGCGGTTGAAGTTGATCCCGCCAGAGGCCGTGTCCGAGAAGCCGTCGCCCAGGTCCTCGCCCACGGGGATGCCGCCGCCGCCGACGCGGAATGTGCCGCCGTTGGCCATCATGCTCATGCCGCCCATGAACTGGAAGTAGTCGCCGACGGAGAAGCTCTGCCGGTTGATGTTGTTGACGTTGCCGATAAACGAGATCTGCGTGGACGGGCTGAAGCGGTTGACGGAGGCCTGCGCGTCGTACAGCATCCCGGGGCCGCTGGCGCCGGAGGCTGAGGGGAGCCCGGCGCCGCTGGCGTTGCTGGAGGGCACGCCGCCCAGCCCGCCGCCGACGTTGCCGAAGTAGCCGCTTTTGCGGTCTTCCTTGAGTTCGAGGTTGATGGTGCGCTCTTCCTCGCCGTCTTCCACGCCGGTGAACTCGGCGGTGTCGGAGGACTTGTCGTAGACCTGCACGCGCTCGACGGCGTCGGCGGGGAGGTTGCGGGTGGCGACGGTGGGATCGTCGCCGAAGAACTCCTTGCCGTCCACGAGCACCCTCTGGACCTTCTGGCCCTGCGCGGTCACGGAGCCGTCCTCCTCGACCTCCATGCCGGGGAGTTGCCGCAAGAGGTCTTCCACGCTCGCGCCCTGCCGCGTGCCAAAGGCCGCGGCGTCGTAGTCCAGCGTGTCGCCTCGCAGCACGATGGGCACGCGCTCCCCGTCTACGACGAGCTTGCCTAGTTCGTCCACGGCCTCTTGCAGCACGAGGCTGCCCACGTCCAGCGCGTCGCCGCCGACCTCGATGTCCTGCGTGGCCGACTGGTAGCCGACAAACGACACTTTGAGGATGTAGGCCCCCTCGCGCACGCGCCGGACCTCGAAAGCGCCATCCGCGCGCGAGGAGGCAAAGGAGACAAGGACGGAGTCCGCGGGCTGCATCAGCACGACCGTCGCGCCCGGGAGCGGGAGGCCGGTGGAATCCGAGACGGTGCCGGTGACGGAGACCTGCGCCCAGACGGCACAGGGAGCGAGAAGGAGAACGAGGCAGAGCGAGCGCATACGAGAACCGGGCGGGCCTCTGGCGCCAGAGGCAGGGAAGGAGCGGCGATGTCGCCAGAGGCTCGGCCTCTGGCGGGAGGCGTCAGCCCCGGATGGTGAAGCCGCCGCGGCGTCCGCCGTACGCCTTCTGCATCTCCTCGATCTTCTCCTTCATGATGGTCGTGAACTCCTCCTCCGTCACGCGGCGGCCGTCTTCCGGCGCGGCGATGGTGCCCTCCGCCAGAGGCTCCAACGTGACCTCGCGTGCGATAAACGTCTGGCGCGCGTCGTCCAGGGTGAGCACGAGGATGAGGCCGGGCAGGCCACCGAAGTCCTCGGGGCCGGCCGAGACGGGTATCTCCGGCGTGAACCACGCCTCGACAGCGACGGTGTCGCGCATGGCAGTCGCTTTCATGCATGGGTACCCCAGGAACTCGCTCTGCTCGTCGGTGAGGCGCCACGCCAGAGGCTCCGGCTCGCCGTCGATGAGGAACGTGCGGCCCATGAAGTCCCGCTTCTCGACGCTCGTGCCCGCGTCGCGGTCCACGTAGAGCGCGTTCTCCTCCTGGGCGCGGCGGAACATCACGCGCATCCCGCCCGAGGAGAAGTCTTCGTCCTCCTCTTCGGCCTCTGGGGCGGCGACGAGCAGCGACGAGCTCTCGTCAAAGTGGAGCAGTTTCGAGGCCGTCATCGTGGACGGAAACTGGTCCGCCATGTGCTGCATCTCTGGAGGAAGCTCGATGTCGAGCCGCGTCGTGATCTCGTAGCGGACGGTCCCCTCTTGCGCGAGGGCCGGGACAGACAGGAACAGGGCGAGGAGGAGTACCAGGTGACGCATAGGAGAGGGGAGGGCGTGGGGCAGAGTACTGCGCAACGCGCGTTGGTTCATCCTCATATTTGTGCCGGTGGATTCTTACGCGACCGAGCCTCTGGCGCGTGCGAGAGGGGCGGGCACGGATGCGGCCCGGCGGCCTGCGCCAGAGGCATAGAAAAGCCGGTGTGCCTCTGGCGCGAACGCCTCAGGCACACCGGCTAAGAGGGGAGTCACGCTCCCAGCGCTAGCGAACGCGCACCAGGCGGCGCGTGGCGCGCGGCTCGCCGTCCACGTCCAGGCGGACGAGGTAGGTGCCCGTCGCCCACGCGGCGGTCTCCAGCGTCACGTTCTGGGGGCCCGCCGGGCGGACGCCCAGCGCCTCGCGCGCGACCTCGCGGCCGAGCAGGTCGAAGACGACGAGCGTGGCGTCGCCGCCAGAGGCGAGGTCCAGCCCGATGCGGACCGCGCCGCTCGTCGGGTTGGGGTACGCGGCGGTGAGCGCGTCGGCCTCTGGCGCGGCGGCGCCCTCCGTCGCGACCACGTTGGCGGGGCCGGCGACGAGCGTGAAGCGGATCTCGCCATCCGTGAGGGCGCCGGACTGCGTGAGGATCTCCTCGCGCGAGCGGGCGGACTTCGCGGCGGAGACCGAGAAGGTGTACCGGTCCGTCGCCAGCAGGTCGATGGTCTCGCCCGTCACGTGGTCGCGGAGCAGGTAGGCCCAGCCCTCGGGCAGGTCCGCTTCTTCGCGCGTCCACGTCAGCGTGAGCGAGCCGGAGTAGCCAACCGCGTCGAGCGCCAGAGGCAGCGCGATGGCGCTCTCGGCGCCGCTCGGGACGGAGGCCGTCGCCTGTAGGAACTCGGATCCCTCGAACGCGAGGGCGACGTAGCGCTCCGCCAGAGGCGTCCGCTTGCCGAGGTCGTAGGCGTCGTAGCCCAGGTCCGCCTCTGGCGAGACGACGAGCGAGGTCGCGTGGTCTGCGACGCCGTCGCCGTTCAGCAGGAAGCGGAGGCGCGAAACGGGCGCGCTCGTTTTGCCCACGAACACGGCGCCGGACGTGACGCCGCTGACAGGGTACGTGAGCGAGAAGCCGCCGGACTTGAGGGCCGTCGGGGCAAAGGAGGCCTCGACCCAGAAGCCCTGCCAGGCCGCGACGGTCGCGTCCGAACTGCGGGACCGCGTGACGTAGGTGCCGGCGTTGCCGTTGGACATCCCGGCGCCGTTGGGGTCCCAAATCGACACGTCGTTTTGCAGAGCGCCGCCCGCGAGTTGGAGGCTGTTCAGCCGGAAGTCGCCCTGGAAGGGGTTGCCGGCCAGAAAGTCCGTGCTGGAGAAGCTGACCTGGACATCACCGGTCGGCGCGGCGCCGGAGGACGTGAGCGTAACGGGGAAGGGCGTGCTGCCACCCCGGTTGGTGTCGCGGAGGAACCAGAAAAAGCCCTCACCGCTGGGCAGGGCGTCCGCTGCGGAAGCGGCGCCTTCGTAGGCGGCCCCGTTCCACGTGTAGACGTTGTCCGCCTCGTCGGGGCTGCTGGAGGGGATGCCCTGCACGAGCGAGAACGCCTGGAGGTCGCCGACCGTGAAGCCGGCCTCTGGCGCGGCGAACATGCGGTAGCCGTCCGCGCCGGAAACCGTGGCTGTGGACGCGGCGACGGTGTAGCTGTAGTTCGCGCCGCCGTTGTTGTTCAGGTTGGCCGTGAACCGGTCCGCCTGCGCGCCGCTGATGAGGAGGCCGTCGGCGGAGGAGAACACGTAGTACACGACCGTCGCGCCGACGCCAGAGGCGGGGATCTCGGCGGTACACGTCTGGGCGGCGCACGCCATCTCGGTCACGGTGGAGCTCGCGAAAGCGTCGGCGGTAGAGCGGAGGTAGACGCCCTGTCCTGTCGGCAGAGGCGCGCTGAGCGTTGCCGTGATCACGGGCCGCTGCGAGCCCTGCGGAGCCGCAGGCGCGCGGCTCACGCCCGCGACGGCCGCCAGAGGCCCGCTCGTCTCGATCACGATGCCCGAGGAGTTCTCGGTGTTGCCCACGTCCTGCATCACGAACGTGTAGCTGTTGCCGGCCGTGACGGCGATCCGGCCGTCGCCGCCCTGGTCGAACCACGTCGTGAGCGCGTCGAACGCGACGGCGTCCCCGCGCGACCACTTCTCGTTGAAGTTCTCGCTGCTGTTGCGGAAGAGGAAGTTGGACTCCGCGTCCGTCGCGGGGGCCGCCAGCGTGACGACCCAGTTGTCCGGTCCGGGCCCGAGGTAGGTCATCGGGGCAGCGGTGAAGCCGTTGAACTCGCCGCTGTAGAACATCGCGGGCTGGTCCTGCGCGCCAGAGGCGGGCGCGAGGCACAGAAAGGCGAAGAGGAGCGCTATGCGCGCGAAGGGGGTATCGAGAGTCATGAGGTCTGTCGGCGGTGGAAAGGGAGCGTATGAAAGCGCTTACCGGAATGGTAGCCAGTCAAGCGGGCACACAGAAAGCCCGACTCCGAAAAATCCCCCGCCGCTGGCGCGGCACTCGCTGCGGCGCCAGAGGCCACCTGTGAAGAAAACGTGGCGCCGGGCCTCTGGCGCGAGTAGTCTTGGGCCATGCCGTTCGCCGCGCCCTCCTATTCGTTTACCGCCCCCGCGTATTTCGATGCGCGGGCCGGTAGCGACGGGCCGTGGCCCGCGTCCTAGCCGGACGCCCACACGACGCCTTCTGCCGAGCCCGCTCCTTCCGAGCGGGCTTTTTTTGTTGCCTGCGCCTCTGGCGCCCCGCCTCATGTCCGACGCCCTCCGATCCCTCCGCGACGCCCTCGACGCCACCGACCGGCGGCTGATCGCCGCCCTCGCCGAACGGCAAGACCTCGTCCGCGACGTGGCCGACCTCAAAGCCGAGAACGACGCGCTCCCGCTGCAAGACGCCCAGCGCGAGCAGTCGCTTCTGGCGCGCGTCCACGCGCTCGCGGAAGAGGCCGGCGTGGACGGCTACTTCGCGAGCCAGCTCTACCGCGAGATCCTGCGCCACTCGGTCCGTTTCCAGTCCGCCCACGCCTCTGGCGAGGCGGCGGGCTTGCGGATCTCCTACCAGGGCGTGCCGGGCTGCTACAGCCACTCCGCCGCGCGGCACCACTTTGCCGCGATGGACGGCGTGACGTACGAGGGCGCGACAACCTTTGGCGGCGCGCTGGAGGCGCTGACCTCTGGCCGGGCCGACCGCGCGCTCCTGCCGGTCGAGAACACGACCGCCGGACCGATCTCGGGCGTGTACGACCTGCTCGTAGCGCCCGGCCTGCACCTCGTGGGGGAGGAGATCCTGAAGGTGGAGCACTGCCTGATGGCGCCGCAGCCGGTCGAGGTGGAGCAGATCCAGCGCATCGGCTCACACCCGCAGGCGATCCGCCAGTGCAGCCTGTTCCTGGACGGGCTCTCGGCCCGCGTCGAGGCCGAGGACGACACCGCCGGCGCGGCCCGGCTCGTGGCCGAGTCCGGCGATCCGACGCGCGCCGCGATCGCAGGCGAGGACGCCGCGGAGCGCTACGGGCTCCACATCATCAAGCGCAACATCGCGAACCGGAAAGACAACTTCACGCGCTTCCTCATCGTCGCGCGGGAGCCTCTGGCGCACGATGCGCGGCTGCCGCACAAAACCTCGCTCGTGCTCTCCACGAATCACGAGACCGGCGCGCTCGCGCGGGTCCTGCAGGTGTTCGCCGATGCCGAGATCAACCTGACCAAGCTCGAAAGCCGCCCCTCTCCCACGACGCCGTTCCAGAGCCTGTTCTACGCCGACATCGAGGGCGACGCGCGAACGCCAGAGGTCGCCGCCGCGGTTGAGGCCGCGCGCGCCCACACGCAGTCGCTCCGCGTGCTCGGCTCGTACCCCGTCTTCCACGCCGGGCGCGACCGCACGGCGACGCCAGAGGCTGCGCCCGTCGCCTCTCGCGCCCCGGCCACGCGCGGCACGGCCAGCGTCAAGGCCCGCCGCGCCAAGCTCGTCGACCGCGGCGACCGGCCGGATACGGTCGTGCAGATCGGTGACGTGCGCATCGGCGGCGACGAGCCGCCTGTCCTGATCGCCGGGCCGTGCTCGGTCGAGAGCCGCGAGCAGATCTTCGAGTCCGCCAGAGGCGTCCGCGAGGCGGGAGGCGTCATGCTCCGCGGCGGGTGCTTCAAGCCGCGCACGCTGCCGTACGATTTCCAGGGGCTCGGCTTCGAGGGACTGACGATGATGCACGAGGCCGGCCGCGCCAACGGCCTCCCCATCGTGACCGAGGTGCTGCACCCGCGCGACGTGGAGGCCGTCGCGCGAGAGGCCGACGTGCTCCAGATCGGCGCGCGCAACATGCAGAACTTCGAGCTGCTCAAAGAGGTCGGGCGCACGCAAACGGCAGTTCTGCTCAAGCGCGGCATGTCGTCCTCTATCGACGAGTGGCTGGCGGCGGCGGAGTACGTCCTCGCGGGCGGCAACGAGCGCGTGATCCTGTGCGAGCGCGGCATCCGCACGTTCGAGACGGCGACGCGCAACACGCTGGACCTCTCGGCGGTGGTCGTCGCACGAGAGCGGACGCACCTGCCCGTCATCGTGGACCCCAGCCACGCCGCTGGCGCCCGCCGGTGGGTCCCCGCGCTGTGCCGCGCGGCCTTGGCCGCTGGCGCGCACGGCCTCATCGTGGAGGCGCACCCGGACCCGGATCAGGCGCTCTCGGACGGGCCGCAGTCGCTCACGCTGGAGGCGCTGGCGGAGTTGGGGCGGGAGGTCTTGAGCCCGGTCGCGGCCTGAGCCTGTGCTGTGGGGCCTCTGGCGCCAGAGGCCCCACGCGCATTCCTGTCCCCGCCAGAGGCCTATCCCACGCGCGCGAAGCCGAGTGATTTCGGCGCTGTCCGCGCGAAGTGCTCGCGTGCGCTCGCCACCTCTGGCGCGCGGAGCTCGGGGTCCGATTCGACGAGCGCGAAGGCGGCCTCTCGCGCCTCGCCGAGGATCTCCTGGTCGCGCACCACGTCGCCGATCTTGAGGTCGGGCAAACCGGACTGGCGCGTCCCGAAAAAGTCGCCTGCGCCACGGATGCGGAGGTCGGTTTCCGAGATCACGAAGCCGTCGGTCGTCTCCACCATCGCCTGCAAACGCTCCTTGCTCTCGGCGGTCTGCTTGTAGTCGGCCATGAGGAAGCAGTACGACTGGTCGCCGCCACGGCCAACGCGGCCACGGAGCTGGTGCAACTGCGAGAGCCCGAACCGCTCGGCGTGCTCAATCACCATGACCGTCGCGTTGGGCACGTCCACGCCGACCTCGATCACGGTCGTGGCGACGAGGATGTCGGTCTCGCCACCCTTGAAACGCTCCATGGCCTCGTCCTTCTCGTAGGCCAGCATCCGGCCGTGGACGAGGTCCACTTTATACGGACGGAAGCGCTCCATGAGTTCGGACGCGCCCGTCTCGGCGTCTTTGAGGTCCAGCTTTTCGCTCTCCTCCACGAGCGGATACACGACGTAGGCCTGTTGCCCTTCGCGTAGCTGCTCCTTGAGAAAGGCGTACATGTCCTCGCGCCGCTTCTCCGTGTACAGCCGCGTGTCGATGGGCTTGCGGCCGGCGGGAAGCTCGTCCATGACTGTCACGTCCAGGTCGCCGTAGACCGTCATCGCGAGCGAGCGGGGGATAGGCGTCGCGGTCATCATGAGCATGTGCGGGCGGAGCCCCTTGCGGAACATGCTCGCGCGCTGCATCACGCCAAAGCGGTGCTGCTCGTCCACGACGGCCAGCCCGAGGTTTTTGAACGCGACGGTGTCCTCGATGATGGCGTGCGTCCCCACGACCACGTCGGCCTCGCCCCCGGCCACGCTCTCCAGGATCTCCTCGCGCAGCTTTTTGCGCTGCCCGCCGATGAGGAGCTGCACGTTGAGGTCCAGAGGCTCCAGATAGCTCTTGATGTTCGCGTAGTGCTGCTCGGTCAGGATCTCGGTCGGCGCCATAAACGCGGCCTGGAAGCCGGCGTCCACGGCCATGAGCATCGCGGCCACGCCGACAACGGTCTTGCCGCTGCCCACGTCCCCCTGCACGAGCCGGCTCATCTGCGCGCCAGAGGCCGTGTCCTGCGCGATGTGGCGCAGCGCCTTTTTCTGCGCGCCCGTCATCTCGAACGGCAGCACGTCCTCCACGAACCGCCGCGCCAGAGGCCCCATGCCCGCGAGCGTCGTGCCCGGCTCGCGCTTCTGGCGGCCTTTGGTGAGCGCGAGGAGGAGCTGGAGGAAAAAGAACTCCTCGAACTTGAGGCGGCGTACGGCGCGGCCCAGCTCGTCGCGGGACTTGGGGAAGTGCACGGCGCGGAGCGCGACGTTGCCCGCGATGAGATCGTGCCTCTGGCGGACCGACTCGGGGAGCACCTCGGGAATGGCCAAGCCGTGCTCTTTAAACAGGCCATAGATGAGGCGCCGAAACGCGCGGCTCGTGAGGCCGACCTTTTCGAGCGCGGCAGTCCCCGGGTAGAGCGGGATGATGCGGCCCGTGTCGAGCGCCGCCTTGGCGTCGTCCAGCTTGTCGAAGTCGGGGTGCGCCATCGAGAACGTCGAGCCGTACTTCTCGACCTTGCCGTGCAGCGCGAGGCGGTCGCCGTTGCGGAACTGCCGGCCGATGTAGTGCCCGCCGCGGAACCACACGGCTTTGAGCGTGCCGCCGCTCTCGTCGGTCACCTTGAGCTCGAAGCGCACCTTGCGGCCCTGGCCGACCTGACTCTTGCCGGTAACGGTCCCAACCACCATGATGGCCTCGGTCCCGCCCTCGACGATCTGGCGGATGGGCGTCACCGTGCTCCGGTCCAGGTACCGCCGCGGGTAGTGCCGCAGGAGGTCGCGGAACGTCGAGATCCCCGCCTTGCGCAGCGGCTCGGCGCGGCGCTCGCCCACGCCGGGGAGCTCCTGGATGTCGGTGTCGAGGACGGTGGGGTTCGGGTCGCCAGAGGCCATATGGGAAACTATCGACGCCCCCCTGACAGCGTGCGTCACCGCCAGAGGCCTCTGGCGCGCGAGATGTGGCCGACGCGTGCCGCCGCCTGGGTTTACCGGTTCATGCCCGGCCCTACCTCCATGCTGAGAACGGGGTGCTCGCCGGGCGCCGTTACCGCGTTGAGCACGGCAAACGAGATCGGGACCGAGAGGACGCGCTCAAGCGTCTTGAACCGGACGACGACCGAGCCCTCGGCGGGGACGGTGATGACGCCGATCCCGTTGTGGAGGGCGTAGGCGCTGCGGTTCTCTAGAAGGAGAGGGGTAGTGGAGCGGTTGACGAGCTCGACGTTCAAGACCGAAATCCCGCCGTTGTTGTAGAAGGTGCGCCCGATACCGAGCGTCGCCCAGAGCAGGGGGAGCACATCGCGCTCCCGGCCGATCAGCGTCTGCTTGAACAAGGCAACGGTCCGGCCCGCGTCCAGCCCCGCCCGGAGGCCGCTGGCGCTGCGCTCGGGCGCGAGCACGAGCGTGACCGGCCGGTGGCCGCCAGAGGCCTCGTGAAACGTCCAGTCCGCGACGCCGTGGAGGTCCGACGTGCCAAGTATGGCGAGGCCGAAGTCGAGGGCCAGCTGGAGCGCCTCGTCGGAGTACGTCTGGTCATTGACGACTTCGATCCCCTGCACGAGGCTGTCGGCGACGAGCTGGCGCTGCTCGTCGGTCAGGCGCGCGATGGCGTCTTTCCGCTGCGTCGTCCAGGCGGGGTGCGTGATAAACGTGAACGCGCCCTGCCGCCGGGCCTCTGCGAACACGTCGCGCGCGCTGTCCAGCAACAGAGCGTTGGCGTCCTCGATGAACACCGCGTTGGCGTGCCCGTACGGCTGCTCGCGCGTGATCTCCGCGCCCCGGATGACCAGCAAGGGGCTTACGCCGTTCGCGCTCGCCTCAAGGGCGATCTCGGCCGAGCGGTTCCGGTCCAGGCCCGGGACATCGGGCGCGCGCTTGAGCAACTCCAGGTGATCGGTGATGGCGAGGGCGTCCAACCCGTCACGCCGAGCCTCTTGCACTCGGATCGTCGGCCACACGTCGCCGTCGGAAAAGACGGTGTGCGTATGGAGGTCCACCACCATCGTGTGGAGCCCCGGCACGTCCGGGAAGAGGATCTGACGGTCCTGAGCCTCTGGCGCGGCGGCGCACGCGAGGAGAAGCGCGAGGGCGAGGGGACGGAGCATTCGGCGGGCGGAATGGGCTTCGCCGGAGACTCCGGCGCCAAGGGGTAAGGTGGGCCCGGCGGGGCTTGAACCCGCGACCTATCGATTATGAGTCGACTGCTCTAACCAACTGAGCTACAGGCCCTCAGGCGACGTCGCCGAATGCGGAAATCGCCCCCGGCGCGCTGCGGCGCCAGAGGCCGAATCTACGAACGGCGCTCGCCAGAGGCCTCTGGCGCGATCACGCGCAGGAAGTGAGGCGTCGTATTGCGAAGGTGTAAACAAGTAAGGCGAGATGGGGCCTTGGCGTGAGTTGCCGCGCTACCTTTGACGCGTTGCCTCCAAAAAAGACATCCGTGGAACGACTCGACGAAACCGACGCGACCATTCTCCGCCTTCTTCAGACGCGAGGCCGCATCAAGCGGACCGAGATCGCCGAGGCGGTGGGGCTCTCCATCCCGAGCGTTAGCGAGCGGATGCGGAAGCTTGAGGAGCGCGGCGTCGTCACGGGCTACCACGCGATCCTGGACGCCAAACGACTCGGGCGCGACATCACAGCGTTTGTCCGCGTCCGCTCCGCCAGCTCCGAGCACTACGCCGAGTTCATCCAGGCCGTGACCGACATGGACGAGGTCCAAGAGCTGCATTCCGTCACGGGAGGCGGCTCGCACCTCCTCAAGGTCCGCGTCGCCAACACGGCCTCGCTCGAAGCGCTCCTCGGCTCGCTCCAGGCGCTCCCGGGCGTTCGGGGGACCGAGACCAGCCTCGTGCTCTCCACCCTTAAAGAGACGAGCTACCTCCACGCCGCGCCCATGACGCTCGTCCCCACCGACTAGCGCCTCTGGCGCCAGAGGCGCCCAACGGTTCCACCCCGCCAGAGGCCTCTGGCGACTCCTGATTTCTCACACCCCGGCATCTTCCTTCTCCCATGCCTGCCACCTTGTCCCGCTCCCGCTCCCACCCGCAAGGGTCGACGTTCGTCAACGGCCACTCGTCGTCTGGGGACGTCGAGGCCATTTTCGGCTCCAACACGTTCGGCCTCGCCGAGATGAAGTCCCGCCTTCCCAAGGCGGTCTACAAGCGCCTCATGGCGACCATCGAGAAGGGCGAGCCCTTTGACGAGACCGTGGCGGACGCCGTCGCGCTCGCGATGAAGGAGTGGGCCGTGGAGCGCGGCGCGACGCACTACACGCACTGGTTCCAGCCGCTGACCGGCCGCACGGCCGAAAAGCACGACTCGTTTATCACGCCCAACGCTGGCGGTGGCGCCGTTGCCGAGTTCTCGGGCAAGGCCCTCGTCCAGGGCGAGCCCGACGCGTCCTCGTTCCCGGGCGGCGGCCTCCGAGCCACGTTCGAGGCCCGTGGCTACACGGCCTACGACCCCACGAGCCCGGCATTCCTCGTCGAGCACAATGGCTCGGCCACGCTCTGCATCCCGACGGCTTTCGCGAGCTGGACGGGCGAGGCGCTGGACCACAAGATCCCGCTCCTTCGCAGCATGGAGGCGCTCAACGCCCAGGCGCGCCGCGCGCTCGACCTCTTCGACGAGAAGGTGGGCCGCGTCTACGCGACGTGTGGAAGCGAGCAGGAGTTCTTCCTCGTAGATGAAAGCTTCTACCTGGACCGCCCGGACCTCGTCACGGCCGGTCGGACCCTGATCGGCGCTGCGCCACCGCGCGGTCAGGAGATGGACGACCACTACTTCGGCTCCATCCCCGAGCGCGTGATGGCGTTCATGAACGCCGTCGAGACCGAGCTATACCGCCTCGGCGTGCCCGTCTCCACGCGGCACAACGAGGTGGCACCCGGTCAGTACGAGTTCGCGCCCATCTTCGAGAACGCGAACATCGCCGCCGACCACCAGCAGCTCATGATGATGACGCTGCAGCGGATGGCGCCGCGCTTCGGCCTCGCCTGCCTGCTCCATGAGAAGCCATTTGCAGGCGTCAATGGGTCCGGCAAGCACGTCAACTGGTCCATGTCCACCGATACGGGCCTAAACCTCCTGGAGCCCGGCGACACGCCGCACTCCAACACGCTTTTCCTGTTCTTCTGTGCCGCGGTGATCCAGGCGGTCCACACGCACCAGGACCTCTTGCGCGCGAGCATCGCGACCGCGGCCAACGACCACCGCCTGGGTGCTAACGAGGCGCCCCCGGCCATTATCTCGATCTTCCTCGGCGACCAGCTGACGGACGTATTCGAGCAGATCCTCGACGCCGGCACGGCGACCGAGAGCAAGAGCTCCGGCCTTCTCGGCTTGGGCTCGCCGGTCCTGCCCACGCTTCCGCGCCACGCTGGCGACCGCAACCGCACGAGCCCGTTCGCCTTTACCGGCAACAAGTTCGAGTTCCGCGCCGTCGGCTCCAGCCAGTCGGTGAGCTTCCCACTCGTGGTCCTCAACACGATCGCGGCTGAGGCCATCTCCGACATGGTGGACCGGATGGAGGCGAAGATGGGCAAGAAGTCCTCCAAGAAGGCACTCATGAGCGCCGCCCAGGAGGTCATCGCCGAGACCATCCGCGAGCACAAGGCCATCGTCTTCAACGGCGACGGCTACGCGCAGGCGTGGCAGGACGAGGCCGCCGAGCGCGGGCTCCTCAACCTCAAGACCACGCCAGAGGCCCTCGGCACGCTTACCGACGAGAAGAACGTCGCCGTGTTCGAGCGCTTCGGGGTGCTCAGCGAGCGCGAACTGGAGTCCCGCAAAGAGATCCTGATCGAGCAGTACGCGACGACGATCAACATCGAGGCCGCCACGACCGGCACGATGCTCCGCACCCTCGTTCTCCCAGCTGCGATCCGCTACCTCGGCGAACTCGGCGAGGCCTCTGGCGCCATCGACGGCATGGGACTGGACGCCAGCGGCACGCGGGACACCGCCGGGCGCGTGGTGACCGAAGTGAACGCGCTCACCAAGGCTCTCAAGGGCTTGGACAAAGCGCTCGAAGCCGCACACAAGGCCAAGGACGAGGCCGCCGCGATGGAGAGCAAAGTGGTCCCTGCGATGGCCAAAGCCCGCACCTCGTGCGACGAGATCGAGAAGGCGGTCCCGGCCGACCTGTGGCCGATGCCGACCTATCGCGAGATGCTGTTCATCAAGTAGAGCTGGGGGCTATTCGCCTCTCTCTTCTCGCGCCCCCGCTAGTCTCCTCTGGCGGGGGCGCGCTGCGTTTGGGACGCGGGCCAGCGCTGGACGACAGCGACCCCGCACGCCCGCAATGCCTCTGGCGCCAGAGGCCGTGGTACCTCAGATCGCTGGGGTGAGAGACACTGTGTGGACCCTCCGCGAGGGGGAGGGGTTAGAAGCCCCCTCATCTCTCACGCTCCTCATGGCCGACAAACAGCACACCCCGCCCGAAGACGTTTCCGCCGACGATCCACCTCAAGCGGGGTCGCTCTTCCTCGAAGACGAGCAACCGGACGAACCGCTCGACACCAACGTGGCCGCGTTCGACCGCGTGCAGACCCAAACGGAGGACATCTCCGAGCATGAGATCGAAGAGGAGTACGAGCGCGACTACAACAAGCGCTACGTCAAGGAGCACGGCGACCACCACGGGCACAAGGGCGAGATCGACTCTCCGCCAGAGGCGTAGCGTAGATACAACGCCGCCAGAGGCACCGAGGCGCCTCTGGCGGGAATCGTCATCGCAACAGGCTCGCCAGAGGCGGGCTTAGTCGTCGTTGCGCGCGAGGAGCTGACCGTCGAGATCGTCCGAACTGAGGTCGAGCTGGAAGTCGCTCAGGCGAGCGGTGTAGACGGCGAAGGTCAGGAAGGCGGGAACGGCCGCGCAGGCGGCGGCCAAAGTCTTGCGGATCGTCATGCTAGGTGTGGATTGCTGCATTATGTCAAGTCAACGACGCGGTGCGGCATAAAGATGCGTGTCTGGCCGTGAATGAGGCGCGAACGGGGTTTGCCCGATGCCGCGGACCGGCGTTCCCCCGGGTGCCCCGCAGTGAACACGTCGCGAACCGCCTTCGGACGCCCAACTCGCCAGAGGCCTCTGGCGTAGCAGCGCGACACAGCAGGTAGCAGCGATGCCAGGCCCAACGATTCGAGGATTCGAACGCCACCCCGATGGAGCTCGTCCGCGCGTGGTCGTGGTGGGAACGGGACACGGAGGGATGGAGGCCGTCAAAGCGCTCAAGCGCGAGGCCGTGGACGTGCTCGTCGTCGACCGCAACAACTACCACAAATTCCAGCCGCTGCTCTACCAGGTCGCCACGGCCGGGCTGGACTCGGACGACATCACGCAACCTGCGCGGCACCTCTACCACAACCAGAAAAACGTCGACTTCCGCCTCGGGACCGTCACGGGCGTTGATCTCGCGCGCCAGAGGCTGGAGGTGGAGCCGGGGCCCCCGGTCCCGTACGACTACCTCATCCTCGCACCGGGCGCCAGCACGGCGTATTACGGCGTAGAGGGCGCGCAGCAGTACGGCTTCCCACTCAAAAACGTGCCGGACGCCATCGCGCTCCGCTCTCACGTGTTGCGCCAGTTCGAGGCTGCCAACCGGGACCCGTCGCTGCTCGCCTCTGGCGTGCTCACGTTCGTCGTCGTCGGCGGCGGGGCGACGGGAGTGGAGACGGCGGGCGCGCTGACGGAACTGTTTGCTGTCTTGGACGAGGACTTCCCCGGGCTCGATACGTCGCAGGCCCGCGTGATCCTCCTTGATGGGAGCGACGCGCTTATGCAGGCCTACGCCCCCAACCTCCAGGCATACACCAAGCGAGCGCTGGAGCGCCGCGGTGTAGACGTGCGCCTCCACCAGCAGGTCTCGCGCGTGACGCCAGAGGCCGCGCACCTCGCCTCTGGCGAGTCGATCCCGGCGAAGACCGTGGTCTGGGCCGCGGGCGTGCGGGCCAACCCGCTCGTGGACACGCTTGGAACAGAACAGGTGAGCGGGGGGCGCGCCGTCGTGGACGACTCGCTGCGCGTGGCGGGCTACCCCGGGGTGTTCGTCGTGGGCGACGCCGCAGGCGCAAGCGATCCCAATGGGGATCTGTACCCTCAGGTGGCCCAGGTGGCGATCCAGCAAGGCATCCACGCCGCTGGCGAGATCGAGCGCGCGTTGCGCGGTCTGGAACCGACGCCCTTCCGGTACACCGACCTCGGCATGATGGCGACGATCGGGCGGAACGCGGCAATCCTGGAACTCCCGTCCGGCTTTACGATGAAGGGCTTTTTCGCGTGGCTGGGCTGGGCGGGGCTCCACGTGGTCAAGCTCGCGGGCTTCCGCAACCAGATCTCGGTTCTGCTCAACTGGGCCTACAGCTACTTCACCTACGACCGCGGGCCGCGCCTCATCCTCGCGGCGGAGCCCGAACACGACGACTTGGACCCCCGGCCGCGCCTCGCCGCCTCGCCAGAGGCGGACTCTCCCCGCGGCTCGTACAGCCCGGACCTCGCCGAGCCGCCGAACTAGGCCTCTGGCGCCCCGAGCTCACACCGGGATCGCGCCAGAGGCGCTCTTCCTCTATCCCTGCAGGGATGGCGGGACGGCCTCACCTCTGGCGTCGCCGTGGTCGGAGATGAAGGTGCCGGGCTTGCCGTCCTTGGTCACAACGCCGTGCTGGATGCCGACGCGCTGGAAGATGTCCAGGATCTCGTCCAACTCCTCGTCCGAGTGCGTCGCCATGTAGCTGGTGCGCATCAGCGACTGCCCGCGAGGGACGGCCGGCGGGACGACGGGGTTGACGAAGACGCCTTCTTTGAGGAGGTCGCCCCACATCCGGAGGCATGTCATCTGGTCGCCGATAACGACCGGGATGATCGGCGTTTGGCTGGTCCAGACGTTGAAGCCTCTGGCGCGGAAGCCATCGCGCATCTTGTTCGCGACCTCGTCCAAGCGCGTGAGCCGCTCGGGCTCGGCTTCGAGAATGTCGAGGCAGGCGAGGACCGTCGCGACGTTGGCGGGCGGCATGGAGGCGCTGAAGATGTGCGCGCTCGCCGTGTGGCGGATGTACTCGATGTTCTCGTGCGAGCCGACGACGAAGCCGCCCAGGCTCGCGAAGGACTTGGAGAACGTGCCCGTCGTGAAGTCCACCTTGTCCACCAGGCCGAACTGCGCAGCCGTGCCTTTGCCGCCGGGGCCGACCACGCCGACGGCGTGCGCGTCGTCCAGCATCAGGCCGGCGCCGAACTCTTCGGCGAGCTCTACCAGACCAGGAACGTTCGCGATGGTGCCGGACATCGAGAACACGCCGTCGGTGACGATGATCTTGCCGGCGTTCGGGCGCTCCGCGCTGTGCTTCTCCAAAAGAAGCCGGAGGTGCGCCATGTCGTCGTGCCGGTAGCGGACGGTCTCCGCCGCGGCCACTTGCGTGCCAGCCACGATGCACGCGTGGTTGTCTTTGTCCGAGAACAGCAAGTCGCCGCGTCCCGCGATGGACTGAATCACGCCGAGGTTGGTCATGTAACCCGTCGAGAACAGCACGCAGGCCTCGGTGCCCATGAACCGTGCAAGGCGGGCCTCCAATTCAATGTGGAGGTCCAGCGTGCCGTTGAGGAACCGGCTGCCGGTGCAGCCCGAGCCGTATTTCTCGATGGCCGCTTGCGCGGCTTCGACCACCGCCGGGTGGTTCGTGAGGCCGAGGTAGTTGTTGGACCCGGCCATGATGACCTCCTTGCCGTTGATGACGGCGCGGGTGCCTTCGGCGACCTCGATCGGCCGGAAGTACGGGTACACGCCAGCCGCCTTGGACTGCATATACCGGCCATCGGGCGCGAAGAACTGGCGCGCCTTCTCGAAGATGGCTTTGGGCGCCGTGGAGGCGGAGGCGGGATCGCGACGGGGAGCGAGAGCGGACATGGCAGGACCGGGGGGCCACAGGCGGGACCGTTCAAGATAGTCGGACCATGTGCAGACCGGGTCCGCGGCTCGCCAAGAGCACAAGAACGGTGCGCGCGCGGGTGCGCTTCCGGCCGCCAGAGGCCCCGCGGCCCCTTTCTCTCCCGCGCGAGCCTCTGGCGCGAACGCCCGCGCGAGGGGCTACAGGCCGAGGCGCATCGTGAGCGTGACGCCGCCAGAGGCCTCGGGCGCGACGTGCAGCGAGAGGTCCTCGCCCACGTCGAAGTCCTGGAGGTGAGCCGAGACGTACGCGTCGAGCGCCTGGAGCGCGTAGACAGCGCCGGTAAGCACGATGGCGATGTCGCGGCTGGAGCGGGCGTTTTCGCGCAGGCTGCGGAGCGTGACGGCCGAGAGCGAGCCGGCCTCTACCCATTCGTCGGCGAAGCGCTCGAACTCGTTGGGTGTGATCCCCGCCTCCACGCGGGACTGGTAGAGAAACGCGTGGCGGTAGAGCAGGTAGCGGTCGTGGTTGTACGCCGCGTAGGCGCCTGCCCCCAGCAGCGCCACAATCACGAACGGCGTTTTCTCCGCCTGCCCGTTGTACACCTGCCCCAACCCCGGCGCGAGCAGGGATCGGCGGAGCGCTCGGCCCGGCGTACGAAGGGTGTCCACGGCCGCCGTGTCCACGACCACGACGCTGGCCTCTGGCGCGGCTGGAACGAGGCGAGGCGTGAGGTCGGCCTCTGGCGTGGCCGTGGAGTCCGGCGTCTGCGCCGCCAGAGGCGAAGCGGCCAACACGAGGAGAGCGGCGAGCCCCGCGCGCCACAGGCTGCGGGGCCGGCGGCGTTCGCCAGAGGCCGCCACGGGGCTAGCGGCCCGTCAGCGCCTCGATCACGCGCTCCAGGTCCTCGGGGGAGTAGTAGGAGAGCGTGATGGTGCCGGCGCCGTCCGAACCGCGGTGGCGGATCTGGACTTGGGTGGCGAGCCGCTCGCGGAGGTCGGACTCGTACTTCTCGATCTGGAGCTTGTCGCGCGAGGAGAGCGCCTCGGTCTTTTCTGCGGCCTTCTCCGCCGTCGGGGACGGCTCGGTCGCGGCGCCAGAGGCGCTGTCCCGCATGGCGCGGACGCGGCGCTCGACCTCGCGGACGCTCAGGCCGTCGTCCACGATCTCGCGGTGGAGCGCGAGCTGCGCGTCTTCGTCTTCCAACGCGACGAGCATCCGGGCGTGGCCCGCGGTAACGGTGCCCTCGCGCAGCGACGCCTGAACGCGCGGTGGCAGCTTGAGCAAGCGCAGCGTGTTGGCAACCGCCGAGCGGCTTTTGGAGACCTTTTCCGCCACCTGCTCCTGCGTCAGGCCCACCTCTTCGGTTAGGCGCTGGTAACCGAGCGCGATCTCGACCGGGTTGAGGTCCTCGCGCTGCACGTTCTCGACGATGGCCATCTCAAGGATCTCCTCGGTCGTGGCCTCGCGGACGTAGGCGGGCACCATCTTGAGCCCGGCGCGGCGGCTGGCGCGCAAGCGGCGCTCGCCGGAGATGAGCTCGAACTGGTTGCGGCCGGTCGAGCGGACCGTCAGCGGCTGGATCACGCCGAGTTGGCGGATGGAGTCCGCGAGCTCATCCAGGGCGGACTCGTCGAAGTCCTTGCGCGGCTGGTACGGGTTCGGCCGGATCGAGTCGATCTCGACGTCGGCCACGCGGCCGGCGAGCCTCTGGCGTTCGTCGAAGTTGTAGAGCCGCGTGCGCGGCAGCCCTTCTTCGCCTTCGGCATCCGGGGCGCCGGGCTGGGAGGGGAGGAGGGCGCTTAGGCCTTTGCCCAGGGCGGCTTTCTTGGCGGCCATCAGTCGGAGGAGTCGGAG
>NZ_MQWB01000001.1:2341491-2438815 GCF_002257665.1 Rubricoccus marinus | reverse complement strand
AAGGGCGTGGCGGGGGGCACGACCGGAGCCGGGGGCTGAACGGGTGTCGGCAGGGGCCTCGCGGCGGGCGTTGCCGCCAGAGGCGTGTGGTTGCGGGCGCTCGGCGGCGGCGTGGACGGCGAGGGCTCGGCTACGCGGGCCTGCACCGGCGGCGCGTTCTCGTCGGCTTCCTCGGCCTCTGGCGCATCGAGGTAGCGGCCGTTGTTTTTGACGACCTCGCCGGCGAGCGCCATGTAGTTGCGCGTGCCGGTAGAGACCACGTCGTAAAGCAGGACCGGCTTGCCAAAGGACGGAGCCTCGCTCACGCGAACGTTGCGCTGGATCACAGCGCCAAACACCCGGTCACCGAAGTAGCGGCGGACCTCGCTCGCGACCTGGTTGGAGAGGCGCAGGCGACCGTCGAACATGGTCAGCAGCACGCCCTCGATCTCCAGATCGGGGTTGAGGTGCTGGCGCACGATCTTGATCGTATTGAGCAACTGCCCGAGGCCTTCGAGCGCGAAGTACTCCGCCTGGACCGGGATGAGGACCGAGTCCGACGCGGTCAGCGCGTTCAGCGTCAGCAGCCCGAGGCTGGGCGGGCAGTCGATCACGATGAAGTCGTACTTCCGCCGTGCCTGCAGCAACGCCTTCTTAAGGACCTGCTCGCGCTCATAGAGGTCGATCATCTCGATCTCAGCGCCGACCAGGTTGATGTGGCTTGGAAGGAGGTCCAGAAACGGCATCTCCGACTGCAGCACGGCGTCCTCGACGCTGACGCTGCCCATCAGCACCTCGTACACGGACGAGGCGACGGTCCGGCTGTCCACGCCGAGGCTGGACGAGCCGTTGGCCTGGGGGTCCGTGTCCAGCAGGAGCGTCGGGTGCTCCATGGCGGCCAGGCTCGCCGCGAGGTTCACCGCCGTCGTCGTCTTGCCGACGCCGCCTTTCTGGTTGGCGATCGCGATGACCTTGCCCATGGGGCGAGCGCTGTGCTGGGGGGTGGGGCCTGCGGCCCGACGGGAGGAAAACGAAGGGGGCCGCGCGCCGATCACCGGCGGGCCGCACCTGCCTTCGAATATAGCCCGCCGCGGCGCTGGCGTCGGGACCCCGCCAGGGGCCTCTGGCGTGTATCGCGGCCTTTTCTTCTTCCAGACGCATGCCCTCACCCTCCGCTCTCGCGCTGGAGCACCGCCAGCGGCTCCTCGCCCTCCAGTCCGATCTCCGCGACTCGCTCTCTGCCCTCGACGGCGCCTCGGGCGACGCGCCGCTCCAACTCCGCGCCACGATCGAAACCGCCGCCGAAGCGCTCGGCGGCCTCGCCAACGCGTTCGGGGACTTCGCCGAAGGCGACGAGGACGCCTGGGAGGGATAACGTCTGCCCGGGCGATCCCGCGGCTCTCAACGCGTGAGTGCTGCCCGACGCCGATCTTAGGCGCCCGCTCCGCACCTCCACCGTGGCCCGCCGTTTCGTTCTCCCTGCCCGCACGCCAGAGGCCTCCGCTGCCTCAGGCGCGCTACGCGCGGACCTCCAGATCGACTACGCGGCGGAGCTCAACCCCCAGCAGCTTGCCGCCGCGACGGCCTCTGGCGGGCCGACGCTGATCGTCGCGGGCGCGGGGACGGGCAAGACGCGCACGCTGGTCTACCGCGTGGCGTACTTGGTGGAGACGGGTGTGGAGCCGGACCGAATCGCGCTGCTGACCTTCACGCGCCGCGCCGCGCGCGAAATGCTCGTCCGCGCCAGCGGCCTCTTGGACGGCCGCTGCGAGCGCGTGCGCGGGGGCACCTTCCACGCTTTCTGCGTCGAGGTTCTGCGGCAGCACGGCGAGGCCATCGGCTTGCCGCGGCGCTTTACGATCCTAGACCAGGCCGACGCCGCCGACGTGATTGACCTCGTGCGCACCGAAAAGGGACTGGACTCGCGCGAGAGGCGCTTTCCCAAGAAGCGCTCGCTCCAGCGCATCCTCTCCAGCGCCGCCAACCGCGGCATGAGCGTTCAAGAGGTCATCGAAGAGGAGCACCCGCACTACGCCCGCCACGCCGACGCCATCGCGGAGCTTGGCGACGCGTTTCAGGCCACCAAGCGCCGCTACGGACTGGCGGATTACGACGACCTCCTCGGCCTCACCGCGCAACTCCTCGCGACGCAAGAGGCCATCCGAAAGCAGGTCTCGGGCCGCCTCACGCACGTGCTCGTGGACGAGTACCAGGACGTCAACCACGTCCAGGCCGATCTCGTGCGGCTTCTGGCGAGCGAGCACGGCAACGTCACCGTCGTGGGAGACGACGCGCAGAGCATTTACCGCTTCCGCGGCGCCGACGTGGGGCACATCCTCGCGTTTCCCGAGCGCTTCCCCGGCGCGCGCGTGCTCAAGCTGGAGGAGAACTACCGCTCCACGCAGCCCATCCTGACCCTCGCCAACCACGTGCTAGAGGGCGCCCGAGAGAAGTACGAGAAGCGCCTGTTCACCCGCAAGGAAGGCGGCGAGACGCCCGGCCTGGTGCCGTGCCCGGACGAAGAGTGGCAGTCCCGGTTCGTTTGCGAGCTCGTTCTCGGCACGCGAGAGGCGGGGGTGCCTCTGGCGCGGCAGGCGGTCCTATTCCGGGCCTCGTGGTGCTCGTACGCGCTCGAAGCCGAGCTCACGCGGCGCCAGATCCCGTTCGTTAAAGTGGGCGGGCTCAAGCTGGCCGAAGCGGCCCACGTCAAGGACATGGTGGCGCACCTCCGCGTGGCGGAGAACGCGGCGGACGCGGTCGCCTGGAACCGGGCGCTGCTGCTTCTGGAAGGCGTCGGGCCGCGGACGGTCCGCAAGGTGCTGGACTGGATCGGCGCGCAAGAGGCCTCTGGCGCCGACGCGTACGGGCTCGCCTTCGGCGCCGATGCGCGCTACGCCGACTCGGTCCGTGCCCTCGCCGCGCTGCTGGCGGACCTGCGGGACGGACGGCCTCTGGCGGACCAGGTGGACCGCCTTCTCGCGTACTACCGCCCGCACTTCGAGCGGATCTACGACGACTGGGGGCGCCGCGAACCCGATCTGGACGGACTCGCCGACCTCGCCGCGCGCTACGAAACCCGCGCTGATCTCCTGGAATCCTTCGCGCTGGACCCCGTGGACCTCTCGCAAGAGGACGTGGAAGGCGCCTACCGCGACGAGCCCCCGCTCGTGCTTTCTACCATCCACTCCGCCAAAGGCCTGGAGTTCGATACCGTGGTGTTGATCGACGCGCTGGACGGCGTGCTGCCCAACGAGTACGCCGTCAAGACGCAGGCCGAGCTGGACGAGGAGCGGCGCCTCCTCTACGTCGCGCTCACGCGCGCCGAGCGCGAGCTGTACGTCAGCTACCCCGCGAGCCGCTGGCGCCGGGGCTCGGGCGGCTTCCTGACCCGCGTCAGCCGTTTCCTCGAAGACACGCCAGAGGCCCTGCTGGAGCGCGTGGCGCTCGTTGAGGAAACCTCCGGTTCGGCGCTCCCGCCCGCGGACGCGCGAGGCGCAATAGGCGCGGGAGGGGGAAAGGGCGGGGAGACGCCCAAGCGGTTAGGTCCGTGAGGGCTTGCAGGAGAAGGCGGAAACCTGTACCCTTCATTTTGGCTTCATGAAGTCTCGCGGCTATGCAAATCGACGCCTCCCCTAGCTCTTCTGCTGGCTTCTCGCTCGGGGAGGTGCGCATTGAGCGCGTGGGGATCTCGCGGTACGCCGAGGTGCAGGCCTTGAACCGGGCGGTGTTCGGCGACGACCGCGTCATCTTCCGGCTCGACCGGACGGACCTGACGTTTCTCGTGGCCTACCACGAGCAGACGCCCATCGGGTTCAAGGTCGGCTACGGGGAGTCCGAGCCGACGTTTTACAGCGCGAAGGGGGCCATCCTCGAACCCTACAGGCGCAGAGGCGTGGCCCGTCAGCTCCTGGCTCGGCTGATGGACGAGGCCCGCGCGATGGACTACCGCCGGTTCGCCTACGACACGTTCCCCAACAAGCATCCGGGCATGACCGTGATGGGCCTGGCCGAGGGCTTTAAAGTGACCGCGGCCGGGTACAACGCGGCGTACAGGGACTACCGCATCCGCTTCGAGAAGCGCCTGTAGCGCCAGAGGCCTCTGGCGCCAGAGGCTCGGAGCGGTCCGCCTCTGGCGGCCCCACCTGCGCTCTATCCCAACCGATCCATGCGCCGCGTTTCCCTCCTCATCCTTCTCAGTTGTGGCCTCGCGTCGTGCTCCGCGCCTGCACCGGTGCGTTGGAGCGGGGGAGGCGGGAGCAAAGCCGAGGGCAAGGTCTCGCTCTGCCACGACGGCAAGACGATCCGCGTGGACGGCAGCGAGGTGCGCGCGCACCTGCTCCACGGCGATCAGCGCGGCGCGTGCCGCGGCTAGCGACACACGCGCCAGAGGCCTCTGGCGTCGAGAGGTGTCGGGCGCGAAGAACAATCGGAGCGGCCCTCTCGTTCTCTTCGCGCACCTCTCTCGAACCGATGACCTCCCGTCTCCCGATCGCCGTTTTGCTCGGCTGCTGCGTTGGCCTCGCCGCGTGCTCCACGCCCTCCCGCACGACGGGAAAACGGGGCGACTCTCCCCGGCAGGGCCGTGCCGATACGCGAGGCAGCGGCAAAGTCACCATCTGCCACAAGGGCCGGACGCTCCGCGTGGACGGCAACGCGGTCCGCGCGCACCTCAACCACGGCGACCGCCGCGGCGCCTGCCGCTAGCGTCGCGCGCGGTCCGGCCTCTGGCGCCAGAGGCTTCCCTCTACTCCTGCACCACGGAGAGCACGACGTATCCGCCAGAGGCGACCAGTCGCACACCGTACGGCCGCTGCGCGCTCGCCGCGAACATGAGCGAGCCTTCAGGCGAGGGGACGGGATCGCCGCCTGCGGCCTCTTGCGTCTGCAAGGAGCGGAGTTGGAAAACCGTAGAGGTCAGGCGCGAAGAGACCGGGTCCGCGATGCTCACGCCGACAACCGCGCCGGCTTCGTAGGCGAGAACGAGAAGCCTCTGGCGCCCGCCCGCCTCGCGAGCAAAGGTGAGGATGGGAGCGGCGTCCGTTCCGTCCGTGCGCGTGGGCGTTCCCAGGCCGAGCGCGGACGCGGCCTCTGGGGTGCAGCCGAGAAGGCGCTGCGCCAGAGGCACCCAGGCGTTCGGGGTGGGCTCGAAAAGGTCGGCGGCATCCAACGGCGCCGCTTCCAGACCACACGCCTCTGGCGGCGCGGGTGGCGTGGGCGGAGGCCCGGGCGGGGGAGGAGTGGCCTCGGTGGTCGTGGTCTCTGGCGCGCGAGAGGCAGGCGCCAGAGGCGCATCGGCGGGCGGGGCTGAGGCGCACGCGCCGAGGGCGAGGCAGAGCAGGAGGGCGGAGGTTCGCATCGCGGTCGGAGGGGGACCGCAGGATCGCACCGCCAGAGGCGGCTTGCTTCGCGAACCGGCCCACGAACCCAGCCGCCCCCTCTGGCGTTGCCGAGGCCCCCGCGCCAGATCCCCCGCATGACACCCGACGCTCCCACGACCTCCTCCGGCCTCGATCTCCCCGCCGTCGCCACCGCCGAGGACCTCCCAGCCGATCTCGATGCGCGCCTCGGCGCCCCGGGCGAGTACCCGTTCACGCGCGGGGTCTACCCCGAGATGTACCGCCAGAGGCTCTGGACCATGCGGCAGTACGCGGGCTTCTCCACCGCCGAAGCGTCCAACGAGCGCTACCACGCCCTTCTCGGAGCAGGCGCCAGAGGCCTCTCGGTCGCGTTCGACCTGCCCACGCAGATCGGCTACGACGCCGACGACCCGATGGCCGAGGGCGAGGTCGGAAAGGTGGGCGTGAGCATCTGCTCGCTCGACGACATGCGGCGCCTGTTCAGCGGCATCCCGCTCGGCGACGTGACGACGAGCATGACCATCAACGCGACGGCGCCCATTCTGCTGGCGCTCTACGTCGCCGTCGCGAAGGAGCAAGGCGCGGACCTCTCGCGCCTGGGCGGGACGATCCAGAACGACATCCTGAAGGAGTACGCGGCCCGTGGCACGTACATCTTCCCGCCACGCCCGTCGATGCGCTTTATCACCGACGTGTTCGCGTGGTGCGGCCAAGAGCTCCCGCGGTGGAATACGATCTCGATCTCGGGCTACCACATCCGCGAAGCCGGCGCCACCGCCGCGCAGGAACTGGCGTTCACCCTCGCCGACGGCATCGCGTACGTCCAAGCTGCGCTCGATGCCGGGCTCGACGTGGACGCTTTTGGCAAGCGCCTGAGCTTCTTCTTTAACGCCCACAACGACTTCTTGGAGGAGGTCGCCAAGTTCCGCGCGGCTCGCAAGATGTGGGCGCAGATCATGCGCGAGCGCTTTGGCGCGACGGACCCGAAGGCGCAGATGCTCCGCTTCCACACCCAGACCGGCGGCAGCACGCTCACCGCCCAGCAGCCTCTGGCGAACGTGGCGCGCGTGACCATCCAAGCACTCGCGGCCGTCCTCGGCGGGACTCAGAGCCTCCATACCAACGGCTACGACGAGGCCCTCGCGCTCCCCACCGAAGAGGCCGCCACGCTCGCGCTCCGCACGCAGCAGGTCATCGGCTTCGAGAGCGGCGTGACCGAGACCGTCGATCCTCTGGCGGGCTCGTTCGTCGTCGAGAAGCTGACGGCGGATCTGGAGGCCGAGGCCACGCGGCTCATCGAGCAGGTCGACGAGATGGGCGGCGCCGTCGCGGCTATCGAGGAAGGGTTCTACCAGGACGCCATCGCGCAGAGCGCGTACCGCCAGCAGCTCGACATTGAGAGCGGCGAGGCGGTCGTTGTCGGCGTCAACAAGTTCCAGTCCGACGAGACGACGACGTTCGAGACGATGACCGTCCCGGACTCCATCCGCGAGACGCAGATCGAGCGCCTCCGCGAGCTCCGCGCCTCGCGCGACCCGGGCCTCTGGCGCGACGCGATGGACGCGATCACCGCAGCCGCCCGCTCCGACGAGAACCTCATGCCGCGCGTGCTCACCGCCGTCGAGGCCGGCGCGACGGTCGGCGAGATTTCCAACGCGCTCCGCGAGGTCTGGGGCGAGTTCGCGGGGTAGCTGCTAGCGCGAGAGGCCTCTGGCGCCAGAGGATTACAGGCCCATCCGGAACGTGAGGATGGGCGCGTTCGCTTCCACGCTGTAGCCCAGCGAGACTTCCGGCGGCGCGACCGTGACGCCTCCCGCCAGAGGCCTCTGGCGCCGGAGCCGCGCCTCGCGCGCGTTGCCGGGGATCGTCGCGAGGTCGTAGCCGATGGCGCTGGCGAGCCCGCCGAGGAGAACGGCCGCGCCCGCGTAGATCACCACGGCGGTCCCGTTCGAGCACCCCCCCTGGTCGAAAGACGAGAGCACGCACAGGAGCCCGCCCGTGAAGAGGAGTCCGCCGCCAACGGCTGTCGAGAGGCCCCGAATGCGGAGGCTGGTCACAACGTCGTCCTGCGCGCCTAGCGTAAAGTTGCCGACAAGCGAGCCGGTAAGCCCGCCGATAATCATCACGGCGTACGCCACCTCCTCGCCCTGGCGCCCCGGGCTCTCGTCGGGGCCGTTCTCTGGTAGCACAGTGTAAAGCGCGTACCCGCCCAGCACGGATGCGGCCGGGATGCCTACAGAGTAGGCGTACGCTCGAAGCGCCGACCTCTGCAGCGGCTGGAAGTTCTCCGTGACCGGAATCCTCAGCCCGGGGAGGGGCGGCAAGCTGTCCGTGGGGACCTGCGCCATCGCAGCCGATCCCGCGAGGAGGCTGGCGACGAGAACCAGAAAACGCATAGCGAGTGAGGGCTGACTGCGCGAAGGTAGGACACCCGCGCTCCATTCCCGTCCTCCCGCCGTCTTCGGTTGCCTCTGGCGCAAGAGGCCGACAGTTTGCGGCCTTCGCCTCCCGCCCAAGCCCGTGGCCGACGCCCTCGCGCCCTACGACTTCGACCTCCCCGACGCGCTGATCGCGCAGCGCCCTGCCGAGCAACGCGACGGCTCGCGGATGCTTGTGCTCCACCGCACTTCTGGCGAGATCGAGGACCGCCACGTAACGGATCTGCCGGAGTACCTGGCATCTGGCGACGCGCTCGTGTTCAACGACACGCGCGTGATGGCCGCCCGCCTTCTCGGCCACCGGCCGACCGGCGGCAAGGCCGAGCTGTTCCTCATCGAGCGGCGCGAGGACGGCCTTTGGCGCGCGCTCGCCAAGCCCGGACGCAAGCTCCGCGAAGGCGCCGAGGTCTGGCTCGGGGGGGAGAGCGGAGATGCGGGCTCCGGCGCCAGAGGCCTCCGCGCCGAGGTCGTCGGCGTCGAGGACGACGGCAAGCGGCTCGTCCGGTTCACGCGCGGCGGCGGGCCTCTGGCGGAGGCCGAAGAGCGCGAGGCGCTGGACGAGATCGGGCAGCTACCGCTGCCGCCTTACATCGCGCGGCCAACCGACCGCGCCGACCGCGAGCGCTACCAGACCATTTTCGCGCGCGAAAGCGGCGCCGTCGCCGCGCCCACCGCCGGGCTCCACTTCACTGACACGCTGCTGGGGCGCCTCGAAGCAGGCGGCGTTGGACGCGTGCACGTCACGCTCCACGTCGGCTACGGCACGTTCGAGCCCGTCAAGGCCGAGGACCTCGCCGACCACCGCGTCGCGGCGGAGCGGATCGCCGTCACGCCAGAGGCCTCTGGCGCCCTCAACCGCGTGCGCGCGGCGGGCGGGCGGATCGTCGCCGTGGGCACCACGAGCACGCGCACGCTCGAGACCAGCGCCGACGCCAGCGGCACGTTTTACCCGGCCTCTGGCGCCACGGACCTGACCGTCACGCCCGGCTACACCTTCACCGGCGTGGACGCGCTGCTGACCAACTTCCACCTCCCGAAGTCGTCGCTGCTCGTGCTCACGTCCACGTTCGGCGGGCGCGAGAACGTCATGCGCGCCTACCGCCACGCTGTTGCCGAGCGCTACCGGTTCTACTCCTACGGCGACTGCATGCTGATCCTGTAGAGCGCCTCTGGCGTCAGAAGCCGGGAGCGCAAGAGGCACGGCGCAAGGGGAGAACGTGAGGAGAGACCACCGCCTCGCAAGCGCGGCCGGCGCGTCCCCTATCATGCCGTCTCGGAACGAGACGCCGCCCGTTCCCGCGGCTTCTGGCGCCCGCACGAAACCACCCCGCGCGCCGCCAGAGGCCTCTGGCGCGAGGTCTTTAGCGTCTCAGGCTGTGCCGCTTTTGAGAGATAGCCCGTGCGGGCGTCACCCGAGAGCGCCAATAGTGGCGGCCAAGCCTGCGTTGAGCGAGAGGGCTCGCCCCTTGCACACGCCGCGCTTGTGTCTCCCCCCGAGTCGGCCGATACCCCGACTGACCCGCCCCGACCTATGCAGGACCGCCCGACCCCTTCGCCCCAGCGCCCGGACCGATCTGGACCGGCCAGCCCGTCCTCCGGCGACGTCCACGACGCCGTCTTCGAGGAGATCGTTTTCGATCCCACGCCCATGGAGGAGTGGCGCGCGCCCGAACTCGTCGAGCCCCTGCCCGAGTCCTCTGGCGACGGCGCCGCCGTGCCCAACGCCGAGCGCGCCGACGCCCCCCGCCTCGCAGCCGAGCCGGACGCCACCGCGATGGACTACGACGAGCGCGAGGGCTTCCGCATCGACTCGCCAGAGGCCTACCCCGCAACGGGCGCCGCTGGCGCCGCGCTCGCGCCCATCCAGCGCTCGCTCCCCGCCGCGCCGCAGACGGCATCGGGCGCGCCCCCGGCCCCGCCTCTCCCGCCCGCGCGGACCGAGGCCCGCCGCGCCTTCCGCGACCGGATGCAGATGCTGAGCCGCCACAAGTGGCTCATCCTCGGCATCTTCCTCGCCACGCTCGGCGCCTTCGCGCTCTACACCGCCCTCGCCCCGCGCGAGTACACGGCGTACAGCCTGCTCCTCATCAACCCCGACGAGGACGCCGAAGTCTCCGCGCAAGAGGATCCCAACCGCGTTCTCAACCAGGCGCTGATCCTGCAAGAGAACCCGCTGATCGCGCGCCAGACTGCTCAGGCCATCCTGGACGAGCCGGGCGCGGAGACGCTGAGCGTCGTCCGCGAGGCCGCTGCGGAGTACGAAGCCCCTGTAGACGCCGCGAATCTGGGGGAGTACCTCCAGCAGGAGATCGTCTCCGTGGGGCCTGCGCGTGAGGAGGTGGACGCGCTCAAGGTGGAGGCCGTCGCGCACGATCCGCGAGAGGCCGCCAAGATCGCGCGGGTCTACACCAACGAGTACCTCGCGATGACGCGGCAGTCCAACCGCGCCGACCTCTCGGAGACACGAGAACTCTTGGAAGGCCAGGTGATGACCCGACAAGGCGAGCTCTCCGAAATCGAGTCCCAGTTGCAGGCGTTCATGACGCGCGAGAACGCCGCCGGCCTGCAGATCCAGACGCAGAACACCGTAAGCCAGATCGGCCAGTTGGAGTCCGGTCTCGACCTCGCGCAGGCCGAGATCAGCCAGCGCAGCGCCACGCTCGCCCAGTTGGAGCGCGAGGCCGCGTCTATCCAGCCCCGTCTGGCCGAAAGCGCCAACACTGGCGCCTCCAACGCGCAGAGCGCAGAGGTGCAAACCGAGATCACCCGCTACGAAGGGCTCCTAGCACAGGCGCTCCGCGCCAACCCGGACCTCCGCGGCGATCCCAACGCGCACCCCGACACCCGCGCGCTCAACCAGCGCATCCAGGGCCTCAAAGCCGAGCAGCGGCGCTTGGCACAGGAGCGGGCCTCTGGCGTCGTGAACTCCAACGGATTGGACCTGTCCAGCTCGGGCTCCAACGGCGCGAGCTACGTCGCCGACCTCCAGCGGCGCATCGCCGACGAGCGCTCGGCGCTCCAGGGCGCCCGCGCCCGCGCGAGCTCGCTCAGCTCCCGCTTGGGCGAAGCCCGTGGCGAGCTTCGCGCCAAGCCGGGCCAAGAGGTCCGCCTGTCGCAACTGGAGCGCCGCCGCGCGATGGCGTCCGAGGCGCTCGTCGAGCTGGAGCGTGAGCTGGCCAAGACGGAGATGGCCGAAGGGACCGAACTGGCCGTTGCCAGCGTGCTCCGCGAGGTGCAGGAGCCGCGCAAGCCCTCCAGCCCGAACGTGCTGCTCAACCTCATTCTCGGCTCGGTTCTCGGCCTTCTGCTCGGTCTCGGCGCCGCCGCGCTCCGCTACACGACGGACAGCCGCATCCACACGCCGGGTGACCTGGAAGGCGCCGGCTTCACGGTCGTCGGCACGGTCCCGGACCTGACGGACCAGCTCCGCAAGGGCCGCAAAACCGTGGACGGCATCCCGGTGCATCCGGGCATGGTGACCATCACGGAAGCGTTCGCGCCAGAGGCCGAGGCGTTCCGACATCTCCACGCCGCGCTCAACGCGGGCGCTGCCTCGCCGCAGGTCGTCCTCGTGGGCGCGCCAGAGGCTGGCGTGGGCAAAAGCCTCGTCGCGGCCAACCTCGCCGCCGCTGGCGCGCAAGCCGGCCGCCGCGTGCTGCTCATCGACGCCGACCTCCGCACGCCCGCCGTGGGCGCGCTTCTGGGACTTGGCGAGAGCCCGGCGCTCGGGACCGGCGGCCAGGACCTCAACGTGGTCTACTGGAGCACGGTCGTGCCCGGCCTGTTCGCCGTGACCGCCCGCGAGACGCCCGACGCCCCCGGCCAAGCCTGGGCGCCCGAGCGCGTCGGCGAGTTGCTGGGCAACCTCCGCCACACGTTCGACCTCATCCTCATCGACACGCCGCCCGCGCTCCGCACCGCCGATGCCGCGCTCCTCGCGCCCTACGCCGACGCCGCGCTGCTCGTGGCCGAGGCCGGCGAGAGCGACATCGACGCCATGAGCCACGTCGCGGGCGAGCTTGCCGGCGCGGGCCTCTCGCGCGTGGGCGCCGTGCTCAACCGGTTCGTGCCGTCTCGCGCCGTGGGTCACAAGAAGACCCAGGGCGCCCGCTTCTCTACCCCCAAGGCCCGCGCGACCCAGCAGCAGGCCGATCCCCACCAGAAGGCTCTCACCGCCTAGACATCATGCGCTCCTTCGCCCTCTGCGCCCTGTTCCTGCTCCTCCTGCCTCTGGCGCCAGAGGCCTTTGCCCAGGGCTCGCAAGGCGGCCGCATCGGCCGCAGCGAGCAGGTGATCTCCACCAGCCCGGGCTACTACCAGTTCCACCAGCCCGGCGAGGCCACGATCCAGGTGCAGGTGGAGGGCGCGGTCCGCAACCCCGGCCTGTACGAGATCTCGGTCCAGACCGACCTCAGCCGGCTTCTGGCGCTCACCGGCGGCGCCAACTACGACGTGCGCCAGTCCTCGGAGCGTCAGCGCGTCGAGGTGCGGCTGTTCCGGCCCTCCGAAGGCGTCGTTTACGCGACGACCTCGTCGGACATCGCGGCTAATCCCGGCTCGTACCCGCCGCTTCGCGAAGGCGACTCGGTGATCGTGGACGTGATCCGGAAGCGGAACTTCGGCTGGCAGGAGGCGGGCATCATCGTCGGCGCGGTCTCGGCGGTGGCCTTGCTCGTCAACGCGGTCGCGGGCAACTAGCCTCTGGCGCCAGAGGCCCCGGCCTCGGCGTGGGCCTCGGTTCCTGCACCCCCTATGTCCGCATCTCCATCTCCGGCCGTTTCGCCAGAGGCCCCCAGCCGGGCCTCGCGCGCGCGCCGTTGGGCGGGCAAGGGCATGTGGAGCGTCCTGGACCAGGCGCTGTTCGCCGGCGCCAACTTCGTGGTCAACGTGCTCCTCGCGCGGTGGCTCTCGCCAGAGGCCTACGGCGCGTACACCGTCGCGTTCACGGTTTTCTTGCTCTTTAGCACGCTCCACCAGGGGATGCTGACGGAGCCGATGCTGGTTTTTGGGCCGGGGCGCTTTAAGGACCGGCTGCCGGCGTACTTCGGAACGCTCTTGCGCGGGCACCTGGGCGTGAGCGCTATCGGTTTCGCCGTGCTCGGCGCGGGCGCGCTCGGCACGTGGGCGTTCGGCGGGCCTCTGGCGCTGACGGTTGGGCTCCTCGCCATCGCGATCGCGCAGGGCGGAATCCTGCTGACGTGGCTCACGCGCTCGATGCAGTACGTCACGTTCGAGCCGCAGCGCTCGGCCGTCGCCGGAGCGATCTACGCCGTGCTCTTGCTCGGCGGCGTGGCGGCGCTCTACGCCGCGGGTGTGATCGGCGAGGTGGAGTCCACCGACGTGCTCCTGGCCGTTGGCGTGACGGGCGCGGCGGGGCTCCTGTCCGGCCTGTGGCTCGTCCGGCGCGGCGGCCTGTGGCCGCTGCCGACGCCAGAGGCCGAGGTGGTGCGGGAGGCGCGCGCGCAGCACGTCGAGTACGGCCGGTGGGCGGTCGCCTCTGGCGGGCTGGACTGGGTGGCGGGCTACCTGCCCATCATGTGGCTGAGCCTCGCGGGCGGCCTGGCCGAGGCCGGCGGTCTGCGGGCGCTGTACAACTTCGCCCTCCCGGCCGTGCACGTGTTCCAAGTGCTCGGCACGCTCATGGTGCCGACGTTCGTGAAAGCGCTGGAAGGGGGGACCGGCCGCCGCACGCTGGGCGCGCTGACGGCCCTGGCCGTCGTGCTCGCGGGCATCTACGGCGCCGTGCTCCTCGTCGCGGGCGCACCCGCGCTGTCGCTCATCTACGACGGCAAGTTCGACGCGTACGCGGACCTCATGTGGGCCGTCGCGCTCGTGCCCGTCGGCATCGGCGTGGTGGTGGTGTTGCTCTCGTGCCTCCGCGCGATGGAGCGCCCGCGCCAGCTGTTCTGGGCGCGCATCGTCGCGCTCGTGTTGACGGTCGCGCCTCTGGCGCTGCTGGGCGGCGTGACGACGGCGCGCGCGGCGCTGCTCACGATCGTCGCCATTTCGCTCGCGAGCGCCCTCGCGATGGGGATCGACGCGCTGCGCCACCTCGGCACGTCGGGCGCCAGCGGCCCAGATAGCGCCTCTGGCGACGGCCCGCAGAGCCCACCGCCCGCCTCTGGCGACGGCGCGGGGCATGCCCACACGCCAGAGGCTACAGGCGAGCCCCGCTTGCCGCTCCATTCCGCATCCCCTATCCCTCCGCCAGAGGCCGAGCCGTGGACCTGACGTTTTCTCCCGGCCTCTCGCGCGGCATCTCCACCCGAGGCGGCGAGCGCTACCTCCGCGTGCTCGGCGTGTGCCTGCTGGGCTACGCGTTGTTCTCGCGCACGTTTGCCTACATCGGCGTGCCGCCGCTGTTTATCGGCGAGGTGATGCTGGCCATCGGCCTGTGGCTGGCGGCGACCTCCGGGCAGATGCGGCACGTGCTGGGCATGTGGACGGTGCGGATCTGGGCGGCGCTCGTCGTCTGGACGCTGATCCGAATGGTCCCGTACCTCGGCACGTATGGGCTAGACGGTCCGCGCGACGCGATGCTCATCGTGTACGGGAGTTACGCCGTGATCGTGGCCTCGCTGATTCTGGCGGCGCCGGAGCGGCTCGTGGAGGCGGTCACGCGCTACCGCACGTTCGTGGTCGTGATGCTCTCGCTGGCGTGGGTGGTGTACCTCGCGGCCAAGCAGTTCTACGCGCAGATCCCGGACCTGCCGTGGGCGGGCAACGTCAAACTGTTGGAAGCCAAAGGCGGCGACCTGATGGTCCACATGACCGGCATCACCGCGTTCATGGTGCTGGGCCTGATGAAGCGCAAGATGCTCTGGATCAGCCTCGCGGCGTTCAGCAGCGGCATCATCATGGTGAGCAACCGTGGCGGGATGGTGGCCTTCTTCCTAGGCCTGGGCCTCGCGTGGCTTATGCGCCCGCCCGGTACGGGACAGGGGAGCAGCAAGCTCGTGTACGCCTTCGTCTTCCTCGTCGTCGTCGGCGCGATTGCGGGGCCGATGTTGAAGCTGGAGGTGCAGGGCGGCAGCCGCGAGATCACCGTCGAGCAGGTCGTCGAGAACATCAGCTCCATCTTTGGGCGCTCGGGCTCGGACACGCTGGACGGCACGAAAAAGTGGCGCCTGCTGTGGTGGACCAAGATCGTGGACTACACCTTTAACGGGCCGTACTTCGCGCAGGGCAAGGGCTTCGGCATCAACCTCGCGGAGTCGGACGGCTTCGAACTCGACATCGACGAGGGGCTCCGGAGCCCGCACAACGGTCACCTGACGGTCCTCGCGCGAGCGGGCGTGCCGGGCTTCCTGCTCTGGCTCGCGGTCCACGCGATGTGGTTCTGGACCGTCGGCAGCGCGTGGGTGCGGGCGCGGCTCGCGGACCAGCGCCGCTGGATGGCGCTGTTCGCGTGGCTCTCCGCGGTGTGGATCGCGGCCCTGGTAAACGCGTCGTTCGACGTGTTTTTAGAGGGCCCGATGGGCGGCATATGGGTCTGGTCGGTGATCGGCGCGGGTCTTGCAGCGGCCCGGTTGCAACGCACGCACCCGACCCTGCTCGACGCGCCAGAGGCCCCGCTGCCTCGCGCGGCGTCGGCGCCCCCCGCCCCCCGCCATGCCCTCCGCCCCGAACCGTCCCGCTCCCCATCCCGACCTCCCGTTGCCTGGCAGTGGTGACGGCTCGCCTCTGGCGCCTGGAACGCTACACGCGGGAGCGCCACGCCTTTCGGTGACGGCCGAGAAGGAAGCGTCGGCGCCAGAGGACGCCCCTCTGACCGTCCTGCTGGTGCACAACTTCTACCAGCACCCAGGCGGCGAGGACCGCGTGTTCGAAGTAGAAGGGGAGATGCTGGAGCAGCGCGGCCACCGCGTGCTGCGGTACACGCTTCGAAACGAGGAGGTGGACGAAATGAACCGCGTGGCGCTGGCGGCGCGGACGGTGTGGAGCCGCGACGCCTACCGCGAGGTCCTGGAGATCGTCGAGCGGGAGGGCGTCGACGTCGTCCACGTCCACAACACGCTGCCCCTGGCGTCGCCGAGCGTGTACCACGCGGCGCAGGACGGCGGGGCGGCCGTCGTGCAGACCCTCCACAATTTCCGGTTCATCTGCCCGGGCGCGCTCCTCTTGCGCGACGGCGAGCTGTGCCACGATTGCGTGGGCAAAAGCGTGGCGACGCCCGCGATCCAGCACAAGTGCTACCGCGGGAGCACGGCCGCGACGGCGGCGGTCGTAGCGACGACGGCGATCCACAAGGCGGCGGGGACGTACGCCTCGAAGGTCGACCGGTACATCGCGCTCAGCGACTTCGCCCGAGGCCTCTTCATCGAGGGCGGGCTGCCCGCGGACCAGATCGCCGTCAAGCCCAACGCGCTCCAGGACGATCCCGTTCAGGGGCCCGGCGGCGAGTACGCGCTGTTCGCGGGCCGACTGGGCAAGGGCAAAGGCATCCAGGTGCTGCTGGACGCGTGGTCGATGGACCCGGACCTCCCGCACCTCAAGATCGCCGGAGACGGCGAGCTCTCGCACCTCGTCACAGAAGCGGCCTCTGGCGACCCACGCATCGAGTGGCTCGGGTGGTGCAACGGCGACGAAATGGCGCAGCTCATGCGCGAGGCCGCCGTGCTCGTCACGCCGTCCATGTGGTACGAAGGCTGGCCGCTTGTCGCCATCGAGGCGATGGGGTTGGGCACGCCCGTCGTGGCGACGAACCACGGCGTCTTTCCCGAGATGATCATCGACGGCGTAACGGGCTCGCTCGTACCTCGCGGCGACGCGGGCGCGCTCGGCCAAGCCGTCAGGCGCCTCCTCAGCGACCCTGAGATGCTGAAGGAGATCCGCCACGCCACGTGGGAGCTGTACCGCGAGCGGTTCACGCGCGAGATCAACTACCTCCAGCTCCGCCGCATCTACGCGGACGCGATTGCGCGCCGCAACGGCGAGCCGACCCCTCTACCTTCGCCAGAGGCCGCTCGGCCGCTGTTCGTCCCCGCCGCCGGCCATGCCCGATCCTCGCCCCCCGTTCCCGTTGACTGGTAGCGCCGCGCCTCTGGCGCCTGCGCGGGGCGCGCGCGATGCGGAGGGGACGCCAGAGGCGCTCTGGAACTCGGCCGAGGGCGGTGACCTGCCGACCGTCCTGCTGGTGCACAACTTCTACCAACAGCCGGGCGGCGAGGACCGCGTATTCGATATCGAGGGTGGCTTGCTGGAAGCGGCGGGCCACCGGGTGCTGCGGTACACGCTCACAAACGAGGACGTAGACGGAATGGGCCGCGCGGCGCTGGCGGCGCGGACGGTGTGGAGCCGGGACGCCTACCGCGAGGTGTTGGACATCGTCGAGCGGGAGGGCGTCGACGTCGTCCACGTCCACAACACGCTGCCCCTGGCGTCGCCGAGCGTGTACCACGCGGCGCAGGACGGCGGGGCCGCCGTCGTGCAGACCCTCCACAACTTCCGGCTGATCTGCGCCGGGGCGCTGCTCCTGCGCGACGGCCACATCTGCCACGACTGCGTCGGCACGCGGCTCGCGCTCCCGGCCATCCGGCACGCGTGCTATCGCGGGAGCACGGCCGCGACGGCGGCGGTCGTGGCGACGACGGCGATCCACAAGGCGGCGGGGACGTACGCGTCGAAGGTCGACCGGTACATCGCGCTCAGCGACTTCGCCCGAGGCCTCTTCATCGAGGGCGGGCTGCCAGAGGCGCTCATCGTGACCAAGCCCAATGCGCTTCTGGCGGAGCCGTCGCTGGGACCGGGCGGGGACTTCGCGCTGTTCGGAGGCCGCCTGGACTCCAACAAGGGCATCCAAGTCATGCTCGACGCGTGGCGAAATCACCCCGATCTGCCCCCACTCAAGATCGCGGGCGACGGCGCGATGGCGCCAGAGGTGCGGGCCGCGGCCTCTGGCGACCCGCGCATCGAGTGGCTGGGCTGGAAAAGCTCGGACGAGATGCGGGAGCTGATGGGCCGGGCCGCCGTGCTCGTGGCGCCGTCGCTCTCCTACGAGGGCTGGCCGCTGGTCGTCATCGAGGCGATGGGGCAGGGCACGCCCGTCGTGGCGACAAACCACGGCGTCTTCCCCGAGATGATCGTCGACGGCGTGACGGGCCACCTGGTCAAGCGCGACGACCCCCACGCCCTCGCCGCTGGCGTGCGCGCACTCCTCGCGGACCGCGAGGCGTTGCAGGAGACCCGCCGCGCGACGTGGAAGCTGTACCGGGAGCGGTTCACCCGCCGCATCAACTACCTACAGTTGCGCGCCATTTATGCCGATGCCATAGCCCACCGCCGCGCCCACGCCTAAAACCGCATGCCGCCCGAGAGTCCCCGCGTCGCGTTCGCCGTCCCCGTCTACAACGGGGAAGCCTACCTCGCCGAAGCGCTCCGCGCGCTCCAGGCGCAGACCGAGACGCGGTGGGTCGCGTTCGTGACGGACAACGCGAGCACGGACTCCACGCCCGAGATCGTGCAGGCGGCGGCCTCTGGCGATCCCCGGATCCGCTACGTCCGCAATGCCGCCAACCTCGGCGCCAACGGCAACTTCAACCGCTCCGCCGAGCTCGCCGTCGCCAGCGGCGCGCCCTTCGTCAAGTGGGCCGCCCACGACGACCGCCCGCACCCCGGCTACCTCGCCGCGTGTCTCGCCGCGCTGGACGCCGCGCCAGAGGCCGTCGGCGCGCACTCGGCAATCCGGCTGATCGACGGCGACGGCGACGTCTATCCCTACCGCGAGGACGCGGGCGGCTTTATCGCCTCGCCCACCGACGTGTGGAAGTGGACGCCCGAGACCATGCGGTTGCTCTCCGCGCCCGAGCCGGCCGAGCGATTCGGAAGCTTCCTGCGCGTCAAGGCGGGGGAGTGGATGATCTACGGCCTCTTGCGCGCCGACGCGCTCGCGAAGACCAAGCCGTTCGACCTCCCCGGCGTGGAGGACGCGCTCTGCGCCGAGCTCCTCTTGCGCGGGCCGATGCTGTACGTGGACCCGGTCCTGTTCGATCACCGGCTGCACGGCGGCAGCGCGCGGCACATGAGCCGCGCCGACTACCTCGAATACGAATCGGGATCTGAACATTCTAGCCCGGTATTGCCTTCCATCGGTCGTGCGGCGGACTTCGTGACGGCCATCCGCCGCGTGCCGCTTGCGCCTCGCCAGCGGCTCCGCGCCTGGGCCACGCTCGCGCACTTCGCGCTGGGCCTGCGCCGTTTCCGCAACCTCGTCGTCCCCGGCCCCGACAACTACCTCGGCCTCAACTTCCAGCGCTCCTGACCGCCTCTGGCGCCAGAGGCCGCGGCGCTTCCCGTCGCAGCGCTCCCGGACGACCGACCCCGACGACCCATGACCGACTCCGCCCACATCCTCGGCGTCCGCTTCGACGCCCGCTCGACCGACGAGGCCGCCGACGAGATCCTCGGCTGGGCCTCTCGCGCCGAAGCGCGCTATGCCTGCTTCTCCAACGCCCACGGCACCATCGAAGCGCAGGACGACCCGTCGTTCATGGACGTCCTCAACGGCGCCGACCTCAACGTGCCGGACGGCATGAGCGTGGTCCGCGCGATGCGCTCGCTAGGCGTGGATCAGAAGGACCGCGTCTACGGCCCCGACGTCACGCTCGCCGTTGCCGAGCGCGCCGCCGCCAGAGGCGTGCCCGTCGCGTTTTACGGCTCCAGCCAGAAGGTCTTGGACGCGCTCTCGGCCAACCTCCCGCAAAAGGCGCCGGGCCTTCAGATCGTCTCCGCCATCTCGCCGCCCTTCCGTGCGCTCACGCCCGAAGAGGACGAGGCCTTCGTGCAGGAACTCAAGGCCTCTGGCGCCCGCATCGTTTTTGTCGGCCTGGGCTGCCCACGCCAGGAGCGGTGGGCCGCCGAGCACGCCGACCGCATCGGCGCGGTCTGCCTCGCCGTCGGCGCCGCGTTCGACTTCCACGCCGGGCTGCTCACGCAGGCGCCGGGCTGGATTCAGCAGGCCGGCCTAGAGTGGGCCTTCCGCCTCGCGATGGAGCCCAAGCGCCTCTGGCGCCGCTACTCGCGCATCGTCCCCCGGTTTATGGGCGGATTCGCCGCGCAGCGGTTCCGCCAGAGGCAGCAGAACGCGGTCTCGGCCCCGACGGCATAGCTCTCGCATCAGAACGCACAGCGCCGCCTCCCCCGGTACATTCACGTCCCCTGGCCCACGATTGCGGGCCGCGGAATCTCACCTTCGCCACACGAGATGAACATCGACCACGACCCCAAGAACACTCGCGTCCTCGTCACAGGTGCTGGCGGCTTTATCGGCCACCACCTCGTCACGTACCTCAAAGCCAAGGGCTACTGGGTCCGCGGCGTGGACATCAAGGAGCCCGAGTACAAGGCCACCGACGCCGACCAGTTCGACTTGCTCGACCTCCGCCGGTGGGACAACTGCCTGGAGGCCATGCGCCCCGCGCCCGACGGGCAGAAGATCGACCACGTGTACGCCCTCGCGGCGGACATGGGCGGCATGGGCTTCATCTCGGCCAACCACAGCCTGATCCTCCACAACAACGTGCTCATCAACACGCACACGCTGGAGGCCGCCCGCAAGGGGGGCGTGAGCCGCTACTTCTACACGTCCAGCGCGTGCGTCTACCCGGAGCACCTCCAGACCTCGGCGGACGTGGTCCCGCTCAAGGAGGAGGACGCCTACCCGGCCGCGCCGCAGGATGCCTACGGGTGGGAAAAGCTCTTCACCGAGTTGCTCTGCCACTACTACGCCGGCGACTACGGCATGGAGACCCGCACGGTCCGCTTCCACAACGTGTACGGCGAGCTCGGCACGTGGGACGGCGGCCGCGAGAAGGCGCCAGCGGCCATGTGCCGCAAGGTGGCCGTCGGCAAGCTCACCGGCGAGCCGACCATCGATGTCTGGGGCGACGGCGAGCAGACCCGCTCGTTCATGCACGTGGACGACTGCACCGAGGGCGTGTACCGCCTCATGATGAGCGACTACAAGGAGCCGCTCAACCTCGGCCGTGACCGCATGGTGAGCATCAACAAGCTCGTCGACATTGTGGCCGATGCCGCTGGCGTCGAGATCCAGAAGAACCACATCGACGGCCCGATGGGCGTCCGTGGCCGCAACTCGAACAATGACCGCCTCCGCGAAGTCCTCGGCTGGGAGCCGAAGATCACGTTGGAGGAGGGCATGGCCCGCACGTACAACTGGATCGAGGCGCAGGTACGTGACAAGATGGCCCGCGAGGCCATGGAGCAGGAACTCGCCGCCGCTGGCGATGGGGCAGTGCACGCAGCGCAGCCCGCGTAGCGGCCTACCATTCAGGCACAGAGAGGGGCGTGGCGCTGAGGCGCCGCGCCCCTTTTGTATACGTTGATGGTCGGGAGCAACGCCTAACGCGAGGTTGGAGAACCGTCGGCGGAGAACATTCGGTGAGATACTGCGACAAGGTGGGTGTGTGCCTCGCGGATCTACGTTAACTCGCACTGTTTAGGAACCGGAAACGGTACCTTGCGCGTTACGCCGAACTCATTCGGCTATTACCCACTACCAGAGGCACATCATGGCGAAGTCAAAATCATCCAAAGCGTTCGAGTTCGAGACCATCAGCGCGGACGAGGCGAGCAACCGCAAGTCCACGCGCGGTCGTCGCCGCAGCAAGTACAGCCCGATCGGCGAGCGGTTCGCGGATCTCAAAAAGGGCGAGGTTCTCGTCTTCAAGGCGACGAAGAACGAGGTGCAAGGCATCCGTAACTACATGCGCCGCAACTTTGAGGACGCGCACGTGGTGAACAGCCGTTCCCTCGACGGCGACAACTTCGAGGTTTACCTCTCGGAGGCGTAACGCTCCCGGCTGCGACCGATCCAACGCCCGGTGTCACTACACACCGGGCGTTTCTGTATCTGTCCCGCGCGCCGGTCGCCTCTCGCGACGCCAGAGGCGAGCCTACGGCGCGGCACCTCTGGCGGCACGGTCTTCGCTCCGCCTCGGGTGCACGACATTGCCACGTATGCGCATCCTCCTTACCGGCCACGACGGGTACATCGGTACCGTCATGGCTACGACTCTACGCGACGCGGGCCACGAGGTCCACGGCATCGACAGCGGCCTCTTCGCGGCCTGCGCCTTCGGGCCTCAGCCTCTGGCGCCGGTGGCCACGCAGGCCGACGTCCGCGAGATCACGCCCGCTTCCCTCGACGGCTTCGACGCCGTCGTTCACCTCGCGAACCTGAGCAACGACCCGCTCGGCAACCTCGACCCAGACCTCACCTTTGCTGTCAACCACCGCGCCACGGTGAAGTTGGCGGAGATGGCGCGAGAGGCCGGCGTCGGCCGCTTCGTGTTCGCGAGCTCGTGCAGCCTTTACGGCGCCGCCGGGCAGGACGCCGTGACCGAGACTGCCCCGTTCAACCCCGTCACGCCGTACGGCGAGGCCAAAGTGCTCGCCGAGCGCGACCTGAAGCCTCTGGCGACGGACTCCTTCGCGCCCGTCTTCATGCGCAACGCGACGGTCTACGGCGTGAGCCCGCGCCTCCGGTTCGACCTCGTGGTCAACAACCTGACCGCCTGGGCGATGGCCACAGGCCAGATCCGCATGAAGAGCGATGGCAGCCCCTGGCGCCCGCTCGTCCACGTCCGCGACGTGTGCTCGGCGTTCGGCGCTGCTCTCGACGCCCCGCCAGAGGCCGTGAGCGGCGAGGCGTTCAACGTCGGCGCGGCAAGCGAGAACTACCGCATCCGCGAGGTCGCGGAGATCGTGGGGGAGGAGGTGGACGGCACGCGCGTGACGTTCGCCGAGGGCGCGAGCCCGGACGCGCGATCGTACCGCGTCGCCTTCGACAAGATCACCGAGCGCCTAGGCTGGACTCCCGAGTGGACCGTGCGCGATGGCGTCCGCGAGGTCCGCGACGCGCTCGCCGGGCTCGATCTCCAGCCCGAGACCTTCGAGGGCCCGCGCTACTCCCGCATCGCGCACCTCCAGTCTCTTCTCGACTCGGGCCGCTTACAGCCTGACCTCCGCTGGGCCGACGCCATCCCCGCCTGATTCGCCTCTGGCGCGATGGGCGCCTCCGCCAGAGGCCTCTGGCGCCAGAATGCAGGCACATGCGAAAATGCGGGCGTATGCGATACGCCCCTACGGGCTTGATCCTTCAGGTATATCGACAGCACTGACGACCGAACATCGATCCATGACCGC
Organism: Rubricoccus marinus; assembly: GCF_002257665.1. Classification (NCBI taxonomy): domain Bacteria; kingdom Pseudomonadati; phylum Rhodothermota; class Rhodothermia; order Rhodothermales; family Rubricoccaceae; genus Rubricoccus; species Rubricoccus marinus. Next base: position 2,415,876 of record NZ_MQWB01000001.1, on the reverse strand, counting down.
CACCGAATCCGCGCCTGCCGCGCTCTCCCTCGACTCCGACCCGGGCCTCGATTGCCGCCACTGCGGCACGCCTCTGGCGCAATCGGTCGCGGACCTCGGGATGCACCCGCCGTGCCAGAGCATCGTGTCCCCGGAGCGCCGCTGGGCGCCAGAGGCCGTCTTCCCGCTCCACGCGTTCGTGTGCTCGCCGTGCCGCCTGGTGCAGATCGACGCAGTCGTCCCGCCAGAGGACATCTTTACCGAGTACGCCTACTTCTCGTCGTTCTCGACCTCGTGGCTGGAGCACGCGAAGCGCTACGCCGAGTCGATGATCTCGCGGTTCGGGCTGGACGGAAGCAGCACCGTGGTCGAACTCGCGAGCAATGACGGGTACCTCTTGCGCAACTTCGTGGAGGCCGGGATCCCGTGTCTGGGTGTGGAGCCCGCCGCGAACGTGGCCGAGGCCGCGGTGGCCTCTGGCGTGCCGACGCGCGTGGCGTTTTTCGGCGAGGACGAGGCTCGCGCGATGCGGTCTGAAGGCATCGGTGCCGACCTGATCGCGGGCAACAACGTGCTGGCGCACACGCCGCACCTGAACAGCTTCGTCGCGGGCATCAAAGCGCTCCTCAACCCCGGCGGCGTGGCGACGCTGGAGTTCCCGCACCTGGTGCGGCTCATGGAGGGCAACCAGTTCGACACGATCTACCACGAGCACTTTTCCTACTTCTCGTTCACGACCGCCGAGCGCGTGTTCGCGGCCCACGGCCTCACGCTGTTCGACGTGGACGAACTGCCCACACACGGCGGCTCGCTCCGCATCTACGCCCGCCACGCCGACGACGACAGCACGCCTCTGGCGCCGAGCGTCGCGCGGCTCCGCGCGCAAGAGGCCGAGTGGGGTGTGGACGAGGACGCGACCTACGCCGCCTTCGCGGACCGCGTGACGCGCACCAAGCACGCGCTGCTGAGCTTCCTTCTGAAGGCCGCTGGCGAGGGCAAAACCGTCGCCGGCTACGGCGCGGCGGGCAAGGGCAACACGCTGCTCAACGCCTGCGGCATCAAGCCCGATCTCGTCCAGTTCGTGGTCGACCGCAACCCGTACAAGCAAGACACCTACCTGCCGGGCTCGCGCATTCCGGTCTTCGCGCCAGAGGCCATCTTCGAGCGGAAGCCGGACTACGTGCTCATCCTCCCGTGGAACCTCCAGACGGAGATCGCGGAGCAGATGAGCGCCGTCCGAGAGTGGGGCGGCCAGTTCGTCGTGCCCATCCCCGAGGTGGAGGTGTTTTAGGTCAGGCCGCAGGTGCGCGGGCCTCTGGCGCTTCGGGCACTAGTGCTGCGTGATACGTGAATAGAGATGCGAGAGAGCATTGGGCTCCTCTGCTCTCGTCCACAGCGTGGAGCAGAAGCCTCTAGCGCCAGAGGCGAGCGCGAGGCAGCTTTACTCGGAACTCGGAACTCGGAACTCGGAACTCGGAACTCATGAACCTCCACCCCACGAAAATCCCAGGTTGCGTCCTCGTCACCCCGCAGTGGCACGAGGACGAGCGCGGCGGCTTCTCCCGCACCTGGGACGCCGAGACGTTCGCCTCTGGCGGCATGGCAACCGAATGGGCGCAGTGCTCGGTCTCGCGCAATCACGCCAGAGGCACGCTCCGTGGGATGCACTTCCAGCGCGCGCCGCACGAGGAGGCCAAACTCGTCCGCTGCACGCGCGGCGCGGTCTACGACGTGTGCCTGGACCTGCGCGAGAGCTCCCCAACACGCCACCAGTGGGTCGGCGCGGAACTGACGGCCGACAACGGCCACGCGCTCTACGTCCCCGAGGGCTGCGCTCACGGCTTCCTGACCCTCGAAGACGACTCCGAGGTCTTCTACATGATCTCTGCCGCCTATGCACCCCATGCCTCTGGCGGCGTGCGCTGGGACGACCCCGCGTTCGGCATCGAGTGGCCGGGCGAGGTGCGCGTCATCAAGGACCGGGACGCAGACTATCCACTGATCTAGCGCCAGAGGCCGATAGCAAGAGGAAATATGGACTCCATCGCTCAAGACCTCTACACTGCCGCCGTCTATGTAGCTCAGCGCGAAGATGCTGAGATCCGTGCTCTCACGGATGATGGGGTGTTCTCTATCCCAGAGTTGGCCTATGCTTACCTCGTCGGGAAAGAGTTTGCTCAGCGCCAAGCGTATGAGAAGGGCAAACAAATCAAGTGGAAGCGCGAGACGAGGCTCGGGTCTGGTCCGACGGATCTCGTATTGGAAATCCCGAAAGACGACGGTGACACTCTTGTGATCGCAGTCGAGTTCAAAGTCCGCAGCACGCTACCCAAGTATCGCGCAGACCTCCGGAAACTCGAGGCCGCGAAGTACGGAGATCAATCAATAGACCTGCGCATCTTTCTAGCCCTCGTGGATCGGTTTATCGGCAGAGAGGATCCTCGTATCGCCGATATCGACGCAGAGGTAGACGGCGGCACGGGAAAGTGGAAACCGGACCTACGCCCCATCTCAAGGTTCATCCAGTTCGAGACGAAGACCTCCAGCTACTCTAGCCCTGTCGAGTGCGTCGTCGCGGCATGGATTGTAGGTGGCAGTGACGAGTAGAATCCAGCAAGATGCCTCTGTCAGATGTCTATCACTGGCCACTGACTCCAACCCTTACCGGATCTCATTGTACGCTTCCATCGCCATGTCGCGGCGCTCGGCGTGGTCCACGATGGGAGCCGGGTAGGTCTCGCCGATCACGACGCCGGCCTTTTCCAGCACGGCCTCTGGCGCCTGCCAGGGCTTGTGGATCCACTTCTTGGGGAGGTCCTTGAGTTCCGGGACCCACTCGCGGATGTAGTCACCGTTGGGGTCGTGCTTCTCGCTCTGGCCGATGGGATTGAAGATGCGGAAGAACGGCTGCGCGTCGGCGCCAGAGCCGGCGACCCACTGCCAGCCCATCGTGTTGTTGGCGAGGTCGCCGCCGCAGAGCGTGTCCCAGAACCACTTCGCGCCCTCCTGCCACGGCACGAGGAGGTCTTTGGTGAGAAACGAGCCGGTGACCATGCGGATGCGGTTGTGCATCCACCCGAGCGCCCAGAGCTGGCGCATCCCGGCGTCGACAAGCGGATACCCCGTCTGTCCGCGCTGCCATGCCTCCAGATAGCCGGGCGTGGCGCGCCACTTGAAGTCGGCGAACTTCTCCTTGAGCGGCTCGGTGGGCGTCTCCGGGTGCGCGTGGAGAACGTGGTACGAGAACTCGCGCCAGGCCAGCTCGGAAAGGAATTTGTCGGCGGCGTCGCGCGTGGGGCCGTTCGAGACCCAGGCGTTGCCGCGGGCCCAGACCTCGCGCGGACTGATCTCGCCCCAATGGAGGTGCGGCGAGAGCTCGGACGTGTGGCGGAGGTCGGGGCGGTTGCGGTCGTCGTCGTAGTCCACCGCGACGTCCAGAAAGCGGTCGAGCCTCTGGCGGGCGCCGGCCTCGCCGGGCGTCCAGAAGTCGCGCATGCCGCCGGCCCAGTCCACGCCGTCCTGCTGCTCGGGCGTGAGGCCGAGGCTGTCCAGATGGGTGCTGTCGGGCCAGGCCTCTGGCGCTTTGCGTTCGCCCAGGCGCGGGACCGCCAGAGGCTCGCCGACGGTCACCTGCTTCTTGAACTTGCGCCAGAACGGGCCATACACGTGGTACGCGCCGCCCGTCGTGGTGCGGATCTCGGAGGGCTCGTGGAGCAGCCGCCCGGTGAACTGCTTGCACGCGATGCCGTCGGCTTCAAGCGCCTCGCGGATCTCCTCGTCGCGCTCGCGGAGCGCGGGCTCGAAGCGCGTGAGCCACGCGACGGTATCCGCGCCAGAGGCGTCGAGAACCTCACGGATGGCATCCAGGCTTGGCCCCTGGCGGACCGTCAGGCGCGAGCCCTTCTCGCGCAGGTCGCCGTCGAGCGCCTCCAGGCTCTGGCGCAGCCACCAGCGGTGCGCGCCGCCAGGCGCCCAGTCGCCGTGCTCCTCTGGCGCCCACACGAACAGCGGGACGACGGGGCCGCTGGCGCCAGAGGCGAAGTCCAGCGCGGCGTGGTCGGAGAGGCGGAGGTCGTGGCCGAACCAGACGACGGTTCCAGGCATGAGCGGCGGGGGAGAGGTGCCCGGTGTGTTCGCGCGGGCCTCTGGCGCGGTTCCTTCCGAGCAGCGGAGAGGCGTGCGGACAGCCTCTGGCGCCAGAGGCGGAGACGGACGCGCTTGGCAGAGCCCAGGTCCGCCAGAGGCTGCGGTACCTTACGGCCCCCTCACCTCCAGACCCGACATGGCAACCGACGGCCACGGCCTCCTCGCAGGCAAAACCGGCATCATCTCCGGCGCACTCGACCCCGATTCCATCTCCTGGGCCGTCGCCGAGGCCGCCCACCGCGAGGGCGCCCGCTTTGTGCTCACCAACGCGCCCGTCAGCAAGCGCTTCGGCCAGCTCGACGCGCTCTCCGAGGCCACCGGCGGCAGCCCCATCGTTTACGCCGACGCGACGAGCGACGCGGACATGGACGCGCTCTACGCCGAGGCCACAGGCCACGCGGGCGGCCAGATCGACTTCGTGGTCCACTCCATCGGGATGGGGCTCAACGTGCGCAAGGGCAAGGCCTACGAGGAGCTCAAGTACGAGTGGTACCAGAAAACGCTGGACATCTCGGCCGTCTCGCTGCACCGCATGGTTGCCGCCGGGCTCCGCGCCGACGCCATCGCCTCTGGCGGGTCGGTCGTCGCGATGAGCTACATCGGCGCGCAGCGGACGTTCTCGACGTACTCCGAGATGGGTGACGCGAAGGCGCTGCTGGAGAGCATCGTGCGCTCCTTCGGCTACCGCCTCGGCAAGAAGAGCATCCGCATCAACGCGCTCTCGCAGAGCCCGACCAAGACGACCGCCGGCGGCGGCATCGAAGGCTTCGACGCGCTCTACGACTTCGCGGACAAAGTGGCCCCGCTCGGCAACGCCGATCAGGCCTCGTGCGCCGACTACACCGTCACGCTGCTCAGCGACTACACCCGCATGGTGACCATGCAGACGCTGTTCCACGACGGCGGCTACAACAACATGGGCATCTCGGAGGAGATCGTCCGCGAGATGATGGCGCAGAAGGACGCATGAGCCGAGCGCAGAAGGCGTCTCTCGGGCTCCTGGCTGTCGGGTTCATCGGCGCGGGCGTGATGCATTTCGTCCGTCCGCGGATGTTCACGCAGATCGTCCCGCCGCAGCTTCCGGCTCCCCAGACCCTCGTCGCCGTCAGTGGCGCCGCCGAGGTGCTGGGCGGCGTCGGGTTGCTGATTCCGCGCCTGCGCAAAGCGGCGGGGTGGGGGCTCGTCGCGCTCCTGGCGGCGGTCTTCCCCGCGAACATCTACATGGCGACGGTGGCGGAGCGGTTCGCGTCGCTCGCGCCCGCGTGGGTGCTGTGGGCGCGGCTCCCGCTCCAGCCTCTGGCGATGCTCTGGGTGTGGTGGGCCGCCGTCCGCGGCGACCGATGACGGGCCTCTGGCGCCAGAGGCCCGGCGAGCGCGCAGGCCGATGGCTCGCGCTGGCGCTCTGCCTCGCGCTCGGCGCGTGCGGCGCTAGAGGCGGCGTGGAGGACGCGCTGGACGTGCCCGAGCCGCAGGCGGGCGTGGACGTGCAACGCCTCACGCTCGCACTCCGCGTGGACCCGACCGAGCTGGCGGTCTCCGGCCGCGCCACACTCCGCGTGAAGCACCCGAACGATCTGGGCACGCTCGTGCTCGGCTTGAGCAGCGCGATGCAGGTGGACCTGGTGCGCGTCAACCAGCAACCCGTGCAGATCACGCACGAGGAGAACGCCCTCGCGATCCCGGTCCGCGGCGACAGCAGCCTCGTCGAGATCGTCTACGGCGGCACGCCGGACGCTGGCCTCTACCGCGAGGAGACGGAAGCGGGCGGGACCGTGCTCTGGACCGACGGCTGGCCGACGCGCACGGCGGGCTGGATGCCGGGCGTGCACCATCCGAGCGACCCGGTCGTGTGGGACCTCGCGCTGGAGGTACCTACGTCGTGGGAGATCGCCGCCAGCGGCACGCCAGAGGCGGAGACGTTGGAGGACGGCTGGCGCCGCGGGCGCTTCGTCACCTCCGAGCCCGCGCCCCTCTACACGCTCGCGTGGGCGGCCGGCGACTTCGCCGTGACCGAGCAGGCGGGCAGCGTGCCCATCCGCCACCTCACGCTTCGAGGCGACTCCCTCGCCGTCGGCGCGCTGGAGCGGACGCCGGCGATCCTGGACACGCTGGAAGCAATGCTCGGACCGCTGCCCTACGGCCGGTTCGCGACCGTCGAGGTGCCGCTCGTCTACGCCGGGATGGAGAACGCCGCCGCGCCGTTTTTCCAGACCCAGCTCTACGGCGAGGCCTCTGGCGCGCTCGAGGAAGTGATGGTCCACGAGGCCGTCCACCAATGGTGGGGCAACGACGTGGTCCCCGCCGACTGGCGCCACCTCTGGCTCGCCGAGGGACCCGCCACGTACCTCACGGCTGTTCTCTACGAACGCTTGGACGGGCGCACCGCCTTCCGCGAGCAGCTCGTCCGCATGGCGCTCCTCTCGCGCGACGACGCCCGGCGCCGCCTCGTCCCCGACGCGCTCGCCTCGCCAGAGGCCATGCTCTCGGGCACGGTCTACCAGAAGGGTGGCTCGTTTCTCCACATCCTCCGCCAGACCGTCGGCGACGCCGCGTTTTTCGCCGCGCTCCGCGCCACGCTCGTGGCTTACGACGACGCGCCTCTGGCGACGGCCTCGTTCCAGGCCGAGCTCGAAGAGGCCTCTGGCGTGGACCTCGACGCGCTATTCGAGACGTGGGCCTACAGCACGAACCTCCCGACGCTGAAGACGCGCTGGGACCGCGGCACGCGCACCCTTTCGTGGGAGCTCAGCGGCGCCAGCGGCGGGCTGAGTGGCATCGGCCTTGAACTCTACATCGCGCAGGACGACGCCTCTGGCGTGTACGTCCCGCTCGACGCGGGCACGGCAACGCTCACGGGCGGAAAGGCGCCTGAGGTGTACCCCGTCGGGTGGATCGCGGACGTGCGGTGAGGAGGGCCGCGGCCCGATTTGATCCGCCAGAGGCCTCTGGCGTCGCGCGCCGCTCGCTCTGCCTCCAGCGCTCGTCCGGCCTCCCGAAGGGGCGTGTCGCACACGCCCGGCGCTCAGGACGGCTCCGGGTCCCGCCAGAGGCCTCTGGCGGTTGAACTGGCCCTCACCCTGTCCCTCTCCCGAGGGAAGAGGACCTCGCAGGTAAGCCCCAGGAATCCTCTGGCGCCAGAGGCGAGCGCGGGACAGCTTTACCCAGTACCCAGTACCCAGTACCCAGTACCCACGCCCACGCCGTCTTCGCTTGACGCCAGAGGCCCGGCCCGGCACCTTCGGACGCCCCACCCTGAGCCCCGTGATCCGACTGTTCCTCTCCGATATCGACGGCTGCCTTTCCGAGCCATACCGGCCGTTCGACCTCTCCGGGTTCGCGAGGCTCCGCGCGTGGGCGCAGCACGCCGAAGGGGAGGAGGCGTGGCCGCGGATCGGGATCTGCTCGGGGCGGGCGTATGCGTACGTGGAGGCCGTTGCGCAGGGGTTGGGGCTGTACGGCCCGGCGCTGTTCGAGAGCGGCGGCGGGCGGTTCGACCTCCAGGCGGCGTCTATCGAGTGGAACCCGGCGCTGACGCCCGAGACGGAGCGCGCGCTGGACCGCGTGCGGGAGTTCTTCCTGCGCGAGGTGGTCACCGGCGCTCCGCGGATTTCGCTGGACTACGGCAAGCGGGCGCAGGCTGGCATCGTGAGCGCGAGGCAGGGCGAGTGCGCCACGTTTCTCCCCGCCGCTCGCGCGTTCGTAACGGCGCTCCACGAGGAGACCGGCATCGCGCTGCACCCGTTTTCGACGCCGTGGTCGGTAGATGTTGTCCCGGCCGAGCTCACCAAAGCGCAGGCGCTGAGCTGGGTCGCGGAGGCCGAAGGCATCGGGCTGGACGAGATCGCGTTCGTGGGGGACACGGACGGCGACGTGGGAGCGCTGCTGGCTGCGGGCCGCGGTTTCGCGCCTCAGAACGCCGATCCTGCGGCCAAGGAGGCCGCCGACTTCGTCACGCAGGGCGGCATGATCGCGGGCGTCGGGGAGGCCTACCTCCACTGCTTGGAGACCAACGGCGTGGACCCCGTGCAGGCGCTTGTTTCTGCCCCCGGCCTTTTCAGCACGGATAGCTGACGTCGGCGCGTTACGTTTGCCTGTGCAGATCCGCCAGAGGCCCGGCACGCCGCTTGCCCGCCTCCGCCCGTGCCCTGTCCTCTACCGCCGATGATGCGCCCGCTCTTCCTGCTCCTCGCCCTCGCTATCGCCTCTGGCGCCCACGCTCAAGCCGATGAGGCTCCGCGTTCCTTTGCGGGAGCCGATCGTGCCCGTGGCGAGACGTTCGCCGAGCGCGAGGCCCGGATGGCAGAGCGTGGAGGGCCGGAAACCGCGCCCGCGGCGTACGTCGTCCGAGACCGCGTGCCTCTGGCGGCAAGCCGGGGCGGCGCCGCGCTCCGGACGCTCCGCCGCCGCGACGGCGTCCGCGTGCTGGAAGAGACCGACGGGTGGAGCCGCGTGGCGTGGAACGAGGTGGAGGGGTGGTTGCCGAGCGACGCGCTCTCCAACGTCTGGATTCGCATCAGCAAAACCGACCGCACCGCCTACGTCTACCAGGGCGGTCACCTCTGGCGCGAGCTACCCATCGACGTCTCCAACACGCCCGACGGCGACAAAACACGGCGGGCGGGCCGGTTGGAGAAGGAGGAGCACCGCATCCCCGAAGGCACCTTTTTCGTAACCCGCCGCAACGAGGACTCCAACTACTACCTCGCGTTCGTGCTCAGCTACCCGACGCCGGTGCACGCGCTGCGCGGGCTCGAAGACGGTCTTATCTCGCAGGCGCAGTACGAGTCCATCGTGTCTGCCCACCGGGAGTTCCGCGAGCCGCCGCAGAACACGCGCCTCGGCGGCCTGATCGAGATCCACGGCTCCGGTAGCGGACGCCGCCGGGCGTGGACGCGCGGCTGCGTGGCGCTGCGCAACGTGCACATGGACGCGCTCTGGGAGATCGTCGAGGTCGGCACGCCGGTCGTTATCGAGCCGTAGCGCCAGAGGCCTCTGGCGTGCCGAGCCACCGGTAGATGGCGCAGACGTCCAGCCTCCGGCGCCAGAGGCCGTCAGTCGATGGGGATGGAGTAGCGCACGCGCGCGCCGACGTGGTACGGCTGGTCGCTGACGGTGCCTGCAAACGCGACGATGGGCTCGATCAGGAACTGGTCGAGGACGAAGGTGCCGCTGGCATAGACCCCCGAGCCGCTCAAGCCGCCTTGGAACCGGACTTCCTGCCCCGCTGCGGTGAGCCCGCCTGTGCCGAGACCGAAGTGGACGGCCGGCGCCGGGGAGCCCATCAGCGAGCCATCGAAGAAGCCGCCCTGCAGGTGGAATCTGCGGGGGCCGGCGCGGAAGCCGAACGTCTGCGCGATGTTCGCCACGTCGTTCTCGTCCGCGCCCAGGTAAGTGATCTCGCCAACGCGGGCGCCGAAGTGTCCACCGAAGTTCTTGCCTTCGAGCCGGACGTAGGCGTGCGCGTCGTAGGTGTTCACGCCAGGCTCGCCCTCCCGCGTCGAGCCCGGGTCTGCGTTTTCCTGCGTCCCTCCGCTGAGGCCTAGTCCCAACTCGCGGGTGAATGCCCGGTCGATGTCCACGGTCACGTGCGCGATCCCTACACCGGCCGTCCGGTACTGGTTGAGGTTGGAGTCGCAAACCTCTTGCTCCTGGTAGACGCCCGTGCCGCCGTGCGCCTCCACCGCGAACATCGTGAAGCGCTCCGTGCCGCCGTCCGCGCCCGTCGAGTCCGCCTCTGGCGTGAGGATCTGGAACCCCATCACGAGCGGAAGGCCCGCCGCGAGGGCCGTTGCCGTCCACCGGAGGTGCGGCGCCGCGGCGTGGCGCCAGAGGACGACCGCGACCGCGCCAGCGGCGGGGAGCAACCGGACGAAGAGCGAGACGGACTCTGGCGCCGTCAGCCAGCCGTCCAGCGCCACGCGCGCCGCGAGAAGCGCCACCAGGAGACCGACGAGCCGCGCGACCGGCGCCTCCGCCAGAGGCGAGGAGGCTAGTGCGGGCCTCTGGCGCGCACGGCGCTCGGAGAGCAGCACCCAGCCGAGAGCGAGAACCGCCGTGATGGCCATCGCGACCTGAATGGACGTGAGGCCGGCAATAGCTTCCACCTCGCGCGCCCGCACGAAGTCCTGCGCGAAGCGGTGCACGGCATACGCGCCGACCGTCGCCCAGCACAGGTTGCCCGCGATGCGGAGCCGCCGCGAGACCGCCGGCAGCAGCGCCAGAAGCCCGAGCGCGAACACGATGTCGTACAGCGGGACCGGGTGGACCGCGTGCGGCCCCGCCGCGCCGGCGCCAACGACGCCCTCGGCGACGTGGAAGCCGTGCACGAACGAGCCGCTGGCGTACGTCGCGCCGAGCACGCCGTCTGTTGGCGTGCCAAAGCAGCAGCCCGCGAGCAAGCAGCCCACGCGGACCAGCACGAGCGCCACGAGCCCGGAGTACGCCAGAGGCTCCAGGACGGACTGCCGGATGCCGAGCGCCCGCCGCGCCACCTCAGCGCCAAGGAGGGCGCCGGCGATCGCGCCCGGGATGCGCTTGACCGAGGCCTCTGGCGCGATCCCGCCGTCGATCAGCGCGCGGACAGCGTCTAGCGCGATGGGGAGCACGCGCGTGCCCACGATGCCGCCCAGCCCGGCCGCCGCCAGGACGAGCAGCCACGAGGCGGGCGGCCAGCCCCGCCGGTAGCCCATGACGGCGGCCGTGAGGTACGCGCCGAGCAATGCGGCGACGTAGAACGGCCCGAAAAGCTCGGGGTAGGCGCCGAGAGGGTTAGCGAGAGTCATAGGGGGTGCCCGGGGTTAACGCCGTCAACCTACCTCTGGGACATACTACAGCCCTTCACATTTGTACCGTCATATCGCCCCACTCCCAGGCCTCTGGCGGGCCGCGTTCCGCGACACTTCGCCCACGCCAGAGGCCGCAACACCGCACCGCCGCGGCGCGTACCTCTGGTCACTAGACTCCATCCACGATGCGCACTCGCTTCCATTCCCTCGCAGCGGGCCTGATCCTGGCGCTCGCGGCCCTCGCCAGCGGCCCCGTTCTCGCGCAGCCCGCCGCGTTGGAGACCGGCTCTGGGCCGGTCTACCGCGTCACGATCGACGGCATGATCGACGCGGCGCTCGCTACCTACGTCGACCGCGCGCTCGCAGACGCTAAGGCCGATTCGGCCTCGGTTGTGATTCTCACGGTGGACACGTTCGGGGGGCTCATTGACGCCGCCGACCGCATCGTGAAGTCGCTTCTGGAATCTCCCGTCCCGATTGTGGCGGTCGTGGAGAAAAACGCGATCTCGGCAGGCGCGCTCATCACCTACGCCGCAGACCGCATCTACGTCACGCCAGGGGCCACGATGGGCGCTGCGACGGCAGTCAACGGAACGGGCGAGTACGCGCCTGAAAAGATCCAGAGCGCCATGCGCGCGATGATCCGTTCCACCGCCGAAGCCAACGGCCGCGACGGCAAGATCGCGGAGGCGATGGTGGACGAGCGGATCAGCGTCCCCGGCGTCGTTGAAGAGGGCGAACTCCTCACGCTCTCGGCCGATGAGGCCGTCCGCCTCGGCGTGGCCGATGGCTTGATCTCGAACGCGGACGCCGCGCTCGCGGAGGTCGGCGTTGCCGGCCGTGACGAGGTTGCGCACCGCGCCAGCGGCCCCGAGAAGGTGCTCCGGTTCCTGGGCTCGCCGGTTATGGCCTCGCTGCTCATGATGATGATGCTGGGCGGGCTCTACTTCGAGCTACAAACGCCCGGCGTCGGCTTTGCGGGCGCGATGGCGGTTTTGGGCGCGGGCTTGTTCTTCGCGCCGCACTACCTGCTGGGCCTCGCGGCGTCGTGGGAAATCGCGCTGTTCGTCGTCGGTGTGGGCTTACTGATGGTGGAGATTTTCGTGACGCCCGGGTTTGGCGTGTTCGGCATATCCGGGCTTATCGCCACCATCGCCGCGTTGCTTATCGCGCTGATTCCCAACGTGGGCCTGAGCTTCCCGAGCGACGGCGAGATCGCCCGGGCGAGCGCCACGCTCGCGGCCACGATGGTGCTGCTCGTGATCTTCGGCTTCTCGCTAGCGAAGTATCTACCCCGATCTGAGCGGTTCTCGCATCTGGTCCTTTCCGGGGACCTGGCGGCGGCCACAGGCCACACGTCTGCGGCCACGGACTCCAACCTCGTCGGGATGCAGGGCGTCGCCATCACCTCGCTCCGCCCCTCGGGCACGGCTGAAGTCGGCGGGCGCCGGATCGACGTCGTCGCGCCGGGCCAGTTCGTCGAGTCCGGCGCCGCCGTCGAGGTCACGCGCGCCAGAGGCGCCGTGGTTGAGGTGCGGCCTCTGGCGACACCCCCCGCGGCAGCGGTTTAGACATGGAAATGCTCATCCCCATCGCGCTCATCTTGGTCGGCCTCGCGCTCGTCGTGGTCGAGGTCACGCTCGTGCCCGGTACGAACGTCGTCGGCGTGATGGGCGTGCTAGGGGCGGCCGTGGGCGTCGTGATCGCGTTCGTGGAAGGCGGGCTCAGCGGCGGCGTGTTCGCGCTCATGGGGACGCTCGGCGCTGGCGGCGCGATCGGCTACTTGCTTTACGAGAGCGGCGCCTGGGAACGCTTTGTGCTGACGGACAGCCTGCGGCGGGACGCCGACGCGGACCAAGTGGCGGACCTCTCGCGGGCGCGCCTGATCGGCCAGCAGGGGACGGCCGCTACGCCGCTACGCCCCGAGGGCGTGGTGGACGTGGCCGGTGAGCGCGTCGAGGCGCGCACCGAAGGCGCGTTTGTGGCAACGGGCAGCCGCGTCCGCGTCGTCGCCATCGACCGGCACCGCGCCGTCGTCCGGCTGGAGGGGTAGCCTCTGGCGCCTGAGGCGATCTTGCGTCCTCACCCAACCGCACCGCTATGCTGGACTCGTTTCTCGGCCTCTCGCCCCGTCTCGGCCGCGAGGTCTTCGTCGCCGACAGCGCCGCCGTTGTGGGCGATGTCACGCTGGGCGACGGCGCCAGTGTTTGGTACGGCGCCTCTCTCCGCGGCGACGTGCACTGGATCGAGGTCGGCCCCGGGAGCAACGTGCAGGACAACGCGACGGTCCACGTCTCGCGCGGCACGCACCCGTGCCGGATCGCCTCTGGCGTGACGATCGGGCACAACGCCGTCGTCCATGGCTGCACCATCGAGGACGACGTGCTGATCGGGATGGGCGCCGTCGTGCTGGATGGCGCGGTGATCGGCGCGGGCTCCATCGTGGGCGCCGGGGCCGTGGTGACGAAGGACACGCTTGTGCCGCCCCGTTCGCTCGTGCTCGGGACGCCGGCGCGCGTCATCAAGCCTCTGGCGCCAGAGGCCGTCGAGAGCAACCGTGCCAACGCGGCGCACTACGTGCGGATGAGCCGGATGTACCTCGGGCTGGACACGCCCCCCTCGAATCCGTTTTACGAGGACGCGCGCTGAGGATCGTTAGCTTCTGGGCCGTTTGTCTCCCCGGTTTATGCGCCTCGTTGCTCTCGTTTTCGTGCTCTTCATCGCCGGCTGTGCGCCCTCTGTACAGACCGTCGCAACGCTGGACTTCGTGGACGGCCCGCCGCCGCTGGATGTCACCACGCTTCTCGTGGTGCCGGTGGGGCCCTCAGATGCTGAATACTGGCCTCTGGCGGCCGAGCGCGCGGCCCTCGCGCGGCTGACGGGAGCGTCGCGCGCTCGGTTGGATTCCGCCGATCTCGTCGAAGCCAAGAACCTGCGCCAGAGGCGGCTGCCGCTGGACAGCCTGGGCATTGATTCGTACGAGGCGTACGCGATGAGCGTCCTGATGGAGGCAGTCCAGGAGCGGACATCTGCGGAAACGGTCGCCTCGGGGGCGTTGCCCACGGACTCGACGATGCAGGAGCAGGCCTTCGCAGCGCGGATCAAGCGTCCGCGAGGGAACGCGGGGCCTCGGACGTTTACCCGCTTTTACCGCGCCCCGCGTGTAGGCGTGCCCGACCAATTCGGAGGAGGTCTCGTGCTACTCGCGGAGAACGTGACCGTCCGCGTCCAAGAGGGACGGACAGGGGTCGCGCCGAGCAGCGGGACGCCAACGCGCGAGAACGACCTCGTCCTGATCGGAGGGCGGCTCACGCTCTGGGACGACCGCGTGGGCCAGGTGGTGACCACCGCCGACGTGTACGCCTCGGATGACATCTCGCGCCGCTCCCTGGGAGAGGTGATGCGCGGCGAAAAAGAGAGCGCACGGATGGAGCGGGCCTTGCAAGCGCTCCGCGTCGCGCGTGAGCGGTTTGCCGACGAACTGGCGGACGCGCTCCCGTTCCTGATGGAGGACGCCTAGGAACTACTCCGCGACGCGACCGGAGCGGTAGTCCGCGCCCCGGAGGTGGCCGCTGGCGCTGCGCACGTGCGTCTCCATGCCCGGGACCACGTCCGTGTTGTGCGCCGATGCGGCCCGCCACCCGCCTGCGCCAGAGGCCTCTGGCGCCACCTCGCGGACGACGAACGAGAAGACCGTGTGCCGCACGCCGGGAGCTTCTACGCTCCCGACGGCGGTCTGGCCGTCCAGCCGCATCCGCGCGTGGACGACGGCCACGCCCGGCGCCAGAGGCTTCACCGTCGTCCGCGTCACGCGCAGCGTGGAGTCGGGGAACAGCACCTCTAGCCCGTAGGCGTGCGCGCGGCGGATCGCCTCGCGGTCGTGCCACCACAGGCCGACAACGTTGACGAACTCGGCGTCGGCGTCGAAGAGGTCCGCGAGGGCGTCGGGGTCGCGCGCGTTCCACGCCGCGGCGAAGGCGTGGGGGAGGGCCTCTGGCGTCTCAGGGAGCGTCATGGAGAGCCAACGCGGGGCGCGGGACGGGGTTCTTTTCGTGGCCTCTGGCGCCAGAGGCTGCGGTTTGGTTCTCTTCGCGCCGTCTCCACACAAGCCGCGGCGGGATCGGGGCGTACGTTGGGCCCGCATCCAAACGCCCCCGCGTGACCCGCTCCGCCTCCGTCCTCCGCACCTCCCACGTCGCCATGTGCATGGCGATGATGATGTGTGGCATGGCTCGGCCAGGCCCGGAGGCGGCACGCACCGCGCGACCCTAGACGCTCTAGGACCTCGCGTTTCTGCACCCCTCTCGGCCACAGGCTGGGAGGGGCGTTTTTTTGCGCCCGGCCCGGTAGCCGAGAGACAGCCACGCCCCCCGTGAGCACGCCTCTCCACTTCGATACGCTTCAGCTCCACGCCGGACAGGTCCCCGACCCGACCACGAACTCCCGCGCGGTCCCGATCTACCAAACCTCGTCGTACGTCTTCGACGACGCGGGCCACGCCGCGCGCCTGTTCGGCCTGGAGGAGTTCGGCAACATCTACACCCGCCTCCAGAACCCGACGACCGACGTGTTCGAGAAGCGCATCGCCGCGCTCGAAGGCGGCGCGGCGGCGCTCGCGGTCGCCAGCGGCCAGGCGGCGCACCTCGTCACCTTCGCCACGCTCGCCCAGTCCGGCGACAACATCGTCGCCAGCAGCAAGCTCTACGGCGGGACCACGAACCTGCTCAACGTCGCGCTCCGCCGCCTCGGCATCGAGGCGCGCTTCGTGCCCGACGAGACGCCAGAGGCCTACGAAACGCTCGCCGACAGCCGCACGCGGGCCTTCTTTACCGAGACGCTGGGCAACCCCGACCTCGGTGTGCCCGACTTCGAGCCTCTGGCGGAAGCCGCGCACCGCGTCGGCGTGCCGCTCGTGGTGGACAGCACGTTTGGGCAGGGCGGCTGGGTGGTGCGGCCGATCGAGCACGGCGCGGACATCGTGACGCACTCGGCCACGAAGTGGATCGGCGGGCACGGCACGTCGCTGGGAGGCGTGATCGTGGACGCGGGCCGGTTCGACTGGCGCAACGGGCGCTTCCCGCTCTTTACCGAGCCCAGCGACGGCTACCACGGGCTCGTCTTTACCGACGTGTTCAACCCCGAGAGCGATCTGGGCAACCTCGCGTTCATCATCCGCGCGAGGGTGGAGGCGCTGCGCGACTTCGGCCCGGCGCTCTCGCCGTTCAACGCGTTCCAGCTCTTGCAGGGCGTCGAGACGCTCTCGCTCCGCGCCGAGCGCCACGCCCAGAACGCCAACGCCCTCGCGGCGTGGCTCGCCTCGCACGGCGCGGTCAAGCAGGTCCGGCACCCGAGCCTGGAGAGCCACCCGAGCCACGCCCGCGCGCGGCGCTACTTCCGCGAGGGCGCCTTTGGCAGCGTGCTCAGCTTCGAGCTCCACGGCGGCGTCGAGTCTGGCCGCGCCTTTATCGAGGGCGTCCGCCTGGCGAGCCACCTCGCAAACGTGGGCGACGCCAAAACGCTCGTCATCCACCCCGCGAGCACGACGCACCAGCAGCTCTCCGACGCCGAGCAGCTCGCCTCTGGCGTCACGCCGGGCCTGGTCCGCGTCTCCGTCGGCACGGAGCACCTCGGTGACATCGTGGCCGACTTCGAGCAGGCGCTTCAGTCCACCCTCGTCGCGGCGTGATTCCCGCCCCTGGCGCCACGGCGGCGCCAGAGGCCCCGCCCAGGTGGCGAAGTAGAAACGCGGCCGTCTGCAAAACGGCTACGCGCGGGTGCGACTCCCGCCCTGGGCTCCTCCTATCCAGCTCGCGCCACCACCCCGCGACGCGCCCGACACCCATGACGCACACCTTCCACGCCGGAGCGTTTATCACCGAAGCCGGCGACTCCATCCCCGACGTGACCGTCGCCTACCAGACGTGGGGCTCGCCAGAGGCCCGGCGCCGGGCGGCCTCTGGCGAGAACGTCGTACTCGTGTGCCACGCGCTCACCGGCGACGCCGACGCGGCGGCGTGGTGGCCGGGCCTCGTCGGGCCGGGCCGGATCATCGACCCGGAGCGGCACCTCGTCCTCTGCGCCAACGCGCTCGGCTCGTGCTACGGCACGACCGGCCCGGGCACGCTCGACGCCAGCGGCCGGCGCCTGGGCTCGCGCTTCCCGCGCATCAGCGTCCGCGATATGGCGCGGCTCCACGCGCGCCTCTTGGACCACCTCGGCATCGGCCGCGTCGCGCTCGCCGCGGGCGGCTCGATGGGAGGGATGCAGGCGCTTGAGCTCGCGCTCGAAACGGACGCCGTGGACCGCCTGCTCCTAATCGGTATGGGTGCCGAGCACGCGCCGTGGCAGATCGGCATCTCGGAGGCGCAGCGTCTCTCGATCCGAGCCGACCGCCTCTGGCGCGGCGGCGATTTCGCGCCCGAGGCCCCGCCAGAGGCCGGGCTCGCTGCGGCTCGCGCGATGGCCATGATGCTCTACCGCAGCCCTGCGCTCTACGCCGAGCGCTTTGGCCGGCGCCCCCAAGCCTCTGGCGCTGCATCCGACGGCGCCGCCCCCTTCCAAGTCCAGAGCTACCTCCGCTACCAGGGAGACAAGCTTGCGCATCGGTTCGACGCCGGCAGCTACGTCGCGCTCACGCACGCAATGGACAGCTACGACATCGCGCGCGACCGGGCGCCAGAGGCGCTCGAAGCCCTCACCGCCGAAGCCCTCTGCGTCGGCATCTCCTCGGATCTCCTGTACCCGCCAGAGGCCTCCTGCGATCTCGCCGCACGCCTCCCACACGGCCTCTACGCCGAACTCGATTCTGCCTTCGGACACGACGCTTTCCTCATCGACTTCGAGGCGCTCGACGCCCTTGTTCGCCCTTTCCTCCACGACACTGGATTCCTTCCATGACCACTGCTCCTTTCCG
Source organism: Rubricoccus marinus (assembly GCF_002257665.1). Lineage (NCBI taxonomy): Bacteria > Pseudomonadati > Rhodothermota > Rhodothermia > Rhodothermales > Rubricoccaceae > Rubricoccus > Rubricoccus marinus. The sequence continues at coordinate 2,398,053 of NZ_MQWB01000001.1, read as the reverse complement.
GCACCCCGCCGCTCCCGTCAGCGGCGCCCCGCTCGCTCAACCCTCCCTGGACGTGTTCGTCTTCGGCACCGGCCACGTTGGTGGCGCGCTGCTCCGCCAGATCGCCGGCCTCTCGCGGGCTCCGGTCCGCGTCGTCGGCGCCGCGACAACGCGCGGACACGTGTACCGTGCTTCGGGCGTGACGCCAGAGGCGCTGGCCGCGCTCGTGGCCGAGTCCGCTCCGCCCGACCTCTCCCGCCTCGTCCCGGCCCTTGTCCGCCATCCCCGGCCTCTGGCGGTCGTCGATGCGACGGGAAGCCTGGAGGTCAGCGGCATCTACGAGGACCTGCTCGCCTCTGGCGTGAGCGTGGTGACGCCGAGCAAGCTGGCGTGCGCGGGGCCCCAGGCGCGGTTCTACCGCCTCCGCGACCTCGGCGCCAGCGGCCCGGCTCACTTCGGATACGAGACGACCGTCGGCGCAGGGCTGCCGGTGATCCGCACGCTTCAGACCCTCACCGCTACCGGCGACCGCGTGCGCTCTATCCGCGCCGCGCTTTCCGGGACGCTTACGTTCCTGTTTGGCGAGGTCGAGCGCGGCATCGCCCTTTCTGACGCCGTCGCGACGGCCGTCGCCAGAGGCTACGCGGAGCCGGACCCCCGGGATGATCTCTCGGGCGAGGACATCGTCCGCAAGGCGCTGATCCTCGCGCGGGCCGCCCGCCTCCACGCCGAGCGCGCCGAGGTCCGAACTGTCGGCCTGGTCTCCGATGCCGTCCGCACGGCCTCGCCAGAGGACCTGCCGGATGCTCTCCGCGCCGAAGGGCAGGCGTGGAGCGAGCGCGCCTGCGCCGCCGCCGCCAGAGGCGAGCGCGTCCGCTACGTCGCCACCATCACCGCCGACGCGGGCCGCGCGCAGATCGACGTACGGCCTCTGGCGGTGCCCGCCGCGTCCCCGTTCGGCATGTTAGGAGGCACCGACAACCTGATCGAGATCACGACCGACCGGTACGCCGCCTCGCCGCTCCGCATCATGGGGCCGGGCGCCGGGCCGGACGTGACGGCCGCCGGCGTCTTGTCCGAGCTCCTTGCGATCGCCGCGTAGCCTCTGGCGCAACCCCCGCTCCTCGCGCCAGAGGCCCTAGGCCTGGGGCGCGGGGGGCGGGACGCCTTGAGTGGCCACCCACACGGCCGCCTGCTGCACCAGTTGGTTGGAGGTGTCCACGTTGATCTTCTTCTTGATGTTCTGGCGGTGGCTCTCCACCGTTTTCGGGCTGATGCACATCATGGACGCGATGTCCGCCGTGGACTTGCCGTGCCCGATGTGCTCGAACACCTCGAACTCCCGGTCGGAGAGCCGCTCGACAGGGGAGGGCTTGGGCGTCTTGAAGTGGTCCCGTACGAGGTGCTGGTGCATCTTCTGGCTCAGCGCGATGCCGCCTCCGAGCACTTTCCGCATCGCGGCGATGATCTCGTTGGACGAGGCGTGCTTGGCGACGTAGCCCTGCGCGCCCGCGCGGATCACGCGCTCGGCGTACACCGACTCGTCGTGCGCGGAGAGCGTGAGGATCAGAAGGTCCGGGTAGAGGCTCCGGACCTGCTTGATCAGGTCCAGCCCGCTGATCCCGGGAAGCGAGAGGTCCACCACGAGGAGGTCCGGTTCCACGCCAGAGTTCAGCGCCTGCAGCGCCTCGGCAGCATTCACGGCCTCGCCGCAGAGTTGCATGTCTTCCTCCCTCTGCAGCAGAAGCTTGATCCCATCCCGCATAATGGGATGGTCGTCAACGAGATAGATAAGTGATGGCATAAGGCCGGTAGATAAAGGGGGGATTACTCGGTGACGGTGAGCCCGAGCCGCAGAGTGCTACGGGTGCCGCCGCCAGGTTGCGAGGCCACGTCGAGAGACCCGCTCAGGAGGTCCACGCGCTCTTGGACGCTATCCAAGCCGAATCCAAAAGGCGTCTCCGAGGGGTCGAAACCCTGCCCGTGGTCAATTACGTCGATACGAATGCTGTCGTCTTCCTGCGCGACAACGACCGTGGCTTCCCCAACGCCTGCGTGCTTGACGACGTTGAAAAGTAACTCACGGACAAGCTGGACGAGGAGCGTGATGGTCTCGGCCGTAGGGGAGGGGTCCAGGGGCACGGCCTGAAGGTTCACCTTCAGTTTGTACAGGTCCTGCATCTGCCCTGCGAGCCAGTCCAGCGCTTCATCGAGGCCGCCGCCAGCGAGGACCGGCGGCGCGAGGTCGACCGAGAGCGACCGGGTGATCTCGATCGCGTTCTGGACCATGGTCTCGATCTCCGTCGCCCGTATGGCCTCGTCTTGCGAGAGGTCCGCGGCTAGCATCTCCACGCGCAGGCGGACGCCGTGGAGCACCTGCTGCACGTTGTCATGGAGGATCTGCGCGACCCGCGCCCGCTCTCGCTGCTCGGCAAGGGTAAGCGCGAGGGCGAGCGTGCGGACCTGGACCGTCCTCTGGCGAACGCGCGCCTCCAGGTTCTCGTTGAGCGCTTTTACCGAGTCCTCGGCTGCCCTGCGGGCCGTCACGTCCTCAAAGACCGCGAGCGCGGAAACGCTGTCGCCAGAGGCCGAGGTGACAGGGGCGGCGCTGATCAGGATGTGGAGCCACGTCCCATCCTGGCGCGGGATCTTGTATTCCTCCTCGGCCACAGCCTCACCGCGGAGCGCGCGGCCCAGTGGCCACTGGTCGAACAGGATGGGCCGGTCGTCCAGGCTGAAAATGGTGCCGGAGCCGAGGTCTGCGAACCGGTTGGGCGCCGCGAGGATCGGCGTTCCCTGGACGATCGCGTAAGCGCTCGGGTTGGCGTAGCGCAGAGACGCCTTGCCGTCCTCGTTCTGGTCCATGACCATCACGCCCGTCGGCAGCTTGTCCAGCGTGGCCGAGTACAGCTCCTCGATAGACGCCAACTCGCGTTGGCTCTCGCCCAGCCGCGTTTCCGCCTGCCGCATGTCGGTGAGGTCCTGAACGGTCGTGCCCACCCCGATCACGTCGCCAGAGGCGTCCGTCACGGGAAAGTGGAACGTGAGCCAATCGCGGATCTCGTTCGGATTTCCCGGCGCCGGGATGTGGTACTCGATGGCGCCGCTGGGCTCCCCGGTATCCAGCACGCGCTGGACGTTTACCGTGTCCATCTCGCCCAACTCGGGGAACAGCTCCAGCGTCGTGCGCCCGAGGTGCGCCTCTGGCGCGAGCCCGTTGATGGAAGCGAGCCGCTCGTTGATGCGGACGTAGCGGAGGTCCCGGTCTTTGTACGCCAGTCCGATGGGAAGCGAGTCGTAGACGGCGGTGATCTCGGCAAGCTGCTGCGCGATCACGGCCTCTCGCCTCTCGACCCTCTTCTGGAGCTCGACGAGTGAGGAGATATCGGTGTTCACGCCCACAGCCCCGATGGTCACGCCGTTGACCAGGACCGGGGCCGCGGCGGCACGGAGGTACAGGTCCTCGTCGGTCGTGAGGTTGCGGGCCAGGATGTTCTCCGCTGCGGTCTCGCCGTGGAGCGCGCGGAAGAAGGGGTAGGCCTCTGGCGCCAGAGGCTGCTGCGTCTCGGCGTCGCGGACGTTGAACTTGAGGCCCATCTCAGCGGTCTGACCCTGGAGCTCCTCCAGCGACTCGACGCCTACCAGGGCGAGGGCGACGGAGTTGGCGTGCCGGACGCCTTCCTCGTCGCCGATGTAGATCCCGTCGGGGATGGCCTCGATCACGGCTTCCATCTCGGCGGCATGGCGGGAGGCCTCGGCGGCGAGGGCGACCAACCGCTCTTCGTCGCGCGTGCGGCGGAGCGAGGCCGCAAGCACGTTGGCCACGGCTTCTAGGAACAGGGCGTCGCGTTCCGAGAAGTCTCGCGGATCGCGGCTGTGCGTGCCCAGCACGCCCCACGGGTGCCCCTCCGTGCCGGGGATCACCACGCTGATGCCGCTGGCGAAGCCGTGGTCGGAAAGAAGGGTGGGGGACTCGAAGCGGCTCTCGTAGGCGTAGTCCCGCACGATGACGGGCCCCTCTTGCAACAGCGTGTACCCGGCCTGGGAGGCGTCCCCGTCCGGGACCGCTGCCTCGCCCACAATCCCGTCGTGCCAGCCCTGCCCCTCGACGAGCAAGAGATCGTGCGTGTCTGGGCGGTGCTCAAGCACCTTCGCGGCGTCCGAGCCGAGCGTCTGGCACACGGCGGCGCACGCCGCGCTGAAGATCTCGCCTGCGGTTTTGGTGCCTTCCAGCGCGAGCCGTCCAAGCTCGGCAACAGCAGCCTGCTGGTCGGCGCGAGTGGAAGCCTCGGCTTCGGCACGGCGGCGCGCCGAGATGTTGAAAAACGACGCGACGACGCCGTCGATCTTGTCGTCCTCGGTGCGGTACGGCACGACGCGCAAGAGGTAAACGCCGCTCTCGGCTGTGACCTCCTGCTCGACGGGTTGAAGCGTGTCGAGCACCCGCTCCACCTCGGCCGTGAGGTCCACGTCTAGAAGCGTGTGCGCGATGTGGCCGAGCGGGCGGCCGACGTCGGTCGGGAGCAGGTGGAAAAGGTCGGTCGCTTTGGGCGTGAACCGTTTGACGCGGAGCTCGCGGTCCAAGAACAGCGTCCCGATGTCCGTGGACTGCATGAGGTTCACGAGGTCGCCGTACGCCTGGTTGAGCTCGCTGACCTTGGTGCGGAGCTCCTGGTTTAGCGTGATGAGCTCCTCGTTCATGCTCTGGAGCTCCTCCTTGGAGGTTTCCAGCTCTTCCGTCGTGGACTGCAGTTCCTCATTCAAGGATTGCAACTCCTCGTTAGAGGCGCGGAGCTCTTCGTTGCTCGTCTCGTGCTCTTCCAGGCTCTCTTGCAACCGCACCTTGGCACGGCTGAGCTCGGCTTCCAGACGGGCCACAGCGGGGTCCTCGTCCCCGACGTCGACGGGGTGCGCCCCGAGCACGTCGGCGGCGTCGGCGCTGAGAACCTCGAAGACGACTTCCGTGGTGCTCTTGGGAAGGCCCGGCGCGTCTACAAGAGCCGCGTGGACGCGGACGATCTCGTCGTCCAGCCGGACGTACTCGCTGGTGCCCCGCCCGCCGGACGTGATCGCGTGCAGCGCGGAGCGGAGCCCCGGCCGGAACGGCTTGAGCACGCGCGAGAGGATGTCCTGCGTAACGCGGCCCTCGCCCTCGGTCAGAAATCTTCCGGCCCCGCCGAACACGTGTGTGACCTCGTGGCGGCTGTTCAGCAGCAACCGAGGCGGCGTGTGGCGCTGCAGGGTCCAGGCTTCGTACGCCGCCTCTGGCGTCAGCGGTTGCTCCTCTTCTGATGAGGCAGGCGGCGCGGTAAAGCCCGCGCCAGAGGCCGCATCGTAGTACAGCCTCGGCTCCGGATGCGGGCGAGAGGAGGTCGAGACGTAGAGCCGGAGCCGGCGGTCAACGGCTTCAAACAGGCTTTCGGAGGCGGTCTCGGAGGAGCCGAGCAGGAGGTAGCCCCCCGCCCTGAGACCGTAGCTGAACCGCTGGAACACCCGCTCTTGTGCGGCCTTCTGCATGTAGATCAGCAGGTTTCGGCACGTAACCAGGTCTAGCCGCGAAAACGGCGGGTCCGCGAGGACGTTGTGGGGCGCAAACAGGATGACCCGTCGGAGCCCCTCGCGGATGCGGTACCCGCTGCCGGTCTGCTCGAAAAAGCGCCGCAGCCGTTCGGCGCTCACGTCGGCTTCAATCGTCTGCGGGTACTCCCCGCTCCGGGCGACCGAAAGCGCCGCCTCGTCGATGTCCGTCGCGAACACCTGGATGCCGACGCCCTCTGGCGCGTGCTCGCAGAGCAGCATCGCGAGGGTGTACGCCTCCTCGCCCGTGGCGCATCCCGGTACCCACGCGCGCACGGTGTCGCCAGAGGCCTTGGAGGCCATGATGCGCACGATGGCCTCGTGCTCCAGCGCGACAAAGGCCTCCGGGTCCCGGAAAAAGTTGGTGACCGAGATCAGGAGGTCCTTTAGCAGAGCGGGCGCCTCGGAGCGGTCGTCCTTGAGGCGTTGGAGGTAGCTCTCCATGCCGGACGAGTCCGTGACCTGGATGCGCCGCTGGATTCTGCGGAGCAGGGTGGAGCGCTTGTACTCGTCGAAGCTGTGCCCCGTGCGGGAGCGCAGCGTACGGAGAACGTCGGCGAGGATCTCGACGCGGTCGGGCGTCGCGTCCTCGGCCTCTGGCGGGAGCACGAGACCATTTTGGTCCCGCAGCGCGATCAAGCGGCGGGCCATCTCGGCCGCTGGCGCCACGAGGTCCACAAGCCCGGTTCGGATGGCCGCCTGAGGCATCGAGGGGAAGTCCGCTTCCTCTGGCGCCTGGGCCATCGTGAGGCCTCCGCGCTCTTTGATGCGGGCGAGGCCCTGGGCTCCGTCTGCGCCCGTTCCCGAGAACACGATGGCTCCCGAGCGGGGGCCGAGGTCCTCGGCAAGCGAGCGGAAAAACAGGTCGATGGGCGCGCGGTCGGCCCGGACGCGCGCGGGCTCGCCGAGGTGAAGCCGCCCGCCTCGGATGGTGAGCGTTTTGCCAGGCGGGATGACGTACACGTGCCCCGGCCGCACCGTCGGCGTATCGGCCACTTGCGAGACCCGCATGAACGTGTGGTTCTGCAGGATCTCGGCCAACTCGCTCTCGTGCTCCGGCGAGAGGTGCTGCACGATGACGAGCGCGATCTCGTTCTGGGGCGGCAGCGCGTCGAAAAAGTCCGAGAGTGCACCCAGCCCTCCGGCGGACGCGCCCAGGCCGATCACAGGGAAATCCGTTGCGACCGCCTCGTCGTCCGAGATGGGCTCTTCTGCTCCTACGAGGCCTACGTGGGCCGCTGGCGTCTCGTCATTGGAGGAGTCCTCGGCTGATGGGGAGGGGAGATCTGAAGCCACGAGTCAAGGAGGTAGACGGACAGGACGCGCGATCCAGCCACCACTCATAATACGGTATGTGTCCTACAGGTTGGATGGGGCGATGCCTAGTATGGGAGGCGGTAGCCCTCTCAAACGGAGCCGGAGACTCGGTCTGGCGCACGGTTGGGCCACGAGCCCGCCGGCGCAGCAACCGGCCCAACTGGAGGCTCGCCTCTGGCGACGCCGGCGAGCCGCGCCAGAGGCGAGCCGCTAGCGTGCCCCTCTCGGCGCTTCGTCGGCCACGTGCTTTCCACGAGCAGACCGGAGCCCTCGCCGCCCAGAGTTCCGTGGCGCCAGAGGCCTCTGGCGCTGCCAGAATGATGACACCCCACCTCTGTTAGCTTGAGGGAAACACCTCGCACCATGGCAGAAGTCACTTACACCGGCGCCGACATCCAAGTCCTCGAAGGCTTGGAGCCCGTTCGCAAGCGCCCCGGCATGTACATCGGAGGGACAGGCAAGGCCGGCCTCCACCACCTCGTCTGGGAAGTCGTCGACAACGCGGTCGATGAGGCCACCAACGGCTACGCGACGCTGATCGAGGTCGTGCTGCACAAGGACGGCAAGACCGTCTCGGTCACCGACAACGGCCGCGGCATCCCCGTCGATAAGCACCCCGTCAAGAAGGTCTCCACGCTGGAGGTCATCCTGACCACGCTTCACGCCGGCGGCAAGTTCGACGGGGGGAGCTACATCACGTCGGGCGGACTGCACGGCGTCGGCTCGTCGGTCGTGAACGCGCTCTCGGAGTCCCTCGTGGCGCAGGTCAAGCGCGACGGGAAGCTCTACGAGCAGCGCTTCGCCAGAGGCGTGCCCGTCTCCAAGCTCAAGACGGTCAAGTCCAACGTCCGCGGGACGGGCACGACCATCACGTTCACGCCCGACGACGAGATCTTCGAGCGGACCGGCTTCGACGCCGACACGATCAAGGACAACCTGGAGGTCAAGACGTACCTCAACGGGGCGCTCCGGATCGTGTTCAAGAACGAGGCCTCTGGCGAGCGCATCGAGTACCAGCACGAGGGCGGCATCGTCGAGTACCTGGATCACCTGGTGACCGAGGAGAAAACGCGGCGCGTCCACCCCGACCCGTTCGTGCTCCGCCAGGAGGAACTCGAAGACGGCCTGCGGACCGAGGTCTGCTTTGTCTGGACCGAGGCGCCCAAGGAGCGGACGGTATCGTTCGTTAACGGCATCCCGACGCGCGACGGCGGCACGCACGAGCACGGCCTGCGCGACGGTGTGACCAAGGCGATCCGCAACTACATCGAGACGCACGACCTCGGGCAACGGAAGCTGGACATCACCGCCGACGACATCCGCGAGGGGATGATTGCGGTCCTCAACCTCTACCACGTCGACCCGCAGTTCCAGGGGCAGACAAAGGAGAAGCTCAACAACCCCGAGGCGAAGAGCGCCGTCAGCGGCGCCTTCCGCGCCGAGTTCGAGCAGTACCTCAACGCGCACCCCAGCACGGCCGAGGGCATCGTCGCGCGCATCATCCAGTCCGCGAAGGCGCGCCAGGCCTCTCGCGCGGCCGTCCAGAACGTGCGGCGCAAGAGCGCCGTCAGCCACCGGCTCAACCTCCCCGGCAAGCTCGCTGACTGCTCCTCGTCGGATCCGGCTGAGAGCGAGCTGTTCCTCGTCGAGGGCGACTCCGCCGGCGGTTCCGCCAAGCAGGGCCGCGACCGCAAAACGCAGGCGATCCTCGCGCTCCGCGGCAAGGTCCTCAACGCCGAGCAAGCGTCGCGTTCCAAGGTGGGCGCCAACAAGGAGCTCTCCGACATCGTGGACGCGCTGGGCTGCGGGCTGGGTGAAGACCTGGACGTGACCAAGCTCCGCTACCACAAGGTCATCCTCCTCATGGACGCCGACAGCGACGGGCACCACATCGCCACGCTGCTGCTGACGTTTTTCTACCGCTACCTCAAGCCGCTCATCGACGGCGGGTACGTCTACATCGGCCAGCCGCCGCTTTTCCGCGTGGACGCGCTCAAAGAGACCTATTGGGCGCTGGACGAGGGCGACCGCGACAAAATCGTCGCGCGGATCAAGAAGAAGAACCCCCGCACCAATATCGAAATCCAGCGCTTCAAGGGGCTGGGCGAGATGATGCCCAAGACGCTCCACGAGACCACGCTGGACCCCGAGAAGCGCCGCCTCCTTCAGGTCTCGATCCCCGACGACGCCCGGGTCGCGACCGAGATGACGATCTCGGACCTCATGGGCAAGGACGCCGCGCCGCGCTTCCAGTTCATCATGGACCACGCCGCCGAGGTGGAGGAACTGGATGTCTAGCCTGCGGAGGCCGCCGCGAGTTGCACCTCTGGCGGCGGCCTGCCTGCTCACCCTCGCGTGCGCAGCCTGCGCGCCCCGAGCCCCTGCCCCCGTCGGGGGCTCGCCCGATTGGTCCGAATGCATGGCGGATGGACCGGCGCGCCTGTCCCCACCGGTCGTCGTTGTGGCGCCGGTGGACCCGCGAGATCAACCACTGGCGGACTGGAACGCGGTCGCGGATTCTGTCGGGTATCCCGAGCTGGCACGCCGCGCGCGCATCGAAGCCACCGTGCCCGCGACGGTCCGGCTGGACGCCAGAGGCCGCGCGGCACGAGTGGAGGTGTCTTCGGCCTCGGCCATCCACGTGATGCTCCGCGATGCCGCAGAGGACGGGCTCAAGTCGGCGGTGTACGAGCCCGCGCAGCGTGGCACGAACCCGTTCGCCGGCGACGTGGACGTCGTCGTCATCTTCCGGAGCCGCCTGTGCGGCACCCCGGTGCGGTTCTAGCCTCTGGCGCCAGGGGCTACAGCCAGTCCCAGCGGCCCCAGGCCACGAACGCGGCGATCGCGAAGATCACGGCGTTGGGGACCGGCGGCTCGCCCGCGCGGACGTGCGCGATGGCGGCGCCGATCATCGTCAGCATGAAGCCGATCGCGGCGAGGACCGTCAGGCCGGGCATGATCCCCGTCAGAGCCGGCACGACGATGCCGATGGCGCCGAGCACCTCTAGCACGCCGATCACCTTGATGAGTCCGGCTGGGATGGGCGCCAGGGCGTGCAGCTTTTCGATCAGCTTCGCCTTCGGCGTGACCAGCTTCATCCCGCCAGAGGCGAGAAAGATGAGCGCGAGCAAAGCCTGCGCGATCCAGAGGGTGACGTTCATAAGCGGGTTGGTTGTTAGAACAACCAACGTATCCGATTTCAGCCTCTGGCGCCAGAGGCCCGGCGGGCCATCAACTCAGCACGTTGCGCGCGATCCGTGAGACGAGCCACCACCATGACGCGTCAGCTTTGCTGAGGGCAGAGCCGAACACGGCAACGATAGAGACAAGGCCGATGAACGCCGAGTACGCTGCCATGCCGACCGTCATCGCGGTGCCGGCCCGGAGGGCGGCGCTCCAGCCCTCGCCCCAGAACCGGACGGCCGCCCACGCGGCGAACCCGACATACGCCAACGTGCCGAGCATCGTGGCGAGAGTGCCCATGCGGATGAGGAGGGGCGTGATAAACGCCAGGAGCAAAATGGCGTGACCGACCACGTACAGGCTAAAAACGGAGATCTCGGCGAGGTTGCGCTTCGGGCCGAACAGGAGGCGTAGCAACAACGCGAAGGGGACGCAGAGCAACAGCATCAGAAACGACTGGTAGCGCCTCATCATCTCCATCACGCGTTCCACGTACGTGGCCCCACCGTCCGCCATGAGAACGTCCAACTCGGCCCTGAACAGATCCACGCGCGGGTCATCCGCGTGATCGGCTATGCCGTCGCCGTCATGGTCGTGCGGCACGCCGGTGGTGGTCTCCTCGGCCACGGAGGGCGGGGCCGTGGCGGCGCGAGAGGCCTCTTGCCGCGCGATCTGCTCCTGCATCTGCTCTCTGAGCGTGGCGTCGGAGAACTGGAGCATGAACAGGCTCACCGCGCTCGCGAGGAAGAGGTAGGTCAGCGGGTTGGTGTACCTCTGGCGTTTGCCCTCCACGTAATCCAGCGGCACCTGCCCCGGATGCTTCGTCAACTCCACGACCGTCGCCAGAAGCCCGCGGTTGACGTTGAACGCGCGCGAGGCAAACTCCGTCCACAGCCGCCGCAACGTGAGCCGGCTGTTCGACTGGTGCTGACCGCACCCCGGGCAATACGCGCCCACTTGGACGGCATCGCAGTTGGCGCAGAGCGCGACGCCGTCGCCAGAGGCCTCTGGCGGAGCGGCGGGAGACGCCTCAGATGCGAGGAGGGGAACGGTGGGCGGGGCGACCTCGGGCATGGGCAAACCGTGTGCGGAGCCCGAAGATGCACCTCGCGGATTTCCCCGTCAAGAACCGATGGCTCAGCCCCTGACGCCAGAGGCCACGCGCGCAGGCGGCACGCGGCGGCCGAGAAGGAGCACGGAGACGAGCACGAGGCCCGCGCCGGCGAGGCTCCACCCGTTCGGGATCGTGTCGAAAAACACGACGCCGAGCACGAACGCGAAGAGGATCTGCACGTAGCCGATGGCGCTGGCCTGGCCGGCGGGGAGCGCGTGCAGGCTTTTCGTGAGGCCGACCTGCCCGATCTGGGTGGTCACGCCGATCGCGAGGAGCAGCATCCAGGCCTCTGGCGTGGGAACAGTCCACCCGCCGAACAGCGCGAAGGGGAGCGAGCCGATGGCGCCGACCCACGCGAGCGAGAGCACGACCACGAGCGGGTGGTCGGTCTCGCGCAGCTTCCGTACAACGGTGTAGACGCTGCCCGCGAGGATAGAGGCCGCCACGGCCGCGCCGACCGCCAGAGGATCCAGCCCGTCGCCGCCGAACAGGAACTGCGGCTGCGCGATCATCACCACGCCCGTGAGGGAAACGAGCGTGCCCAGCACGACCCATTTGCCGATGCGCTCGCGCAGGAAGAACGCGGCCGTAAGCGCGGTGTAGACCGGCGCGGTGTAGTGGATCGTCGTCGCGTCGCCGAGGGGGATGCGGCCAAGCGCGAAGTAGAGGAGGCTGAGGGCGGTCGCCCCGATCGCGCCTCTGGCGAAGAGCAGCCGGTGGTTGTGCCCGATGGGGCTCACGCCTTCCCGACGGAGCATCGCGAGCGTGAACACGCCCATCAGGACCGTCCGCGCAAAGACGATCTCCATTGTGGGCAGCTCTGCCGAGACGGCTTTGACGAGCGCGTTCATGATGCTGAACGCCAGCCCCGCCATCACCATGTACCACGCGCCGATCGGGATCCCGGCGGCGGTGCGCCGCGCGCGGACGATCTGACGGCGGGTAGAAGTGGACAGGTGGAGAGTCGCCATGCGGGCCGAACCGGGCCTCTGGCGTGCTGTTCTGCCGTGCGGGCGTCTCGCGCGCCTCTTCACCTCGCCCGCACCGCGCCTTCGTTTCGTGAGTCCTTAAGGGCCAGAAGCCCACGCCCCGCTTGCGCCTACGCCTCTGGCGAGCGGTTGGAGCGAAGCGGGCGCGTGTGCTCCTCGACGATCTCGGCGTCCACGATCTCAGCGTCCTGAACCGGAGGCTTCTGCGGCGCGCCGGGCGCTCCAAAGCCACCCGTCATGCCGCCGGGCATCCCACCGCCCATAGGCCCGCCCATAGGCCCGCCCATCGGGCCGAAGCCGCCAGAGGCCACGCGAACGGTCCCGTTCTGGATCGCGCTTTGAAAGCCGGAGGCGAGGGCCTTGCGCATCGCCGTCCGCGTCGGCGGGAAGAGGCCGAGCAGGCCCGTCAGGTCCGTCAGGAAGCCGGGCGTGAGGAGGAGCACGCCCGAAATCAGGATGATGAGCCCATCGATGAGCTCGGGGCCGGGGACGCCGCCAGAGGTCATCTTGGACTGCACGCGCTTCCACGCGGCGCTGCCTTCGCGGCGGGCCATCCACGAGCCGAGCGCGGCCGTGAGCACGACCGTCGCGACGGTCGGCCAGAAGCCGATGCGGCCGGCGGCCCACACGAGAAGCGTGAGGTCGGCCAGGGGCACGAGGACGAAAAGGAGGAAGAGTCGGCCGAGGGTCATGGGAACGCGGGGCAGGGGAGGGGCATGGACGCTGTCCCGTCCCGCTCCTACGATGCTTCCCTCCAACGTGGTCCGCCGCCAGAGGCTGCGCCTCGCGGCGTGTCTCCTCCTGTTCTTCCCCGGCGCCCTCGCCGCGCAAGAGGCGCTGGCGTCCGGAGCCTCTGGCGACGTGCTCGCGCTCTCGGCGGACCTGCGCGAGGACCAGACGGCACACCTCTGGCGCGTGGGCGCGTGGGGTGCGGCGAACGTGGCGGGCGGCCTCGTGCTAATCGCGCTCTCCGACCTCGAAGCCGACCGGATGCGGCGCGCGTTCGGCATCCAGTCAGCCGCGTGGGGCGCCATCAACATGGGCATCGCGGGGATCGGGCTCGCCAGCGGCCCGGGCGAGGCCTCTGGCGAGTGGGCTGCGGCGTTCGGCGCAGAGAACGGCTACGCTGACATCCTGCTCGTCAACCTCGGACTCAACGTGGGCTACGCGGCCGTAGGAACGACCATGTACGTCGCGGGCCGGCGGGGCGCGCCAAATGCGGACCTATGGAAGGGCCACGGCGCGGCCCTCATTCTCCAGGGTGCGGGCCTTTTCGTGCTCGACGGTATCGCGTATCTCGCATCACGCCAGAGGCTCGGCGGTCTAGTGGAACTGGTGGACGCGACAGCGCTGACGGTCACGGCCTCTGGCGTTGGGGTAACCGTGGGGTTCTGAGAGGACGTGTTGCGATAGTGATTCAACGGTTCTAGATTCGTTGAACCGTTAGCGCCCTCTCCCTATGCGCAGGCTCCTGATCTTCCTTCTCGTCCTGTGCGGTTCCGCCGCTGCCCAGCCCGCTGCTGTCGTCGGAGACTGGAGCGGCACCGTCGAAGGGACGGGCCTTACGACCGTGTTTCACATCACGGAAACCGACGGCGTTCTGAGCACGACGCTCGACGTACCGGCTCAGGGCGCGATGGGCGTCTCGACAGGCGAAACCACCTTTGACGGCACGACGCTCACCATCACGGTCCCGGCGGTCAATGCGGTATACAGGGGCACGCTGGAGGGCGACGTGATCACCGGCGAACTCGTTCAGGGGCAGCCGACGACGCTCAACCTCCGTCGCGTCTCCGACGGAGAAACGGCCGGCGCGGACGTCGCTGAAGAGAACGTGCGTGGAGAAGCCGCGGTAGCGACGGCGCCTCTGGCGCTGGACGAACCCAAGGCTCCCTTTCCCTATCAAGCCGAGGAGGTCCGCGTCCAGTCCGTCGAAGGCGTGACGATTGCCGGAACGCTTACGATTCCGCACGGCGCGGGACCGTTTCCGGGCGTCGTGCTCGTCTCCGGCTCTGGGGCGCAGGCGCGGGATTCCGACGTGGCGGGCAACAAGCTGTTCTACGTCCTCTCGGACTACCTCGCGCGGCGCGGCATCGCGGTTCTCCGCTACGACGACCGGGGCACGGCGGCATCGACGGGGGACTACGGCGCCGCCACGACGGCAGACCTCGCGCTGGACGCGCAGGCCGTCGCCGAATACCTCGCGACCCGTTCCGAGGTGGAGTCGGTGGGGATCGTCGGGCATTCTGAGGGCGGCGCCATCGGGCCGATCGTGGCCGTCGCGTCGGAGGCGGTGGATTTCCTCGTGCTCCTGGCGGGACCCGCGATCCCGGGCCGCGAGGTGATCCAGTACCAGTTGAGCAAGGACATCGTGGGAGCCGGCCTGGCGCCAGAGGCCACGGGCGCGTACGAGCGGGGTATCGCGTCGATGTTGGACGCGTTGGCCTCTGGCGACGCCGAGACGGCGGCCGATCGGGCCGCTGCGGCCTACGCCGCCGAGGTGGACGGTGTGGACATGAGCGCGCTGCAAGCACTCGGGGTCACAAGCGAGAGGGTCGGTGCTCTCGCCAGCGGCCTCTCCGATCCGTGGATGCGGTATTACCTCGGCTACGATCCAGCGCTGGCGCTCCGCGAGGTGTCAGTTCCAGTCCTGGCGCTGTTCGCCGCGCGGGACCAGCAGGTGCGCGTGCGCGGAAACGTCGAGGCTGCCGTCGACGCGCTCGCGGGCGCGCCAGAGGGGACGGAGGTGGTGGTGCTTCCCAACCTCAACCATCTGTTCCAGCCCACCCAAACCGGCGCCGTGACGGAGTACAGCACCATCCGGCAGTCGTACGCGCCCGCGGTCATGGACCGGGTCGCGGACTGGATTCTAGACCTCCAGCCATGAGCACGACCTACAAAGCTCTCGCCGACCCCACGCGCCGCTCGATTCTCGATCTCCTCGCCAGAGGCGAGCGGACGGCCACAGAGGTCGCGGACGCGATGGGCGTTTCGGGGCCGAACGCCTCGTACCACCTGGACCTGCTGCGGCAGGCGGGGCTCGTCAGCGCCGAGAAAGACGGCCGGTTTGTCCGGTACCGCCTCGCGACGACCGCTCTGGAGGAGGCCGCGAGTTGGATGCTGACGCTTCTCCGCGCGGGGGAGGCAGACGGGGAGACCGAGGCGGCGACGTGACGCCAGAGGCCCGCGAGCGGGGCGCTCGCGTGATGCTCGCGGACGCGACGGCGGTCCTCTCGCTCGCGCTGCCGGCGTGGGCCGCGCTGAGCCGTGGCGTCGGCGTCCCCGATGTGATCTGGGGCGGTTTCAGCGCCTACGCGTTGCTGCTGATCGCTCCGGCTCTGGACCCCCGGCGGAAGGTGGCGTGGGACCAGAAGCCTCTGCCGGGGACGCGGCTCGGAATCGCGGCCGTGTGCGCGGTAGGGGCCGTCATGCAGATGCGGTCTCAGACGGGCGGAGATCCTGCGCACGTCGATAGCCTCCTCTGGATTCTGATCCTGGGCGTGCTGGGCAACGCCATGCCTTCGCTTCGGCCCAACTGGTTTTTCGGCGTCCGCACGCCCTGGACCCTCCGCGACGACGACGTGTGGCGGCAGACCCACCGCGTAACCGGCCACCTACTACTGGCAACCTCGGCGGGCTTGGCCGTCTTGTGGTGGCCTCTTGCGGCCGAGCCGTTTACCCTCGTGGCCACCACCGCGACGGGAGCGCTGGCGTTCGGGTCCATCCTGTACTCGTGGTGGCTGTGGCGCCAGAGGCCGCACGACTAGACCGCCTCTGGCGCGGGCTCACTCTCCGATCTCAGTAAACCGGCCCGGGCAGGCGATGCGCGCGAGGTCGAGATCGTACGGCTCGTAGTACGTGTACACGATCTGGCGCGCGGGCGCCTCGCCGCGGCGGAAGACGCACGTCGCGATGCGGCGCTCGGCCGGGCACTCGCCGGCCTGAAAAGACGAGTTGGGCGCCGCCGCGCAGTGGTTCTCCGCCGTTTGCCTGTCCCACGTCGCGCCGGTGTAGGTAAAGCAGAAGCCCTCCGTGCTGCGCACGTCGCAGCTTCCCGCGACGGGCGGGGACGGCGAGGGCGGCGGAAGGGACGGCGGCCCTGGCTCTGGAATCGGCGGAGGCGTGGGGCGTGGCCTCGGGCGCGGTCTCGGCGCTACCGGAATCTCGATGCCCGGGCGGTACCGCGGCTCCAGCGTGTCGAACACCGCCTCGGCGGCGTCGAACACCGTCTCGGCCTGTGGCCGCGGGCGGCCCTCCGCCAGAGGCGCGTCGAACGGGTCGGCCCCTGGCGGAGAAGACGCATTCCGGCCGCGCTCGCGTGACGCCTCGGGCGACGCTCCCGGCGTGGCCTCGCGACCGCATCCCGCCAGCGGCGGGAGCAGAAGCGCGAACACGAGAGCGGCACGGAGCATGGCGAAGTCTAGCCTCTAGCGCCGCCGTGCCTAGGACCAAACGGCACGGCGTCCTCGGCCGCACGGAGGTCGAGGTGTCCAGCCCACGAAGGCGCCGCAGTGAGGTATGGCTCGATCCACTTCCGGTCCACGCGGTGCTTGAGCGCGAGCGCCCACGCGCCGCGCAGCGCCAGAGGCCCGGCTACGAAAAGCCCCTCGTGCGTGCCGGTGGAGAGGATAAGCGGTGCCACTGGGTACGGCCGCCACGTCGTGAGCGACGCGGCCTCTGGCGCCTCGCCCGAGGCGAGCGCGTCGACCAGCGTTTCCACGTTGCGTGCGAGCGTTGGCCCCTGCTTGACAGCGTGGACGCCGACGCGCGCGAGGTCCTCGTGGCCGTCCACGACGGCGGCATCGCCCGCCACGAACACGCGCGGAAAGCGGTGCGCCTGCAGCGTCTCGTGGACGCGCACGAAGCCTCTGGCGTCGGCGTCCAGCGCCTCGGCCAGCCAAGCGTGCCCGACCGAGCCCGTCGCCCACAGCACGCGGTCGGCGGGGACCGAGGCGCTAGAGGCGAGCCGCACGGCTCCGGGCTCGACGCGGTCCACTTCGGATCCCAGCCGCACGTCTACCTGCCTCTGGCGCAGCGTGTCGTAGGCCCAGCGCTGCGCGCTGCGCGGGAACGCCGAGAGCAGCGCGCCGGACGGCTCCACCAGAGAGAGTTCCAGCCGTCCCTTTAGGTCTGGCCGCGCCGAGAGGTTCAGCGCGACTTCGACGCCCGCCGCGCCGCCGCCCACGATGACGAGGCGCCGCGTTTCGTCGCTCGCGCCAGAGGCCACCTCGCTCAGAAAAGCGCGGAGCGCCCCGATCTTGTGCAGCGGCTTGGTCCGCACCGCCGGTCCCGCGGCCTCTTGCGCGGGGTTCGCCGCGCCCACGTCGACCGCGCACACGTCGTAGAAGAACCGGGCGCCAGAGGCCGTCTCTACCTCGCGCGCCGGGGCGTCCAGCGCGACGGCCGGCTCGGACACGAACCGGACGCCCTCGCGGGTGCAGATCGCGCTGAGGTCGATGGTCACGTCCTCGCGAGGGTAGACCCGGCCGAGGTACTCGGGCGTCATGCCGGAGTACCACAGGTGCGGGCAGTCGCTGATCAGCGTTACCTCCGCGCCGCGCCGAACCAGGCCTCTGGCGCGCGCCAGAAGCGGCAGCGACGCGTGCCCACCGCCGACGATGAGGACGTGCATCAGCGTGCGGTGAGGCGGCGAATCACGTCCACGGACGAGACGCCGTCGGCGTCGGCCGCGAAGTTGGTCACGATGCGGTGGCGCAGGACCGGGACGGCGAGACGGTCCACGTGCTCCGCCAGAGGCGTCAGGCGGCCTTCGAGCAGCGCCAACGCCTTCGCGCCGAGCACGAGGTACTGGCTCGCGCGCGGACCGGCTCCGTAGGACAGGTACTCTGTCGCGAAGTCCGGAGTGCCCTCACGGCCGGGACGCGTGCGCGACACCAGACGGACGGCGTGCTCCACGACGGAGTCCGCGACCGGAACGGCGCGGACGAGCTTCTGGAACGCCAGCAGGTCCTCGCGCGAGATCGCACGGCTTACGGGTGCAGGCGATGCGCCCGTCGTGCTCTTGACGACCGAGACCTCGTCCTCGAAGCTGGGGTAGTCCAGCCACAGGTTGAGCATAAAGCGGTCCAGTTGCGCCTCTGGAAGGGGGTAGGTGCCCTCCTGCTCGATGGGGTTCTGCGTCGCGAGGACGAAGAACGGCTCTTCCAGCGTGAACGTCTCGCCAGCGGCCGTCACGCGGTGCTCCTGCATCGCTTCGAGCAACGCCGCCTGCGTTTTGGGCGGCGTGCGGTTCACCTCGTCGGCGAGGACCACGTTGGCGAAGATGGGGCCTTTGGCAAACCGGAAGTCGCGGCGGCCCGTGGCTGGGTCTTCCTCGATGATCTCGGTTCCCGTGATGTCGCCCGGCATCAGGTCCGGCGTGAACTGGACGCGGCTAAAGTCCAGGTCCAGTGCCTGCGCGAGCGTGCGCACGAGCAGCGTTTTCGCCAGCCCCGGTACGCCCACGAGCAGCACGTGACCGCCCGCCAGAAGTGCCACGATCAGCCCCTCGATGGCTTCGTCCTGCCCCACGATGACCTTGCCGATCTCGGCGCGGAGGCGCCGGTACGCCTCGGCGAGTTGATCGGCGGCGGCGGGGTCGTTCGGGTCGATGGGCATAGAGCGCGGGGCGTCGGTGCGGCGCCAGAGGCGCGGGCGGGGGAAGGGCGCCAACCTACGCCGCGTCGCGTTTCGCGTGCCGCGCCAGAGGCCTCTCGCGGGCGAGGCGTCGCAAGGCCTCTGGCGCGTACAAAAACGCCGCCATCAGATCGGGTCCGGTGGCGGCGAAAGGGCGCGGGCGCCAGAGTCTAGCTCTCGGTCGCACTCTCGGCGGTGTAGCGCGGCGAGCGGATGTCGACGTAGACATCGCGCTGGAGGCGGCGCACCCATTGGTCGAAGACCTCGCGGCGCTTGTCGTTGAGCGCGTATTGGGAGAGCAGCGCGTAGTCGGTCTCGACTGAGAGCGCGTGCGGGGGCGTCTTTTTCTGCAGGAGCACGATGTGCACGGCCTGCGTGCCCGCGTTGTCCAGCAAGCGGACGGTGGCCGGCTCGCTCACATCGCCGACGCTGAGCGTATCGACCGTGGCCTTCCACTGCCCGCCGAGGGCTTCCAAGCGGATGTCACGATCGCCGGTACGGGGATCGGAGACGTACCCGCCTCGCGCGGCGCTAAGCGGGTCCTGGGAGTGGCGGCGCGCGATGGCCTCGAAGGGGACGCCGTGGTTCACGACGGAATCGCGCAGGACCATGAGCTCCTGGCGGGCGATGTCCGCAGCGTCGGCGCCCATCTCGACGGAGATGAGGATGTGCTGGAACGTCACCTTGCCCGCCTCGCGCTCCGAGACGCGGAGAAAGTGGTAGCCGAACGGGCTCTCGAACACCTGGGAGACCTCTTCGAGCGCGATGCTGCCTGCAACGGCTGCGAACTCCGGCACGAGGAGGCGAAGCTCGATGTCCTCGATGAGACCGCCTCGCGAGCCCGACCCGGGGTCGTCTGAGTGGCGGCGCGCGAGGTCTGCGAGCGTGGCCTGCTCAGCAAGGACGGAATCGCGCAGCGCGCTGGCAAAGTCACGGGCGGCCTGCTTGACCTCTGGCGTCGCCGCCGGCACCTTCACGATGTGGGCGACGCGGACGATCTCGGGCACCTCGGGGCGCTCGGCGGGCGGGATCTGCTCCAGCCACGCGCGGACCTCGCCGGGCGTCACGCTCACGTCGCGCATCCGCGTGCCGCGGAGGCGCTCTGCGAGGAGCTGCTTCCGCACGTCCTGGCGGAAGGTCTCTTTGATCTCGTCCATCGTTTTGCGGTAGTAGGCCTCCAAGGCCTCCTCGCCGCCCGCCTGGGCTGCCATCTGGCCCACCTGAGCGTCCAACTGCTGCTGCACCATTTCCTCGCCGATGATGATCGTCGTGTCGCGCTCGGCGTGGATCACGAGCACGCGCTGACGCACCAACTCGTCCAGCGCGCGGCTCCACAACTCGTTGGTCACCGGCTGCCCCTGGGACGCCTGCTGCGCGAGCGCGGTCGCCTCGGAGTGGAGCACGATCTCGTCGCCCACGACGGCGGCGATGCCGTCCAGAACGGTGCCGGGCGCGACCTGCGCGCGAGTGGGGAAAGCGACCGCGAAGGCCAAGAGGGCGAGGGCCGCGAGGCGTGGTAGCGTCTGCATGGGGTGGGAGTGGTTGAGACGAGCCAACGGCGCCAGAGGCGCGGCTCGTACGTCGGCGCCCACGCTTCGCGCGGGCTTTCTAAACGGGCCTATTGGATGGCGAGGCGCCCGCCGGCCTCGGCCTCCGAGCGGAGGCGAGCGATGTGGCGCGCTTCGGCGTCTTTCCGCTTGCGGATGGCGAGGCGCTCCACGATCTCCGGGCGGATCATGCCCAGCGAGGGCACCTGCCCCGGCTGCACGCGCTCCACAACGGAGACGACGTAGGTGGCCTCTGGCGCCGTCAGCACGATGGGCGCCGCGCCGGCGCCCAGAGCGGAGATGCGGAGGCCGAGATCCTCGTTGAGCGCGCGGAGGCGGCTCTCGGGGATAAACGAGTCCGCGAGTTCGGTGGCGCCGTCGGGGTCCGTCGCGTACTCGCGGGCGGTGAGGGCAAACAGCGAATCCGCCAGAGGCGTGCCCTGGATCTGCGCGAGGGCGTTCTGGGCCTCTTGCGCGCGCGCGGCCGTCGGCATCCGCAAGAGGCGGACGCGGACGTACGGCTCGCGGAGCGTGAGCTTGTCCCTGTTGGCCTCGTAGTACGCCGCGATCTCCGGCTCGGTCGGCTCGGCAGGGGTGGACTCGAAAAAGCGCGAGAGGTAGGCGGCTTCCAAAACGGACTGCTCGCTCTCGCGAAGAGCACGCTGCACGTCGCCCTCCTCGTCCAGGCCTGCGCGGCGGGCTTCCTGGACCACCAGTTCGCGGCGGACCCATTGCTCCATCACCTGACGTCGCGCGGCGGCGCTGTCCAACCCTGGGGTGGCGCCGCCGAGCGCTTCCTGCAATTCGCCCTCGCTCAGGACCGCGTCGCCGACGCGCGCCACCACCGCGCCGCCAGAGGCCGCGTCGGGTTCGGTGCTGCCGCCGCCGCAGGCAGTGAGCGCCAGAGGCACGAGCAGGAAAACGAGGGCGCGCACGCTACTCCGTGGTCGCGGGCAGCGTCTCCCGCACTTCCATCACGCCAGAGGCCTCTGGCGGGACGGCGGGGATCCGTTCGGGGAAGGTGCGGGCGTCGTAGCGCTCGCGGAGGCGGGCGGCCCACTCGGTTTCGAGGATGGCCTGGTAGTCCGAGATCACCTCGGCGCGGGCCTCCTTGAACGTCTTCTCGCGTGGCTCCTCGATGCCGTCTAGGACGTAGACGGCCAGGCGGCTGCGCTCGGGGAGCACGTCGGTGAACTCGCCGGGCGCGAGGTCCAGCGTGGCGTCGAGCGCGGTGTTGGTGGAGTCCGCGAGGCGGAGCGTGTCCAGGCGCAGGGCGAAACGGGTGCCTTCATGGCGGGCGAAGACGGCCTCTGGCGTCATGCCGGCCTCCAGGTCCGCACGGACGGCGCGGAGCAGGGAGTCGCCCGGGGTGCGGAAGGCGAGGATGCGGCGCCGCTCCGGCCAGCGGTACGCGCCGCGGTTGGCCTCGTAGGTCCGCATGAGGCCCAGCGTGTCAGCGCTGGCGCGGGTCCACACGCTGTCCTCCGCGATCCGGAAAAGGAGCACGCCCTCGGTGTAGCCGCGGAACAGGCGCGCGAACTCGGGATCGCGGTCCTGCAGCGAGCCGATGGCGGCCTCGACGGCCTGCTCGGTGAGGTAGTCGTCGGCGAACTGCACGAGCGCGGGCGTGAGGTTGTCCGACGGCGCGATGCGGGCGCGGCGCATCGGCGTGGCGAGGTCGCCCAGCGTGTACTCCGTGCCTTCCATCGTGGCGAAGACCTCGCCAGAGGCGTCACCGAAGCCGCCCTGCGCGTAGGCGAGCACGGAGTCGGTGGGGATGCCCTGGACCGCGGAGCGGACCACTTCGGGCATGAACACGGCGCCTCTGGCGGCACGCTCCTCGCGACCGACCTGCTGGCGGCGCAGCGAGGTGCGCGGCAGGCTCTGCGCCGTCCGCTTCAGCTCCGCGTACTGCTCCTCGTAGCTCGCGGGCTCCTCGCGCCCGGTCAGCTGGATGAGGTGAACGCCAAAGCGCGTCTCCACCGGTGCCGACACGTCGCCGACGTTCTGGAGCGCGAAGGCGGCTTGCTCAAACGGGGGCACCATCCGGCCGGGGCCGAACGAGCCGAGGTCACCGCCTCTGGCGGCGGAGCCGGGGTCCTGCGAGACCTCGGCGGCGAGCGCCTCGAAGCTGTCGCCAGCGGCGAGGCGGGCCTGCACGCTATCGATGCGGGCGTAGACGGCGGCGGAGTCCTGGGGGGTGGGGCCGGTCCACGAGATCAGGATGTGGCGCGCCGAGACGGGCGTGGGCGTCGGGCGGCGGTCGGTCACGTAGACGAGGTGGTAGCCGAACTGGCTCCGCACCGGCTCGCTGATCTCGCCCACGGGCGTGTTGTACATCGCGTCCTCGAACGGGAGGACAACGCGGCCCGCAGAAAGCCAGTTGAGGTTGCCGTCGGCGCCGACCTGGCCGGCGGGGCGCTGCGCCGAGGGGTCCTCGGAGTTGCGGCGAGCGGCTTCGGCAAACGTGATCTGCCCGCTCATGATGGAATCGCGAACGGCGCGGAGCTTGGTGAGCTGCGCGAGGGTATCCGCTGGCGCGGTCTCCTCGCTCACGAGCATGAGGATGTGCGACACCTCGATCTGCTCCTTGCCCTTCTCGTAGAGGTCGCGGACGATGCCGTCCATGATCTCGGCGTCGGTGAAGTACGGGCCGGCGAGGTCGTTGCGGTACTCGTCGACCTCGGCGAGGTAGGAGGAGTCGCGGTCGTAGCCGGCCTCTCGCGCGGAGCGGACCTTGAGGCGGAAGTCGGTGTACCGCTCCAGGAAGTCCAGACGGCGCTCGCGGAGCGAGTCCGCGCTGATCTCGCTTCTCTCCAGGCCGCCCTCCGCGCGGGCGTACTCACCCTCGTACTCGGCGAGGGACAGCGTCGTCCCGGTCCACTGCGCCACGACGGGCGTCCCATCGGGCGCCAGAGGCGCGGGTTCGGGAGCGGAGGGGCGGGCGCCACCGCAGCCCACGGCGGCGACACTGACGAGGAACGCCGCCAGAGGCAGGGCGGCGGAGCGCAGAGAAAGCATCGGGAGTCGGGAGGTTGGTAGGGGAACGGCGTCCGGCCCATCACCGGGGCCGTGCACGGCACGTGCGTAGCCGCGCGAAGCTAACCCGGCCCCCGGCGGCGGCCGTGCCTCTGGCGGGTCAAGCCGTGGCGAAAACGGCACGGGCGGGCGCGTTTGGGATCACGCGCGCGGCGGCGGAGATTGCCAAGAGCGGGGCGCACAGGCAGGCGCGGCGCCAGAGGTCGAAATTTTTCTCGCGATGGGGAGCAACGTTCCAGGCCTCTGCCGGTCTCCGACGCGAAGGGCCCTACACTCCTCTCTGATGCCGCATCCCCAGCCCCCGCCCGTGCCGCCCGGCGACCTCGACCTCGTCGAGGCCTTCCGTCGAGGCGATGAATTCGCCTTTGTGACGCTCTACGACCGCCACAAAGGGGCGGTCTACGGCTACGCTGCCAAGATGCTGCTCTCGCGCGCCGCCGCGGAGGACATCGTGCAGGAGACCTTTGCGCGGGCCTACGAGCACCGCCAGAGGCTCGTCAGCGCGGGCGCCTTCCGCTCGTGGGTGTTCACCATCGCGCGCAACCAGTGCCTCAACGCCATCGCGCGCGCCGACCGCGAGCCCGCCTTGCGCGAGGACGCGCCCGACACGCCCGCGCCGGGGACGCCCTTCAGTCACCTGCTCAAAAGCGAGCAGGCCGCGCTCGTGCACAAAGCTCTCGACGCGCTGCCACCCGCCTATCGTGAGGTCCTCGTGCTCCGCGAGTACCAGAACCTCTCCTACGACGAGATCGCCGCGGTCACCCGCACGACGGTCTCGTCCGTAAAAAGCCGACTGTTCAAAGCCCGCCGCAAGACCGGAGAGATCCTCCGGCCGTGGCTGGACCCTACGCCCGCCGCTCCTGAGCCCGCCGCCTCTGGCGCCAGAGGCCCGGTCGCGGCGCGCGCCTGACTCCCATGCTGTTCCCCTCCGCCGCCTGCCCCGATCCCGACGCCGAGATGCTCCTCAACGAGTACCTCGACGGCGAACTGGACCTCGGCCGCGAACCCGACCTGTTCTCCCACCTCGCGACGTGCGGCGGCTGCCGCCGGCAGTTCGAGGCCATGCTGGCCTTCCGCCTCGCCGTGCGCCAGGAGCCTCTGGCGGTCCCGCCCGCGCTGGACCAGCG
This sequence comes from Rubricoccus marinus, assembly GCF_002257665.1. NCBI lineage: Bacteria > Pseudomonadati > Rhodothermota > Rhodothermia > Rhodothermales > Rubricoccaceae > Rubricoccus > Rubricoccus marinus. The sequence goes on along the minus strand of NZ_MQWB01000001.1, from coordinate 2,373,545 downwards.
CGTCCTCGCGCGGCTGGACGAGACGCGGCGGCTCACCATCCGCCGCCCCAACCGCCGCGCCGACCGCGCGCCTCTGGCGGGCGCGCTGCGCCGCCGCGTGCCCGTGAGCGTCGCGCTGGCCGTCACGGTCCTGGCGGTCTTTATCGCCGCGATGCTGCCCACGAACGCCCCCGCGCCGGCCTCCGCCGACTCGGTCCGGCTCGCCCGCGTCACGCTCAGTGATGGCCCGCTCTACGTCATCGAGCACGACGTGACCGTGGAGGCCGACCGCGAGGCCGCGCCAGAGGACGGATGAGGGATGAGGGATGAGGGATGAGGGATGAGGGATGAGGAGGGGCGCCGGCCGTTTTGTTCCGCCAGAGGCCCCGTTCGCCATCCGCCTCCCGCCCCGCCTCTGGCGCTGCGTCCATCCTCCCGTAGGGGCGTATCGCATACGCCCTTCTCGCAGGACCCCTTCGGGCCTCGCCTCTGGCGCGGTGGGCCGGCCCTCACCCTGTCCCTCTCCCAGGAGGAGAGGGGACCTCGCCTGTGAGATCCAATCGGCCTCTGGCGCCAGAGGCGAGCGGGGCGCAGCTTTACCCGGTACCGGGTACCCGGTACCGCGAAGCGAGGCGCCAGACGCCGGGCCACTGCAGCATTCGGCGTCTCTCCCCGGTCTCGCCAGAGGCGCGGTTTTAGGTTCGTCGGCCTGACCCCAGACCGACCATGCCCGACTCTCCCGTCCGCGTCCGCTTTGCGCCCAGCCCCACCGGGCTCCTCCACATCGGCGGGCTCCGCACCGCGCTCTACAACTGGCTCCTCGCCGAGAAGACCGGCGGCACGTTCGTGCTCCGCATCGAGGACACCGACCGCGCGCGGTTCGTGGAAGGCGCCGAGGAGGACATCCGCGAGAGCCTCGCCTGGGCGGGCCTGACCATCGCCGAAGGGCCTCTGGCGGGCGGGCCGCACGCGCCGTACCGGCAGAGCGAGCGGAGCAGCCTCTACAAGGACGCCGCCGACCGCCTCCTGGCCTCTGGCGACGCGTACATCGCGTTCGACACGGCGGAGGAGTTGGACGCCATGCGCGAGCGGCTGACCACGAAGGAGAACCCGAGCCCGCGATACGACCGCGCGAGCATGACCAACTCGCTGACGCTGGGGGAGGAGGAGACGCAGGCGCGCATCGCCAGAGGCGACGAGCACGTCGTGCGGCTCCGGGTGCCCGAGGGCGAGACCGTCACGTTTATCGACCTCATCCGCGGCGAGGTCTCGTTCGAGACGAGCACGGTCGACGACCAGGTGCTCGTCAAGAGCGACGGCCTGCCGACGTACCACCTCGCGAACGTCGTGGATGACCACGCGATGGAGATCACGCACGTCATCCGCGGCGAGGAGTGGCTCTCGTCCACGCCCAAGCACATCCTGCTCTACCGCGCGCTCGGCTGGGCGCCACCCGCCCTCGCGCACCTCCCCCTTATCCTCGCGCCGACCGGCGGCAAGCTCTCCAAGCGCAACGCGGACAAGCTGGGCATCCCGGTCAACGTGCGCGACTACGTCGCCGCGGGCTACGAGCCGGAGGCGGTCGTCAACTGGCTCGCGTTCCTGGGCTGGAACCCCGGGACGGAGCAGGAGCTGTTCTCGCTGGAGGAGTTAGCGGAGGCGTTCTCCATCGAGCGCATCGGCCAGTCCGGCGTGCAGCTGTCGATGGACAAGCTCCAGTGGTTCAACGGCCAGCACCTCCGCGCTCTCGCGCCCGAGGCCGTCGCCGAGCGGGCCTCTGGCGCGGTCGGGGAGAAGTACGGGGACATCGACCGCCAGAGGCTGACCGAGGCTGCGGCCTTGCTCCACGAGCGGCTCGACCTCGCGCGCGACCTCGCGGACGCCGGCTACCTCTTCGAGGCGCCCCAGGCCTACGACGAGGCAGGCGTCAAGAAGCGGTGGAAGGAGGACAGCGCCGCGCTCTGCCGCGCCTACGCCGACCGCCTAGAAGCGCTGGACGCGTTCACGCTCGACTCCACCGAGGCCGCCATGCGCGAGATGGCCGAAACGGAGGAGGTCGGCTTCGGCCGGATCGTCCATCCCGTCCGCATCGCCACGACCGGCACGATGGTCGGCGCCGGCATGTTCGACACGCTCGTCTTTCTCGGGCAGGACGAGTCCGTCGCCCGCCTCCGCCGAGCGGCCGACGCGCTGGGCTAGACGCAACGCGGCCTCTGGCGAACGCCGCCAGAGGCCGGAGGTGCGAGAAGTCCTGGAGGGCGAGGCGGCAACCGTTCTGCCAGCCCCCTCGGCCTACGGCAGTTTCGCCGCGAGCACGTCGATCTGCTCGATCGACGGCGGCTCCGCCAGAAGCCGGTCGGCGTTCTCCATTAGCGCCGCCGCGATGGGGCCGTTCAAGTGCGCTTGGCGCCCGTCGTCGTCGGGGAAAGAGTCGAAGATGCCGAACGTGCGCTCGTCGAACTTGACGGCGTACCACGTGACGGTTTTCTCCTCGTCCTGCGCTAGAGGCAGCGCGCCGGTGAGGAATTGTTCGACCTCGGCTTCCATGCCGGGCTTGGCGACGAGACGGGCAAAGATGGCTTTGTTGACGGTTGACATGTTGGGGAGGGGAGAGGTGTGCCCCTCCCTACCGCCCCCCGCCAGAGGCGTTCGCCCGCGGCGGAGATTAGGCGCCCGTCCTACACGACGAGCCTCTGGCGGGTGGCCCGCGTGGTCGCCAGAGGCTACGCGCCGAGCCTCTGGCGGAGCAGCGCCTGGAGCGCCTTCGGGTCCGCGCCCTTCGGCGCGCGCCGCATCGCCTGGCCCACGAAAAAGCCGAACAGCTTGGTCTCGCCCGCGCGGTAGCGCGCGAGTTCCTCCGGGTTGTCCGCCAGCGCGGCGTCTAGCGCGGGCGCGAGCCCGGCTTCGTCGCTGACGGCGCTCAGACCCAGTTTTTCGACCGCCTCCGGCGCGGAGCCTCCCTCGGAGACCAAGTGTGAGACCACCGGGCCTACCGCGTTGCGGGTCAAGGCGTTGTCTGCAACGAGTTGGAGTGTTGCCGCAAGGGCCTCTGGCGAGGCTTTCGCGTCCGCCAGAGGCATGTCGCCGAGCGCGCGGCGCACGTCGTGGACGACGAGCGTGCCGGCCTCCTTCTCACCGGCGCCGCTGGCGACGGTGGACTCGAAGAGGCTCCGAAGCGCGTTGTCTGCTGCCAGGACGGCGGCCTCCTCGCGGCCCACGCCGCGGACGGCGAGGGCGCTGTACGTCTCGCGCTCGGCCTCGCTCAGCGCCGAGGCCGGATCGCGCGGGCCCGCTTCCGCCAGAGGCTTCGGCTCGGCTTTCGGGGCCTCTGGCGCGGGCGCCTTCGTCTTGCGCGCCCACCCGTCTTTGAGGCTCACGATCTGGTTGAACACGAGGTCGCCAGAGGCGGAGTCCTCGGGGTCCTGCCAGAAAAAGCCGGTGCGCTCGAACTGGTAGCGGGTGTCCGCCGGGTCGCCCGCGACCGACGGCTCGATCCAGCCCTTGCGCGTCACGAGCGAGTCGGGGTTTACCGCCGTCATGAAGTCCTCCAACTCGTCCGGCGCGGGGTGCGAGAAGAGGCGGTCGTAGAGACGGAACGTGGCGGGGAGGGCGGTCTCGGCCGCGACCCAGTGGATCGCGCCGCGGACTTTGCGCCCGACCGGGTCGTTCTCGAACGTGTCCAGGTCTGCCGTCGCGCGAATCTCGGTGATCTCGCCCGCGTCGTCGGTCTCAAACCCGGTGCACTTCACCACGCAGCCGTGGCGGAGCCACACCTCGGCGTCGGGCGCGAGGCGACGCCAGCCCTTTGGCGGGTCGGCAGAGAAGTCGGCGCGCTCGATCCACACCTCGCGCGCCAGAGGCACGGGGCGGGTCTTGGGCGCCGCCTCTGGCGGGGTCACGTCGTCCGGCCAGTAGGGGGCGTCCAGCGTCTTCGTCTCGCCAGAGGCCATGTTCTCGATGACGAGCCGGACCGGGTCGGTCACAGCCATCACGCGCGGAGCGATGCTGTTGAGGTCGTCGCGGATGGCGTGCTCCAAGAGGGCGAGGTCGGTCCGGCCGTTGACCTTGGAGACCCCGGCCAGGCTCGCAAAGTGGCGGATCGCCTCGGGGCGGATGCCGCGGCGGCGGAAGCCCGCAATCGTAGGCATCCGGGGATCGTCCCAGCCGGCCACGACGCCGTCCTCGACGAGCCGGCGCAGCTTGCGCTTGCTCATCACGGTCGCCTCCACGTTGAGCCGCGCGAACTCGTACTGGTGGTTGCGCGGCTCGGGAATGCCGATCGCGTCCAGATACCAGTCGTAGAGCGGGCGGTTGACGTCGAACTCCAGCGTGCAGACCGAGTGCGTGATGCCCTCGATGGCGTCGCCCTGGCCGTGCGCCCAGTCGTAGAGCGGGTAGATGGCCCAGTCCGTGCCGGTCCGGTAGTGGTGCGCGTCGCGGCGGATGCGGTACATCAGCGGGTCGCGCATCTTCATGTTCGGGTGCGCCATGTCGATCTTGGCGCGCAGCACGTGGGAGCCGTCCGGGTGCTCGCCGCGGCGCATCTCCTCCAGAAGACGCAGGCTCTCCTCTGGCGCGCGGTCGCGGAACGGGCTGTTGGTCCCGGCCTCGGTCACGGTCCCACGCATCGCGCGGATCTCGTCCTCGCTCTGGCTGTCGACGTAGGCCAGACCCTTGCGCACGAGGTCCTGCGCCCAGGCGTACATCTGGTCGAAGTAGTCGGACGCGTAGACGACGGCCGTGGGCTCGTAGCCCAACCAGCGGACGGCGTCTTCCAGCGCGCGGGCGAACTCCTCGTTCTCGGTCTCCGGGTTGGTGTCGTCGAACCGGAGGTTGCATTTCCCGCCGAACTGGCCGGAAAGCCCGAAGTTGAGCCAGATGCTCTGCGCGTGGCCCAGGTGCGGGTAGCCGTTGGGCTCGGGCGGGAAGCGCATCGCCACGCGTCCGGCGTGCGTGCCGGCCTCCACGTCGCGGGCAATGATGTCGCGGAGGAAGTTGTCGGGGCGGGAGTCTGAGGAGTCGGCCACGTCTGGGTCTCGGTCTGGAAGACCGAAACGTACCGGGATTCCAGGCACAGGAGGGCAGAGAAACGCGGAAAGAGGAGCGAGCTACCGGGAGGCGCTCGCCTCTGGCGCCAGGGGCCGATCTTAAGTCCTCAGTCCTCAGTCTCCCCATGGATCTCTTCGCCAGCGGCCTCCCCACGCTCGACGCCGACCGCCTCCGCCTTCGCCACCCGCGAGAGGCCGACGTGCCCGCGTTGCTCCGCGTCTTCGGCAACGCGGACGACCTGCAGTATTGGAGCCACGGGCCTCTGGCGGACGAGGGCGCCGCGCGCGCTTACCTCGCGGACATCGACCGGTTCTGGCGCGAGCGGTCGTTGTTCCAGTGGGCCATCGCGGACCGGAAGACGGACGAGATGATGGGGACCGCCACGCTCAACCGATGGGACGAAGAGAACCGCCGTGCCGACGTCGGCTTCATCCTGGCCCGGGATTTCTGGGGGCGGGGCCTCGCGCAAGAGGCAGTCTGGCGCGTGCTCCGGTTCGGGTTCGAGGAGATGAACCTCCACCGCGTAGAAGCCGACGTGGACCCCGAGAACGAGGCGTCGCTCGCGCTTCTGGAGCGACTGGGATTCCAACGCGAGGGACACTTCCGCGAGCGGTGGTTCACCTTCGGGACGTGGAAGGACAGCGTGATGCTCGGGTTACTCTCGCGCGATCTGACCGCTCCTACGCCGCGCTAAGACCGCCCATCAGCACTTTTCAGTGTCACCGCGAGAGGCGCGGACACATGGCGTTCTGGTGCCTCATCGCTTGTCTGGATAGGGGGCGCGTAACGACGCCGGTTCTGTGAGGACGTTGAAGCCTCTGGCGCCAGAGGCCATGCGCAGTCAGCTTCAGTCCCCAGTCCCCAGTCCCCAGTCCCCAGTCCCCAGTCTCACAGTTCGAGCGAGAGTTGCACACCGTCCACGTCCGCCAGAGGCACGAGGCTGGAAACCGTCAGGCCGACGAGCCGCAGCGGGCTGTCCGGCACCTCGGGGCGCGCGAGGAGCGCGGCGGCGATCGTCGCCAGAGGCCCTTCCTGCCAGACGGGCGACGCGAAGGAAGCAGACCGCGTGCTCTGCACGAACCGGGCGGTTTTGAGCTTGAGCGTAACCGTCCGTCCGGCCAGGCCGTGCGTGTCCAGGCGGCGCACGAGTTCAGAGGTAATGGGCTCCAGCCGCGCGAGGATGGCGGCCTCGCCGCGCTCGTTGTGCGAGAACGTCCGCTCTACGCCGACCGACTTGCGGACGCGGTGTGGCCGGACGGGCCGCGTGTCGTCGCACTGGCCGAGGCGGTAGAGCCAGCCGCCGGTTTTGCCCAGCCTCTGGCGCAGCGCCGCCTCGTCCCAACTCTGGAGGTCGGCGCCCGTCCGGATGCCGAGACCGTGGAGCCGCCGCGCCGTTGCCGGGCCGACGCCGTGGAACTTCTCGACGGGCAACGCGGCCATAAACGCCCGCGCCTCGTGGGGCTGGATCACCGAGAGGCCGTCGGGCTTGTCCAGGTCGCTCGCCACCTTGGCGAAGAACTTGGCGAACGACACGCCCGCCGAGGCCGTGAGGCCTGTGGCCTCGTGGATCTCGCGCCGGATCGACTGCGCGATAAGGGTGGCGGACCTCGGGCCGCGTTTGGGCTCAGTCACGTCCAGGTAGGCTTCGTCCAGCGAAAGCGGCTCCACCAAGTCGGTGTAGGAGCGGAAGATGCCGCGCACCACGTCCGAGACCTCCTTGTACACCGCGAACCGCGGCGGCACCACGATCAGGTCCGGGCAGAGCTTGCGCGCGTGCGCCATCGGCATCGCGCTGCGCACGCCGAACGGCCGCGCCTCATAGCTCGCCGCGCAGACCACGCCGCGGCCCGAGCGACCGCCCACGGCCACAGGCCGTCCACGCAACGCGGGGTCATCGCGCTGCTCAACGGACGCGTAGAACGCGTCCATATCGACGTGGAGGATCTTGCGCACGGGCCTCTGGCGAGGGCGCGAAGGGAGGGGGATGGCCCGCCGGCTCCGGCTGGCTTAGACGGTGACCACAAGCTCGCGCCGAGTGGGCGCCAGAGGCGTGTCAGCGCAACCGCAAGAGGCTCAGGCCTCTGGCGCGTCCGGGATATCGGTCCCGCAGTTCCAGCAGACCGCGAACTGCGCGTCGTTGACCTCGCCACACGAGGGACACGTCCACGGCTGGGCGTCCACTTCGGGGTCTGCCATGACCTCGACGACGAGAGAGCGGGCGTCCTCCAGGCGGTCGCCGTCCTTGACCCACACCTCTGCCCACGCGGCGATGGGTGGGACCTCGCCCATCGCGGCTCCCAACTGGTCTCCCTGGACGATGGCCGTGATGCCCGCGTTTTCAAGCGCGCCACGGACGAGGTGCGCAATGCTGGGGTCCGGGTGGCTGTAGACGCGCGTCATGGCAGGGCTGGAAGGTGAACATGGAGTACGCCGCGCCAGAGGCTCGTGTTGCGCATCGGGCCATGCCTTGGAAAAGGCTTCGGGCGCCAGCGGGATCAGGCGAGGTCCGGCGGCGGCCACAGGCCGAGCGAGCGGCGCACGTCGGTTACCTGCCCGGCGTGGTAGCTGTTGTGGTCGGCCGCGAGCAGGATCTCGCGGAGGAGCGTGTAGCCTCTGGCGTGCGAGAACTCCGCCGTGAGGTCCCCCGTCTTCGAGAAGTCGATGAGGGCCTCCAGGTCGCTCTCGAAATCGGAGAGCGCGAGCGCCCAATCGTCGGGCGTGCCGGGCGCGGACGGCCAGTAGGCTTCCGGCCACTCGGGAGTGGAGTAGTCCGGGTTTTGGCAAAAGAGGAGGATGTCGTTCTGCGAAAACCAGAGGTGGTAGAGCAGGTCCCAGAGCGTGTTAGGGAGGCCGGGCGCGCGCACGTTGATCGCCTCTGGCGGGACCCCCTGTAGAGACGCCAGAGGCGGGACATGCGCATTCGCGCCGCGGAGCAGTGCGACGAGCTCGGCGCGGAGGCGGTCGCCAGAGGCGAGGCCGGTATCGGGAGGTGTCATGGCGACGCTGGACAAGTAGGTAACCCGCTGATTGTACAGCGCTCCGGCGGTGCGTGTGCGTCTATCGTGAGCGTTCTTTCTGCACTGGAACGCGCGTTTCGTTGGGCGCTGCTGTCTGCAGGGAGGCTCCGAAATGTGTTGCACAGCCCAGGGGCGCGCCCTACTCTTGCATCCCTGTGACGCCCTTCCCTATGGCTGAACCCCGCTTTCGAGTCCTCCTCGTCGGCCCGACTGCGTTGGACGCCGAGGGGCGGCCCATCAAGCAGAAGCGCGTCCACCTGCCGGGTCTCACGCTGCCCATGCTGGCGGCCGTGACGCCAGACTGGGTCGACATCCGGCTCTGCCACGAGACCGTCGAGAGCGTGCCCTACGATGAGCCGTGGGACCTGGTCGGCCTGACGGGTATGGGCTCGGGCATCGTCGGTGCGTGGCGCATCGCCGAGGGCTTTCGCGCCAGAGGCGTCAAGGTGGTCATCGGCGGCATCGCGGCCTCGCTCTCCGACCCTGAGCTGCACCTTCAGCATGCCGACTCGGTCGTGATCGGCGAGGCGGAGCACGTCTGGCCGGAGGTCTTGGCCGACGCCGCCAGAGGCGACCTCAAGCGCATCTACCGCATGACGGAGCGGCCCAACATCTGCGAACTCCCGCTCCCGCGCTACGACCTGATGGCGGACAAGCGCTACGGCTTCTGGCGCCCAGTCCAGGCCACGCGTGGCTGCCCGTTTACGTGCTCGTTTTGCTCCATCACGGCGTTTTTCGACCAGGGCTATCGCAAGAGGCCCGTCGATCAGGTCGTGCGCGACGTGCGCGCAGCGAAAAAGGCCGGGAGCAAATACATCGCGTTTATCGACGACAACATCGGCATCGACCGGAAGTACGCGACCGAGCTGTTCGAGGCGCTGATCCCGGAGCGGATCCTGTGGATGAGCCAGTGCAGCCTGCAGATCGCGGAAGACGAGGACCTGATGCGCCTCGCGCGGAAATCCGGGTGCCGGCTGCTCTCGTTCGGCATCGAGTCGGTGAACCCTGAAAGCCTGGAGGGCGTGGACAAGGCCTGGAACCAACCCGAGCGCTACAGCAAGGCCATCCACGCGCTCCGCCGCAACGGCATCGACGTCTCGACTGAGATGATCGTCGGACTGGACGGAGACGGCGCGGACATCTTCGAGCGCACCTACACCTTCCTGATGGAGAACGCGATCTCGGTCCCGCGTGTCCACATCATGACGCCCATCCCCGGCACTCCACTCTACAAGGAGATGGACGCGAAAGGCCGCATCAGCACTACGGACTTCGGCAATTTCTCCGGCGGCAAGGTGGTGTACCAGCCGAAGAACTTCACGCCAGAGGCCCTTCAGGCAGGCTACTGGGACCTCTACGAGCGCCTCTTCACGCGCCGGGCCATCGCCCACCGCGTCGGTTTCAATCCGCCGCGCCACGGCCCGCTTATGCGGGGCTTTGTATGGGGCGTCAACTTCCATTACCGCGACCACATCAAGCGTCGGATCACGCCGGGGATCGTGTGAGCGGGGAGGGGTGTGTGGGTGTCCAACTGTAGAGCGATGGTGACTTCCTTCAGAGATCTCAGGGTGTACGGCGACGCTCGCGCGTTGGCACGGGAGATCTATGCGCTCTCGAAAGCGTGGCCACGGGAGGAGAGGTATAGCCTGACGGACCAGATCCGGCGGGCGTCGCGCTCTGTCATGGCGAATACGGCGGAGGCATGGCGCAAGAGGCGCTACCCCAAGCACTTCGCGAGCAAGCTGAGCGACGCAGAGGCCGAGGCGTGCGAATGCCGGGCATGGCTAGACGTCGCGCTGGACTGCGGCCACGTCGACGCGGCAACGCACAACGCGTTAGACGTGCGCTACCACGCTCTTATCGGGGGCCTCGTCACGATGCAGCGGGACAGCGCGCGGCGGTGCAGCCTGGCCTCTGGCGCCCGCGAACCCGTCGTCGGGTACGACACCGCCAGAGGATCCGAATTCCCAGTTTGAGCCACCCTCAAACCCTCTCCGCCCACACTCTCCCACTCGACAGATGCGCATCCTCCTCGTTCGTCCGCCGGTCCCCAAACACACCGTCGGGCTGAAGCACATCATGATCTGCGAGCCGCTCGAACTGGAGTACGTAGCGGCTGGGATCAGTCCCGAGCACGAAATCGAGATCATCGACCTGATCCTCGAAAAGGGCTGGGACAGGAAGGGACTGGAGCGCCGGTTGAAGCGATTCAAGCCTGATGTCGTCGGCACGTCGTGCTACATCAACGGCGTCAACGAGGTCAAAAAGATCTGCCGGGCGGCGAAGCGGTGGAGCCTGGACTGCAAGACCATCGTCGGCGGCGTGCACGCGGCGCGGGCGCCAGAGGACTTCGCGGACCCTTCGGTGGACGTGATCGTGACGGGCGATGGGACGACGGTGATCCAGCAGGTTCTGGACGTGTGGGGTGAGGAGGAAGGAGGGAAGGAGCGAGTAGCCAGTGGGCAGTGGCAAGCCGCTGGCGAAGCCGTCGCGCCAGAGGCCTCCGGCGATGGCGCCGCCTCTGGCGGGACGCCGGAAGGACACGCTAGCGGTGTGTCCCTACGGGAGGGGCCGGCTGCCTCTGGCGCCAGAGGCGAGGCGGGGAAAACCGTACAGGACGCGCTCAGGCATCCGACGGCGCCAGCGGCCACGTCGCTGCGCGAGATCTCGGGGCTCGCGATTCCCGTCGGCCCGCGGCAGGTGGAAAAGACGGCGACGACGAAGCACTACATGCCGCCGCCGGATACGCTGCCGTTTCCGCGGCGGGATCTGGTGGCGCACCTCCGCGACCGCTACTACTACCTCTTCCATCGTCCGGTCACGACGATGAAGACGACCTGGGGCTGCTGGTTCCGCTGCAACTTCTGCTTTACGTGGACCATCACGGACGGCACGCCCTTTTCGCGCTCTCCCGAGTCCATCGTGGACGAGTTGGAGACCATCGAGACGGAGGACGTCTACATCGTGGACGACATCTTCCTCATCAACCGAAAGCGGCTGGACAAGATCGCGGCGCTGCTCCGCGCCAGAGGCATCCGGAAGAAGTACCTCATCTACGCGCGGGCGGACTTTATCTCGGAGAACGAGGACATCATCGAGGAATGGTCCGAGCTCGGCCTCTCGGCCATCATCGTGGGCCTGGAGGCGGCGACCGACGACGAGTTGGTGTCGATGAACAAGGAGTGCTCGGTGGACTACAACCGAACGGCCATCGCGATCCTGCAAAAGCACGGCGTGGACTGCTACGGCTCCCTCATCCCGCACCCGGACTACACCGACGCGGACTGGGACCGGCTGCAGGACTTTATCAACGAGACGGGCCTGTACTACCTCAACATCTCGCCGCTCACGCCGCTGCCGGGCACAGGCCAGTGGGAGGACCATGAGGATGACATCGTGATCCCGCGCGACGCGCACGGGCTCTGGGACCTCTCGCACGCGGTCCTGCCGACGCGGATGTCGCTCAAGCGGTTCTACCGCCGTCTGCTCGGCGTTTACGTCCGATCCACGCTCGACATGCGCCGCGCCCAGGCGCTCAGCCTGCGCACGCGACCACCGATCTGGAGCCCAGCATATCTGCGGCTGTGGAAGGGCGCGCTCTCCATCTGGTTCCAGTTCCGCAACCTCCACACGCACCACTCGCCGCGCGCGATCCGGCAGGCGCAGGACAAGGGCAAGCTCCCAGCCGGCCTCTCGTGGCCCGCGGCCTCTGGCGACGGGCAGGCCGGGGCGCCGCCGGTAGGGTTTGAGAGTGTGAGCGGGGAGGCGCTTAAGGGCGATTCTCTCGCGCAGCGGACCACGCGTACACCGACGTTGCCGCCTTCCAGCGTGTGAGAAGACGGACGCGAGGCGTCTGCGCCTCTGGCGCCAGAGGCGACGGGTGTACCGTCCCTCGCACCTCTCCCAATACCCTCAACCTCGTGCTCCACGACCCCTTCGACGGCCTCTTCGACTCCGAAGACCCAGACGCCAGCGGCCTCATCGCGGGCGCGACGGCGGAACGGTGGATGCAGACCGTCGGCTGGGGACGGCGGGCGGACCTGTACACGTACAGCCAGCCTCTGGCGGGGCCGCCGGGCGCGCGCGCCGACGTGGGTGGGCGCGAGGTCGTGTCCGCGAGCAGCTACGACTACCTGGGCCTGGCGTCGCACCCCGACGTGATCAGCGCAGCGGCGGACGCGGTGCAGCGGTTCGGGGTGGGGACGGGCGGCGTGCGGCTCCTGACCGGGACGTGCGACCTGCATCGCGAGCTGGAAGCGACACTTGCGGCGCACTACAGTCAGGGCGCCGCGCTGGCATTCTCGTCGGGCTACCTCGCGAACGTGGCCGTGCTCGCGGCGCTGCTCGGGCCAGACGACGTGGCCGTGCTCGACGCGCGTTGTCACCGCTCCATCGTGGACGGCTGTCGCCTCGCGCGCGTGCCCGTCCGCCTCTGGCGCCACAATGACGTGGAGCACCTGGACCGGGTGCTGAGCGAAGCGGCGCCAGAGGCCCGCAAGACGCTCGTCGTGACCGAGGGCGTGTTCTCGATGGACGGCGACCTCGGGCCTCTGGCGGAGATCGTGGAGACGGCGGAGCGGCACGGCGCGTACGTGATGGTGGACGAAGCGCACGCGCTGGGCGCGGTCGGTGCCAGAGGCGAGGGGAGCTGGGGCGCGCTCGGCGTGGACCCGTCGCGCGTGCATCTGTGGACGGGCTCGCTCTCGAAAGGACTCGGCGCTTCGGGCGGGTTCGTGGCCTGCGGCGCCGACGTGGGCGCGTTTCTTCAGCACGGCGCGGCGCCGTTCTTCTTTTCGCAGGCTCTCGCACCCGCCTCCACGGCTGCGGCGCTGGCCTCGCTCGGCGTGATGCAGCGCGAGCCCGAGCGGCACGCGGCGCTCAGGCGCAACGCGGACCTCTTGCGCGAGGGCGTGCAGGCGGCGGGCTTCGACGTGGGCGCGAGCGCGTCGCCCATCGTGCCCGTCGTTGTTGGCGATGACGAGGCGGCGTACCGGCTCGCGCGCGACCTGTGGGAGCATGGCGTCTGGGCCACGGCCGTCGTCTTCCCGGCCGTCGCCAGAGGCGCGGCGCGGCTTCGCCTTTGCGCGACCGCGCTCCACACGCCAGAGGACATCGACGCGATCTGCGCCGCTCTCGCGGCGTGCGCGCCCGTTCCGGCGTGAGGCCTCTGGCGACCGCAGCGTTCTCGCCGCCCGCGGTCCCTCCGCCTCTGGCGCCAGAGGCGGAGCGCGAGGCGTGGGACACGCTCGCGGGAGCCGACCACCCTCTTGCGGAGTCGCGCTTTGCCGACTGCGTGGAGCGGGGCGGGGTGGAGGGAGCCCGATTTGAGCGCCTGTTGCTCCGCTCCACTTCGGGCGAGCCCGCGCTCGCTGCCGAGCTCTCGCGCCTCGACGTGCGCCTCGACCTGCTTTCGCCGACGCCGTTCCGCGGCGCCATCTCGCGCGCCCGGCGCCTGTGGCCGCGCCTCTTGCGCGTGCCGGTTCTCTTCGCCGGACTGCCCGCGTCGTTCGCCCAGCCCGGTGTCCGGCTCGCGCCAGAAATGCCCGAGTCTGAGCGCGAGAGGCTGGTCCACGCGCTCGTGGATAGGATGGAGGCGCAGGCAGAGACCTGGAGCACGCCACTGCTCTGCGCCAAGGAGTTCACCACGCCAGAAGCGGACGCGTTGGCCGGGCCTCTGGCGTCGCGAGGGTTCCTGCGTCTCCCGAGCATGCCCGGCGTCCGGCTGGGGTTCGAGGGATCGAGTGGGGAGGGGAGTGAAGGTGCGCAACCCGAAACGCGTCCTCCCCACACTCACACACCCCCAACCACACACACCGCATTTCGCGCCGCGATGCGGTCCGGCTACCGTCGCCAACTCGATGCCGATCTCGTCGCGCGACAGAGGCTGCGGCTCCGCCGCATAGAGAACTGGGCGCCAGAGGCCGAGGCATTCTACCGCCTCTATGCGCGTGTGATGGACCGAGCGCCGTACCAGCTGGAGCGGTTCGGCGCGGGCTTTTTCCACGCCCTGGCCGAGCGATACGCAGGCGACTCCGCCGTGCTCGTCCTCGAAGACGACGCCGGGCCTCTGGCGATGGCGCTCACGCTCTACGGATCCGATACGGCCGTTTTTCTTCTTGCGGGCATCGACTACGGCCGGGCCGAACCGCTCGGCGCGTACCCCGCGCTCGTGGTCTCGGTCATCGAAGACGCGCTCGCCAGAGGCTACTCGGCGGTCGAACTCGGGCAGACGAGCTACGCGCTCAAGACCCGCCTCGGCGGCGTGCCGACCGACCGCTGGCTGTTCCTCAAAGCGCGCACGCCGTGGGCGCAACGGCTTCTGGCGCGCGCCGCGCCCGCGCTGTTCCCGCGATGGGACGTGCCGCCGCGCCGCGTTTTTCGCCAGAGCCCATGACGGACGACCGCGTGATCGAGCGCCCGGACCTCTTCACGCTCCGAGGCCGCTACCCCGGCGAACTCCTCCTCGCGTTCCGCCGCGATCCTCTGGCGCTGCTGGACCGGCTGACGGCCTCTGGCGCGCACGTCGCGCGGCTACGGGCGGGGCCGCGATGGGTGGCCGCCGTCGGGTCGCCAGAGGCCGCGCGGGAACTGCTGGTGGAGCGCGAGACCGATCTGGTGCGAGGCCGCGCGCTGGTCATGACCGAGTTCTTGCTCGGCGACGGCCTCCTCACCGACAGCGGAGAGGCGCACCGCGAGGCCCGCCGCCGCCTCGCGCCCGCCTTCTCACGCCAGAGGCTCGACGCTCTCGGCGCGCGCATCGCCTCTCGCGCCAACGCGCTGGCGGAGGAGTGGATCGCCAGAGGCCGCGTCGATGCGGAGTGGGAGATGCGGCGCCTCTCGCTCCACATCGCCGCCGACGTGCTGTTCGGGTACAGCCTCGCCTCTGGTGAACGCAATGCCATCTTAGGTGCTCTGGACGCCGCGTTGCCTCTGTTCGGCCGCACGTTCAACCCGCTCGCCGACATCCTGAACCGCTTGCCGACACCCGGCACGCGGCGCCTTCTCCGCGCCCGCGCCCGCCTCTGGCGCACGACCGACGCGATCCTCCACGCGCGACGCCAGAGGCGAGACGAACGCGGCGACGTGCTCGGCCACTTGCTCGCGTGGGAGCGCGAGGGTGGGCTGTCGCCAGAGGCCACGCGCGGCCAGGCACTCCAACTCCTGGCGGCGGGCCACGAGACGACCGGCGCCGGGTTGGCCTTCGCGCTCGATGACCTCGCGCGGCATCCCGAGTGGCAGGAACGGATCGCCTCTGGCGCCGATGACACCACTGGCGGAGGAGAAACCGCGCGGCGCGTGTTCGCCGAGTCCATGCGCCACCGCCCTCCCGCGTGGGTGGCCTCGCGCGAGGCCGTGCGCGACACGACGCTCGCGGGCGTCCCGCTCGCCAGAGGCACCGTCGTGCTCATGAGCCCGTGGGTGCTGGGCCGGGAGCCACGCCTCTGGCGCGATCCCGCGCGCTTCGACCCCGACCGGTTCGCGCTAGAGGCGACCGCCGAGCGGCACCGCTTCGCCTACCTCCCGTTTAGCGCGGGCCGCCACGGCTGCCTCGCGGAGCGCCTCGCGTGGATGGAAGGCGAGCAGGTCCTGAGCGCCCTGATGGCCCGTATTCGCCTCGCGCCCGTGTCGCCGTTCCCCGGCCTCGCGGCGCGGACCACGCTGCGCCCCTCCGGCCCGGTCTGGCTGGACGTGCGGACTACCTGAGCCTCTGGCGCCAGAGGCTGACTGCCTCCTGTAGTTGCACTCCCCCCACGAGGTCATCCCGACGGAGCGCAGCGACGAGGGATCTCCCATGTAGGAGTCAGCCTCTCCGCTTCAGGCCGAATTCGTACTCTTGAGCATGAAGCCGATGTGGGTTTACATCCTCGCCAACCGCTACGACACCGTGCTCTATGTTGGCGTCACAAACGACATCGAGCGCCGCTTATTTGAGCACAGGAGCGGCAGGTCAGGGTTCACGTCTCGGTATCGCGTTACGAAGCTCGTCTATGCCGAAGAGCACCGATGGGCCCGGGATGCCATCGCGCGTGAGAAGGAGATCAAAGGCTGGCGCCGCGCGAAGAAGCTGGCGTTGGTCCAGCGCGAGAACCCTGACCTGCGGGACCTCTCCCCGCCAGAGGCCTCTGGCGGGACCGCGTGACGGCACGAATTGGGGGATCCCTCCTCGCTTCGCTCGTTCGGGATGACAAGTCGAGGGGCGGCGAATGGAACGAAGGCAGTCCTCTGGCGCCAGAGGCTCGGCCCGTCTCTTATGTCGCGCTCCGCTCCACTACGGCGTACCGCTTGTCGCGCACCCCGCCGAACTTCTCGATGGCGTGCGTAAGCGTCGCGTTCGTGTCCATCACCCAGCCGAGTTCAGAGGCCGGGTAGCCCGCGAGGCGGCCGCGCTCGATGAGCTCGTGGATGAGGATGGTTTCGTAGCCGCGGCGGCGCACCTCGGGGAGCACGCCGAGCAGGATCGTGCGGAAGGTGCGCGGCGGCGCCAGCTTCGCCCGGAGCATGAGCGAGATCGCACCCGGAAACAGGCGGCCCGACGGATTATGCTGCAACACCTCGTTGGCGTCAGGCAGCGCGAGGAAAAAGCCGACGGGCTCGCCGTCGTCTTCCAGAATCAGCACGAGCCGAGGATCCAGCACTTCGCGCATCCCGCGCTCCATGTGGTCGAACTCCGCATCGCTCAGCGGCACCCAGTGCGGGGTGTCATCGAAGGCGCGGGCGTACAGGTCGCGGATGACCAACGCTTCCTGGCGCCAGAGGCCGGGGTCGGCCGCGCGGAGGCGAAGCCCGGGGTGCCTCTGGCGGACGAGCGCGGCGCCGCGCGCCAGCCTCTGTCGGTCGAGGTGCTTCCACGCCGCGTGGTAGGACGAGAGCGTCAGGATGGTCTCGAACCCGGCGGCCTCGACATGGCCCACGAGGTACTCCGGGTTGTACGGCATCATGAGCGCCGGTCGCCGGTCGAAGCCGTCCACGAGCAGCGCTGCCACGTCGTGGAAGGATGGGCTGAACGGGCCGCGAACGCGGGCATAGCCTCCGGCGGCGAGATGCTCGCGGGCCGTGTCGAGCAACGCGACGGCAGCCTCGCGGTCGTCCTCGACATCGAAAAAGCCGAAAAAGGCCGCGCCGTCGCTGTGGCGCTCGTTGTAGCGCCCGTTGGTGATGGCCGCCACGCGTCCCACCACGCGCCCGTCGCGCCACGCGAGAAACGGCGTAAGCGTGCCGTGCTCAAAAAACGGGTTCTTCCTCGGGTTCAGCAGCGCCCGCTGATCGCGCCGGAGCGGGGCCACCCAGGGCGTGCCGCGGTAGAGCCGGTAGGGAAGCGCGAGGAACGCGCGCCTCTCGCGGCGAGTCTGGACGGGGCGGACGTCAAGGGCCACGCGAACACGGAGGTGGGACAGGCCAGAGACTACCACCGCGCCTCTGGCGCCAGAGGCCGTCGATTGCACGCCTGACCCATGTCCACCGTCCGTCCGAGCCTCCGGCACCGCGCACTCAATCACTGGCTTTCGCCCGGCGTCCTCGCGGGCGTCCGCCCAGGCCTCTGGCGCCGCCTGCGCACCACGCACGGCGTTGATGCGCGGTACTGGCCTCGCGCGGTCGTAACGGGACTCGCCGCGCGGGAGTCCGACAAATGGGCCGAACGCCAGAGGCGTGCCGCCGGCGATCTCTCTGACATCCGCGTCGAGGCGCCCGTGTTCGTGCTCGGCCACTACAGATCGGGTACGACGCGGCTGCACAATCTCCTCGCGCGCGATCCGCTGTTCCACGCGCCGACGCTGTTGGAGGCCACTAACCCCTGGACGTTCGCCGTCGCCGAGCGCACGTTGCGCCAGAGGCTTCGTGCGGTTCTACCGCCCACGCGCGTGTTCGACGCCGTCGAGGTCTCGCCCGACATGCCGATGGAGGACGAGTTCGCCATCTGCGCGCTCTCCGGCTGTAGCCACCTCCTGCGCTACGCCTTCCCTCGCAATTGGGACGCGCTGGAGCGCTTTCTCACGCTCGACGAGGCCTCTGGCGCCGAGGTCGACGCGTGGCGCGGCGCGATGCTCCAGTTCACGCGGCTGCTCACGCGCCAGAGGCGGAAGCGGCTCGTGCTCAAGTCGCCGCCGCACACGGCCAAGATTCCGCACCTCCTCGCGCTGTTCCCCGACGCGCGGTTCGTGTTCGTCCACCGGCACCCGCTGGATGTTTTCGCGTCTATGCGCCGTCTTATCGGCATCACGCTGCCTGCGGCCACGTTCCACGCCTCTGGCGCGCCGGACATGGAGCGCGCCGTCGTCGGCACGTTCCGCGAGACCATGCACGCCTACCTCGACGCCCGCACGTCCATCCCGGACGGGCACTTGGTGGAAGTCGCGTACGACGACCTGACCGCGTCGCCTCTGGCGACCTTGGACCACGTGTACCGCGCGCTCGGTCTCGGCACGCCGCCGCCTCTGGCGCCAGAGGCTCCGTTCACACCTGCGCCGCAGACTATGCTGGACCACGCGCTACGCCAGAGGCTTGGCCGCGCCTGGGGCGACGCGTTCGACGCGTGGGGCTACAAGGTGTGAGCGAAAGGGAAGTGGCGAAAGGCCGTTCGCCTCTGGCGCCAGGCGCCTCTGTGCCGCTCCCTTACTCCTCCGCCCGCAGCACGTCCAGCGGGGGCTTCGCGAGAGCCGACCGGCTGCCGAGCACGCCGACAGCGCCGACGAGAACCGGCACCAGCACGGCGGTCGCGAGCAGCCACCAGGCATTGGGTTGGAACGGGATCTTGAACGAGTACGTCGCGAGCGCCCACGCCGAGGCGACGGCCAGGACCCCGCCGACGAGCGCGGCGAGAAAGCCCAGCCCCGCGTACTCCGCGACGACGATGCGGCGCACTTGCGACCGACTCGCGCCGAGCGTGCGGAGCAAAACGGCCTCTCGCGTGCGCCGCGAGAGCGCGACCCGGACGGCGCTGCCGAGCACGGCCAGGCCTGTGGCCACGGCGAAAAACGCCAGGAAGCGCAGCGCGAACGCGATCTGCCCGAGCACCTTCTGGACCAACGCGAGCACCTGCCGCACGTCCACCGCCGAGACGTTGGGGAACGCCTCCACCACACGGCCCTGGATGCGCGCCGAGGCCTGGGGCGAGCCCGTCTGGGTCAGCAGGACCGTCGTCTGCGGGGCCTCCGCCAGAGGCCCCTCGGGGAAGACGGCGAAAAAGTTGGGCTGCACCTGCGCCCAGTCGATCTCGCGCAGGCTCGTCACCTCGCTCTCGATCGGCACGCCCGAGATGTCCCACACGATCCGCGAGCCCAGCCCGACGCCGAGGTCGCCCGCCACGTCCTGGTCCATCGAGACTGGAACGATCTCGGCCTCTGGCGGGACGCTCCCCTCGAACGTGCCCGCGGTGACGACCTCGGTATCGGTGAGCGCGCTGCGGTAGGTGGAGCGGTATTCGCGCGAGATCGCCCAGCGCTCCGGGCTGCCGTCGGTCGTATCGGCGCGGAGCGTGTCGGTCGGAATCCCGTCGATGGACTGAATGCGCATCGTCACGATAGGCACCTCGGTAAGAATCGGGACGCTCTCGCTCGCGAGGATCGAGCGCAGGCTGTCGGCCTGGTCTGGCTGCACGTCGAAAAAGACCACGTCCGGGTTCTCGCCTTCGGTCGGGAGGCGGAGGCTGTCCAAGATGGAGCTCTGCGTGAGGCCGAGCGTGAGGATGAGGAAAACGCCCAGCCCGAGCGAGAGCAGCAGCACGAGGGTCTGGTTGTTGGGCGCGTGGAGGTTGGCGATGCCCTGCCGCCACACGTATGGCATCGACGGCCGCGCGAAGCCTCTGGCGAGGCGCCGCACGAGAGCCGCCATCGCCGCCAGGAGCCCGAACGCCGCGCCCATACCGCCGAGGAAGCCGAGCGCGATGCGCCAGTCCCGCGTCTGCACAAACACGAAGCCGTACGCTGCGCCGATGAGCAAAAGCGCGAGCAACACCTGGAGCGGGTCGACGCCTCTGGCGCTCACGTCGGAGCGGAGCGCGCGCAGCGGCGGAACGCGCCGGACCCCCGCCAGAGGCAGGAGTGCAAAGAGGACGGACGCCACGACACCCACGCCCAGCCCTTCGAGCAGCGCCAGAGGCACGACTTCGTTGCTGACCGTCACGGGCAGAAACGCGCCCAGCGCCAGCGGCAGGAGCCGTTGCACGCCCAGCCCGAGAACCACGCCCAGAACAGCGCCGACGAGCCCCAGCGCGACGGCCTGCGCGGCGTACACGCCCAGCACGCGCCACGAACTCAGACCGAGGCACCGGAGCGTCGCTACGGTCTCGGCCTTTTCGCGGGCGTAGACGCCCATCGCGCTCGCCACGCCCAGCCCGCCGAGAAGCAGCGCGACCACGCCGACAAGCGAGAGGTACCGCGCGAGGTCGGCGGTCCCTTCGGTCCACTCCGCCTGCTCGTCCTTCGCCTTCTCCACGCGGTAGCCTCTGGCGTCGAGGATCGTCGCGAGGCGGTGCATCGGGCGCATGCCGTCCACGCGGAAGTACGCCGTGCTGCGCACGCGCGAGCCCAGGCTGAGCAACGTCGAGTCCAGCGAGGCGCGGGGGAGGTAGAGTTGCGGACCCACGAGGGCGCCCACATCGCTTTGCCCCGGCACGCGGTCTACGCGCCCCACGATGGCGTAGGTCACGCCGCCAACGGCGACGGAGTCACCGATCTCGGCGTCCATCTGGAGCAGCATCGACGCGTCGGCGAGCGCGCCGCCAGAGGCTTGCCACTGCTCCACGGCGTCCTCGGGGAACGCGTCGACGGTTCCGTAGAGCGGGTACGGGCCGTCCATCGCGCGGATCTGCGAGAACCGGGTCCGGCCGGACTTCGGGAAGCGCGCCATGCTCGGGAACGAGGTCTCGCGCACGAGCGCGGCGTCGAACGCGGTGGCCACGGAGTCCAAGAGCGCGTCGTCCTTCGCGCGGAACGGTGCGCCGCGGCGCGCTTGCACGTCGGCGCCGAAGACCTCGATGGTCTGCTCCTCGACGGCTCGGCGGAGGTTCTCGCCAAACGAGCGGAGCGCGACAAGCGCGGCCACGCCCATCGCCATCGCGGACACGTACAGCACCAGGCGCCGCCGCATCCCGCGGCTGTCGCGCCACGCCAGAGGCAGGATCTTCATCGGGTAGCCTCTGGCGTGGTGGTCTCGGCCTGGCGTGGGGTTGGCGTCTCGGCCTCTGGCGCCCCCGGGTCGGCGTCGGTGGCTGGCGCGTCGCGGGTGTACTCCACCTGACCGCCGCGGAGGCGGATCTCGCGGCTGCACCGAGCGGCGAGCTCCAGGTCGTGCGTGACGACGACGAGCGCGGTCCCGGCCTCGCGGTTGAGGTCGAACAAGAGGTCCTCCACGCGGGCGCCTGTGGCCTCGTCGAGGTTGCCGGTCGGCTCGTCGGCAAAGAGGAGGGCCGGCTGGCCCGCGAAGGCGCGCGCGACGGCCACGCGCTGCTGCTCGCCGCCCGAAAGCTGCGTCGGGTAGTGGTCGGTCCGGTCTCCCAGCCCGACGCGCTCCAGCAGGTCCCTCGCGACGCCTCTGGCGCCAGAGGCCCCCTTGAGCTCGAGCGGGACGGCGACGTTGTCCAGCGCCGTCAGCGTCTGAAGCAGGCGGAAGCTCTGAAACACGAAGCCGACGTGCTGCGCGCGGAGGCGGGCGCGGGCGTCTTCGCTAAGCGGGCCGAGGTCGGTCCCGGCGAGGGTCACACTGCCGCGCGAGGGCCGGTCCAGCCCAGCAGCAAGGCCGAGAAGAGTAGTCTTGCCACTCCCAGACGGGCCGACAATGGCGAGCGTGTCGCCCGGCGCCACGTCGAAGCTCACGCCATTGAGGACGGTCAGTGGGCGCCCGCCGCTGTCAAACGTCTTCGCGAGGTCGCGGACGGAAAGGGCGGGATGCGGTCGGTCTACTGCCATACGGGCCTCAGGAGTGGCCTCTGGCGCCAGAGGCTGTGCGTGGAAAGGCCCGTACCCGCCCTGGGGCGGCGCGGATTCCTACGAGGGCGGGAAGCCCGGGTGAAGGAGCCGTCGCGTGTCCCTGAAGGAGCGCTACGTATGTCTCGCCAGCGGCACGGAAGACGTGCGACCTGGGAGCTACGTCGTCTGCCTGCACGTTCAACGCTCGGCTGACCCGGCCCAGTTCACCATCGCAGGGAGATCTCCCCGCACGCCCGCCAGAGGCCTCTGGCGGGTCAGCCGCCGAAGTGCAGCGCGAGCGCGCGCTCCAACTCCTCGCCTCTGGCGCCCGCGCCCTCGGCCAGGATCACGCCGTCCGGCCCCACGAGAATGGCACTGGGGTAGCCGACGAACTCGAAGCGCGCCTGGAGCGCCTCGCGCGTTTCCCAGTCGCCCTCGGTGACGAGGCCGTGGAGCCACGGCATGGGAAAGCCCTTGCTCTGGAATCGCGCGACGCTCTCGGGCGTGTCGAACACGGCGATGCTCACGATCTCAAAGCCGCTGGCGGCGTAGCGCTCGTGCAACTCGTGGAGCTTGGGCATCTCGCGGACGCACGGCATGCACCAGCTCCCCCAGAAATCGAGGAGGTAAGTGATGCCGGCCACGTCGCTAGAGGCCACGGTCGCCGTCGTGTCGGGAAGGGCGGGGAGGGAGAACGTGGGGACGGGCTCGCCGGGGCGGACGGCGCGCGTGTCGGCCCACGAGCGGCGGATGACCTCAGCCTCTCGCGAGTCTGGGAAGTCCCGGACTAAGAGATCGTAGGTGGCGCGGGCGGCTTCTTCGTCCCGCTCTCGGTCGAACTCGAACAAGCGCTGTAGCGCCCGCTGGCGCACGTTCGGGTCCGGGTACTCCATCGCGAGGTAGCGGACGTAGGCGTGGAAGCTCTCGCTCGGACCGCTCTCGTCCCAATGGCCCAACTCGCGCGCCGCGTACGCGATCAGGTTGCCAACACCGGGACCTGAGAGCCCCTCGAAGCTCCACAACGGCGACGATGCCGGGACGCGCTCGATGAACATCGCGGCTTGGGCGGAGTCCTTGTGCACCTTGTCGAACGCCGTGAGCGCGTACCCCTCCCGCAGGAGTGGATGGGCCTCTGGCGTGCGGCCCGCGAGAAAGGTCCGGGCGCGCTCCGACGTGATCGCTTTGTACGCCGTCATGTACTCGGCCCCGAGCGAATCGCGCAGCGCCTCTTTTTCCGCCAGAGGCGCCGCGTTGATGCGGGCCTCCCCGTCAGCCTGCATCGCGAGGAGTTGGGGCGTCTCCACGGGCGTGCGGTGCCACCGCTCGGCCTCGGCGTAGACGTTCATCAGGTCCGCGATGACCGGGAGGCTAGAGGTCGCGGCGAACCCATTTTCCATCGCGAGGTCACCCAGGCGGACCTCAAGGTCGATGCGACTCTCGCCAGAGGCCTCTTGCGCCGCGAGGGGCACCCATTCGCCCCACCCTGGGCCCATGCCGAGACCGTAGAGGTAGGGGCCGGGCAGTGAGATCGTGAAGCGGCCCTCGGCATCGGTCCGCGTCGAATCCAGCACGCCTCTGGCGACGACGCCCGACTCGATCTGGATGCGCTCGTTCGCGCGCGGCACGCCGTCTGGCGTGAGAAGCCGTCCGTGGAGAACGGGCTGGGCCTCTGGCGCCAGCGCGACGAGCAGAGCGAGGACGGGAAGAAGTGCGCGGAACATGGTCCCACAGAGGTGACGTGTCTCTGAACCTACAACGAGGCACGCCAGAGGCTGGCGGCGCGGCTCAGCGCCGAACGGCGCCCGCCGCCGCGCTTCCCACGACGACCGTCAGCACGTCCTCCGCGACGGCGACGACCGGGTCCGGCGTGCCGGTCGCCTCCCCGACGCGGGCTCGCGCGCGCTCCATCACAAACGACGACGCCAGCGCCGCCGCGCTCCCGACCAGCGCACCGCCGATCCGTGAGTGGCCTCTGGCGGCCGCGACCGCCGCGCCCACAAGCGCGCCCGAGCCGATGCGCCCCGCCAGAGGCATCGCGTCCGTCCGCGACGGCGTCATCGGCAGCTTATCGCCGACCATCTCGCCC
The DNA here is from genome assembly GCF_002257665.1 of Rubricoccus marinus. Lineage (NCBI taxonomy): Bacteria > Pseudomonadati > Rhodothermota > Rhodothermia > Rhodothermales > Rubricoccaceae > Rubricoccus > Rubricoccus marinus. The sequence goes on along the minus strand of NZ_MQWB01000001.1, from coordinate 2,349,510 downwards.
GCGGCGGCGAACGCGAAGAGGCGCTGCGCCAGAGGCGAGCTGAGCTGACGGGCGGGCGTCTGCCTCTGGCGAGAGCCCAGCGCGGCGGCGGTGAGAGCGGGCGCGGTCATGCTGCGCATCCCAGCAACCCAGCCGAGCGCGGCGGCGGAAAGTGCGGTAGGGGTGTCCATGCGGAAGAGGGAAGAGGGAAGAGGGAAGAGTTGGACCGAGACGCCGCGAAAGGTTCCGAAGCCTCTGGCGCCAGAGGCGAGCCCGGAGAAGCTTTACTCGGAACTCGGAACTCGGAACTCGGAACTCGGAACTCGGAACTCGGAACTCGGAACTCGGCCAGACGGCGTCCCCGCGTCCCTCACCATCCCTCCACTCCGTCTCCCTCCCACGTGTGACACGCCCTGGCACCCCCGGCGAGTAGCTTGGACCGATTCGCCCCTTCGCACACCCGGACCCCGCCAGAGGCGCCCCCCATGCCCGTCGTCGACGTTATCCCGCTCCACGAGACCGCCCGCGAGCGGTACCTCAACTACGCCCTCTCGGTCATCACGAGCCGCGCGCTGCCCGACGTGCGCGACGGCCTGAAACCGGTCCAGCGCCGCATCCTCTACGCGATGGCGACCAACCTCCGGCTCACGCCAGAGGCCCGCTTCCGCAAAAGCGCCACCATCGTCGGTGAGGTGATGGGCAAGTACCACCCCCACGGCGACAGCGCGATCTACGACGCGATGGTCCGCATGGCGCAGAGCTTCGCGCTCCGCGCCCCGCTCGTGGACGGGCAGGGCAACTTCGGCTCGCTCGACGGCGACCCGCCAGCGGCCATGCGCTACACCGAGGCGCGGCTGCAGGCGCTCGGCGCCGACATGACGGCGGAGATCAAGTACGACACCGTCGCCTTCCGGCCGACCTACGACGGCACGCTCTTCGAGCCCGTCGTGCTCCCGGCCCCGGTCCCCAACCTGCTCATCAACGGCGCGACGGGCATCGCCGTCGGCATGGCGACCAACATCCCGCCGCACAACCTCGCGGAGATCGTGGACGCGGCGGTAACGCTGATCAAGAGCCCCAACGCGCGGCTGGAGACGCTCCTCAACCACGTCAAAGGCCCAGACTTCCCGACCGGCGGGCGCATCCTCAACACGCCAGCGGAGATCGCGAAGATCTACGAGACCGGCGAGGGCACGATCGACGTGCGCGGCGAGTACGAGACGGAGGGGAAGGCAAAGGTCATCATCACCTCGATCCCGTACGCGATGACGAAGTCGTCGCTGATCGAGAAGATCGCGGACCACATCCGCCTGGGGAAGGTGCCGCAGATCGTCGACATCCGCGACGAGAGCACCGACGAGGTCCGCATCGTGCTGGAGATCAAGCGCGGCGCGAGCGCGGACGCCGCGATGGCGTACCTCTTTAAGCACACGCCGCTGCAGAGCCGCTTCCACGTCAACCTGACGTGCCTCGTCCCGACGGACAACCCGGAGATCAGCGCGCCCGAAAAACTGGACCTCAAAACGGCGCTCCAGCACTTCCTCGACTTCCGCTTGGACGTCGTCACGCGCCGCTTGAAGCACGAGCTCCGGCAGCTCGAAAAGCGGATCCACATCCTCAAGGGTTTCGTCGTCGTTTTCGACGCGCTCGATGAGGCGATCAAGCTCATCCGCGCGTCCAAAAACAAGGCCGACGCCAGCCAGCGCCTCCGCCACCGCTTCGGCATCGACGAGCTCCAGGCCGACGCCGTGCTGGAGATCAAGCTCTACCGCCTGGCGCGGATGGAGATCAACGCGATCCGCAAGGAACTCGCCGAGAAGGAGGCCCGCGCCGCCGAGATCCGCGCCTTGCTCGCCGACGAATCCGGCCGCTGGCGCATGGTGCGCAAGGAGCTTCTGGCGGCCAAGAAGAAGTACGCCGACGCGCGCCGCAGCACGATCGCCGGGCCGGACGCCGTGATCGAGTACTCGGCCGAGGACTACATCATCGCCGAGGACGTGTACGTGATCGTGACGCGCGAGGGCTGGGTCAAGCGCCAGAGGTCCTACACCGCGCTGGACGCGATCCGTGTCCGCGAGGGCGACACGGTGATGCACGCGCTCGGCGCGAGCACGCGCGCCAGCATCGGCTTCTTTACGAGCGCCGGCCGCTGCTACACCGCCCGCGTGGACGACCTGCCGCAGACGACCGGCTACGGCGACCCCATCCAGAAGTACTTCGACTTCAAGGACAAAGAGCGCGTGATCGGCGTCGTGAGCTTTGACGAGCGGGTGCTCCCGCGCGGCGTGCCCGAGCTTGACGGCGAGGCCGCGCCCGAGCTTTTCCAGGGCGACGGCGCCCCGCCAGAGGACGCCTTTGTCGGCCCCTACGTCGTGGCCGTGAGCACCGACGGCCTGGCCGTCCGCGTGGAAACCGGCGCGTTCGAGGACCCGAGCAACAAGAACGGCCGCGTGTTTATGCGCGTCCGCAAGGGCGAGAGCGTCGTCGGCGCCGAGCTGGCCTCTGGCGACGAGAACGTGTGCCTGGCGAGCAAGCAGGGCCGCGCGCTGATCTTCCCCGTCCGGCAGGTGCCCGTCTTCAAGAGCGCCGCCAAGGGCGTGATCGCCATGCGCCTCGCCGCCAAGGACGACCGTATCCTGGGCGTGGCCGTGAGCGACGCCGCGCGCCGGGGCCTGGAGGTCGAGACCAGCCGGGGCCGCCCCGAGACCGTCCGCACGACGAAGTTCGAGGTGAGCAACCGCGGCAACAAGGGCTCGACGATCATCTCGAAGGGCACGCTCCGCACCGCCGAGCCGGACCCGATCGAACTCCACCTACCAGGCAAGGAGTAACAACGCGGTGGGCGGGCCTCTGGCGCCAGAGGCCTGCTCCGCTACACCCGTGGGTTACGCCAGAGGCGTGTGGGACGGGCTCGTCGCGAGCCACGTTACCCCTTGATCGGCCTGCATCTCGCCTTCGTTGCAGCCCTCGAAGACGATGGTGAAGCCAAGGAACACGAAGACGAGCGCGATGATGCCGCCGATGATGAGCGTGAGCTTGCGAGCAGATGAGCGTTCAGACATGGGTAGAGAAGAAGGGAAGGGCGTTCCAAACGCCACGCGTGCAGACGGGTTCAGGCCGCCAGAGGCTCTGGTGACTGGACGATCTGGCGAGCACCAATCCCCAGGCGTGCGACAAGGCGCTGTTCTTGTCGTCGGAAGTGGCTCAACCGTCGTACGGACAGGGTGAGTGGTTGGCGCGGCGTGGTTGTTGCTGCGTTCTTCGGTAGCGCTTCCACCCCGTCCCATGACTGCTACTGCTACCCCCGTCCGCTCAGCGCCTCGTCCTGAGCTTCCCGTGCGCCTCCAGGCTCGCGTTCTCTCCGGCTTGCGGACCGCTTGCACGGTCTCCGCGCACCTTCTGCGCCGCCTCGACCGCGACTCCGAAGCGCCAGAGGACCCGAGCACGCGCGCCTACGCCTGAGCCTCTGGCGCAGCGCAACCGAGCCCTCTGGCGTGATGCCGCCAGAGGCGCCTATTTCTTGGGCCGCACGATGACGCTCGTGGCACGCGCGAGCGCTGCGATCGTGCCGTCGGGCAGCGTCAGTTCCGCGTCGATGACGACCGAGCGCCCGGCTAGCATCGTCACGCGCGCCTCAATCTCGATGTGCTCCGCCTCTGGCGTGATCGGGGCGAGGTAGGTCAGGTTCATTTGCGTGGTCGCCGAGGGGGGCGCCGCGAGGTAGCTCAGCGGCCCGATCACGTTGTCCATCGCCATCGCGATGGCGCCGCCTTGCATATGGCCCATCGGGTTCTGCCACTGTTCCAAGACAGGAAAGCGGACCTTCATCGACGCCCCGAGGCCGTTCGCATCGCCCCGCTGGAAGTCGAGCGGCTCGGCTTTCATCTCGTGGAACACGGGCGGCGGCAGCTTGAGGCCTTTGGCGCCCATGTCGGCCATGCGGCCGAGCGCGTTGAGAAATTCGGGATCGGTAGGGGCGGCCATTGCGGGATGCGGGATGCGGGATGCGTAAGGCTCCGCGGCGCCCGAAAAGTTCCGACCGCCTCTGGCGCCAGAGGTGGCAAACGCCCGAACCCTTCACGGCCTCTGGCGCGATCCTTCGCGGGTGTCGCCCGTTCTTGGAAGCCGACCCCGAATCTGCCCATGCCCGTCCGCATCACCTCCGTCGAGCCCGGCTCCATCGCCGAGCGCCTGGGACTCGCCTCTGGCGACCAGATCCTGGCCGTCGGCGGCGAGGCCGTCGCGGACGAGTTAGACTTCCGGTTCAAAGCCGCCGAGGAGACCCTCGCGCTCAAGGTGCGCCAGGGCGGAACCATCGCCGAGCACACCGTCGAAAAGGACATCGACGACCCGCTGGGCGTGGACCTTGAGGAGTTCCGCATCAAGACCTGCGGCGACGACTGCGTGTTCTGCTTCGTGGACCAGAACCCGACCGGGCTCCGCGACACGCTGTACTTCCGCGACGGCGATTTCCGGATGTCGTTCCTCTACGGCAACTACATCACCGTCACCAACCTCCGCGAGCGCGACCTCGCGCGGATCGTGGAGCAACGCCTCTCGCCGCTCTACATCTCGGTCCACTGCACGCACACGCCCACGCGCCGCGCGATGATGGGCCACAGGACGCAGAACGACCAGCTGATGGAGAAGCTGCGGTTCCTGGCCGCCAACGACATCGAGCTGCACGCGCAGATCGTCCTCGTCCCTGGCTACAACGACGCTGGGCGGCTGGTGCAGACCATCCTCGAACTGGCGGACCTCCACGAGCACCTGTTCTCGGTCTCCATCGTGCCCGTTGGCATTACCGAGCACCGCCGCGCGCTCATGGACCTCCGCACGGTCTCGCCGCCAGAGGCCCGGCAGCTCGTGCGGCTCGTGCAGCGCTGGCAGGCGCACTTCCGCGAGACGCTGGGCCGCGGATTCGTCTACGTCTCGGATGAGGTGTTCATCTTGGGCGATGAGGACTTCCCGCAAGAGGACGACTACGACGGCTACCCGCTGATGGAGAACGGCGTGGGCATGAGCCGCGATTTCCTCAACGAACTGGAGTTCCAGGCCGAGGACTTCCCCGCCTCGCTCCCCGAGCCCCGCACGCTGACAATCGCGACCGGCACCCTCACCGAGGGCCTCTTGCGCGACCGCGTGGCGCCGGTCTTGGAGCGCGTGGAGAACCTGACGGTCAACGTCGTCGGCTGCGAGAACACGCTGTTCGGCAGCGTGGTGACCGTGAGCGGCCTGCTCAACTTCAAGAGCCTGAAGGCCGGGCTCGGCCCTCTGGCTGAGAGGGGGGAGGTCGGCGATCTCGTGTTGCTCCCGCCCGACGTGGTCAACTTCGAGGGGCTATTCCTGGACAACCGCCCCGGCCAGATGGAGCCGGCTGACCTCTCTCGCGCCCTCGGCGACGTGCCAGTCGACGTGTTCGCCGGCGACTGGAACGCGGTCTTCGACGCGCTCTCCGCGCCAGAGGCGATCGCGGCGTAACGCCAGAGGCCTCTGGCGATGGGATTGCTACTGGATTCCGGTGCAGGAATAGCGGTCGGGGGGTGAGTCCGAGGCGCATCTCAAGAATGTCCAGATGGCCCGAAGGTCGAGCCCATCGAGCTTGCCAGCGTAGCTCGGCATTCCATCTCGATACCCGGCCGCGATATGGCGCGATGGGTAGAGGACTGACGATCTGAAGTATCCTTCGTCTGCCAGCAGGGAGTCGCTGTTTGCGAGAGGCCGCAAAGAGCCAGCCCACGCTCCAAGATCGGGACCAGGTACCGTCAGTGGACTGCTATCCACTTGCGCCTCCAGCAGCGGGGAGACAGCATGGCACGTGGAGCACTGTTGGCGTTCAAAGGTCATGAGACCATAGAGAGCTGGGCTTTCTGCTCGATACCGCCTGTCTTCCACTTGGTCATAGCCTACCCCAGAGAGACTGTCCCCTTCAGGGAAGTACATCGCGAACCAACTCCCGTCTTGAGTAAAACCCTCGGACGAGGTAGGAATCCCGCGGATCACCACGATGGGTTGGCCTCCAGAGTAGGCTCCCGCAAATGTCCGGCTGTACAGGGACAGCGCCGAGGGCAGCAGTTCCTGCCTCTGGTGTAGCGATTGAATCGCGCGCTTGGCTTCTGAATCCTTCAGGCTCCTTGCGCTGTCGATCTGTGGCGCGTCCCACATCCACCGCATCGCTGGAGCGTCCGCAAACAACGAGTCGAGAGGAACGACGGTCACCTCGCTACCGCTCGGACTGCACGCTCCGAGCGTGAAGAGGATCGAAGCGAGAACGAGCCGCATGCCTTGATCTGAGTTCAGGAAGCGCACCCCTCTGGCGCCAGAGGAGACCGGTATTGGAATATGCCTCTGTTCCTGTTCCAAAGAGAGCGGCCATGCGAGAACACACGCGCCAGAGGCCTTAGAGGGGCTGGCGCCGAGAACCGAGAACCGGAACCCCCGCGTTCCCATCTTCCCGCCCGTCGGCTCGGTGAATCCCGGATGGCCCGGCGTTCGTTGGGGACCGCGCACACCTCCTTCGCCCCCGTGCCCGATCCCGTTCTGCCCCCGTTCCCCAGTGACCCGCCTCTGGCGGCCGACGCCTCCACTCCGGTTCGCATGGACCGCCTCGCCCCGAAACGCGCGCCAGAGGCCCTCGTCGATGCGTGGTCATGGGCGCAGCCGATCCGCATGACGGGATGGGTGGAGCGCAACCAGTTCAACCCACTCTTGGCGGCCGGTCTCGTTCTCGTCGGTGGCTTCGTCATCTTCAACATCATCGGTGCCATCGTCGTCGGCGTCGGCATGGTGGGGGACATCATGGAGGGGGGCGAGCTGTCCATGACGCCAGAGGCGCTCCTGACCAACCACGGCGGGCTGCTGTTGGGCGGCAACACGCTCGGGCAATGGCTCGGCTTCACGCTCGTCGCGTGTCTGATGGCGCGGTGGAGCACGCCGGACTGGAAGGAGTTTCTCCGCATCCGCCGGCCCGACGGAGTCGGCTTCTTGCTCGCTGGGGTGGGGTGGGCCGTCTTCTACCCGCTCGTGCTGTGGCTGGGCGAGATGAACACCAAGCTGCCGCTTCCCGAGAGCCTCCGCGAGTTCGACGCCGCGCAGGCCGACATGGTGGAGATGCTGCTCATGGGCACAGATCTGCCCACGTGGTTCCTGTTCATCGCCGTGGCGATCACGCCCGCGATCTGCGAGGAGCTGATCTTCCGCGGCTACCTCCAGCGCCAGGTAGAGCGGAGTCTTGGCATGATGTGGTCCATCGTGCTTGTCGGCGTGGTGTTCGGGCTGTACCACTTGCAACTCACCAAGGCCCTGCCTCTGGCGGCGCTAGGCGTGTACCTCGGCTTCGTGGTGTGGGCAACGGGCAGCGTGTGGACCGGAACCCTCGTGCACCTGCTCAACAACGGCCTCGCCGTGCTCGGCGTCGCCTACGTCCGCTCCCAGCCTGAAATGGACGTCGAAGCGCTCGAAGGCATGGGGCTGCCGTGGTACCTTGCCGCCGCGAGCGCCGTAGCGACGGCCGCCGTCGTCTACTTCATGCTCCAGCGCCGCCGCGCGCTCGTGGGCGAAACCGAGGACGCCCAGCCCGTTCACGTGCCCGATCCCCCCTCTCTTTCTGCCTCTCCCTCCTATGTCTGACGCCGCCCGATACGAAGGCTGGGTTTCCGCCTTCTCCTGCTCCACGGATTTCGAAGCCGATCTCGTCCGCGATCGCCTAGACGAAGCTGGGGTTTCCGCCATCGTGCTCACGCAGCGCGATCACAGCTTCAACCTCAACGTCGGAGACCTCTCGCCGGTGCACGTCATGGTGCCACCGAGCCACGCGGACAAAGCCGCCGAAGTCCTCGGGGAGAACCCGCTGACCGACGCCGAACTGGAGGAGGCCGCGATGAGCGCCGACGTGATGGCGCCCGACGCCCACGATCCCACCTCGGAGGCGCGTTTGGACTCCGGAATTGAGGAGATCAGCCTCGACGTGCCCGACGAGGACCCCGCGGAGGACGAGTAGCCCCTTTGGCGCCAGAGGCGCCGTTCTGCCCCGCCTCTGGC